>JBAXOG010000008.1:0-59440 GCA_037133395.1 bacterium | reverse complement strand
CTTGCCAATCCATTTATGTTGCCAAAGATTTATGATGTTTTGAAGTCGTTGGGATATGCATCGCCGATGATTATCACGCCGGAACAGTTACTGGAGGTGTCAGATGTTGAATGATCCTGTCGTTGAAGAAGTCCATGAAATTCGCCGTATACTTGCGAAGAAACACGGCAATGATCTTGGACAAATCCTGGCTGCGTTGAAAAAGCCATTGGCTGGGCACACGTATGTCAAGCTTCCTGTGAAACATGAGACTTTCTCTATTCAAATGAACGTTTCAGAGTCTATGCAGGAGTATGGAAAACCAAAATGAAGGATAATGCGATCATTTTTACTTTTCTCTTGATGGCTAGTTTGACGCAAGCCGAAGGCCTCAGCATTGGCACGACGTATGAAGGCGCTGCTGGAGAGACCGTGAAGGCGCAGGTGGTGCTGGATGCCTCCACGCCGGTGGCGAGCGCGCAGATACAGATCAACTACGATCCGATTTTGCTCAAGGTCCTTTCCGTGACCAATACGGGTGCTGTAGGCAGCCAGTTTATCATGGGGTTCAAAGACCATTATGGGTCTTTGGATGTGGTGCTGGCCTGTTCAGATGGAAGTTGCAGTCAGTCGGGCGTTCTTTTTGAAATCCTCTTTCAGCTGAACGCCGGCGCGTCCTTGGGGAGTACGATAGACTTGATTATAGCCCGAAGTGATCTGGGGGGTGATTACGGAAGGAATCTGGCAAGTCAGGTACCCTTAACAGTGAACAACGGTATCGTGAGTGTGGTGCCTTCTTCTACGCTTGATACGGATGGAGACGGCATCCCGGATTCGTGGGCATGGCGTTATTTCAACACTACGACAAATATCGTTCTGAAGGCTGATCCGGACGGGGACGGTATGGATAATGATGCTGAATATAAGGCAGGAACCGATCCCAATGATCGTTTTTCCGTCTTTAAAATCACCCATTCTGAAGCGGTTCCGGCCCTTGATAAACCGTGTGCTGGATTTATGGTCAAATGGCAGAGCGTGACGGGCAAGCGTTATCGGGTTGAACGGACGACGGATTTACGGAGCGCCTTTGAGCCGATAGCAACCGGCGTTGAAGCCGTTCCTCCTGAAAACACCTACATGGATTTAAGTGCAACTAATGCTCCAGCATGCTTTTATCGCATCACTGTCGACTCGGGGCTCTGATCTTCATCTTGTTGCTTCCTTTCGTTTTCGAGAGCTTCGATTCTTGTGGTATGGGTGAACGGCGGATACGTACGCATTAGTTGATGTGTACAAGGTGAGGTTTCATGCGCAACGCTAGCCAGCAAACTTCATTCCTGGGTAAACCCCGAGGGGTAAAAACTATTTCAGTCGGTCTTGTCGGAATACGGAACACCTCATCGAAGTTCTAGTTAAAACCCCAGTTAGTAAATGATTCGGTAGGGGGCTTCAAAATGCTTCAGATAATCGCCTGCTGCGTCAAGGTAATGCCTGTTTAACCTCTCGACAGCCATGGGCACAAGTGGAAATAGAACAGGCATGGATGCCTATTCGCCGAGTCTTCATGTCCTAGTCAATAAAACGGGGTTGCGCACGATGAAAGGCTAGGCTTGAAAGAAACGTATCATTCGAGTAGACTCATGTCTCCTCATTGAGCTATAAAAGGAGTTTTTTTCATGGAATATTTTATTTTGCTGGTCAGCGCGATTCTGGTGAATAATTTTGTGTTGAGTCGTTTTCTGGGTATTTGTCCTTTTTTAGGCGTCTCCAAGTCAATTCCGACCGCGATGGGCATGTCGGGTGCAGTTATCTTCGTGATCACGATCGCTTCGGCGGTTACCTGGGCGTTTCAAAAGTACTTGCTGGAACCGCTGGGGCTTGAAAAGTTTTTGCAGACGCTTGCCTTTATTTTGGTTATTGCAGCATTGGTTCAGTTGATTGATATTGTGATGAAACGTTTTGCGCCACCGCTTCATGCAGCCTTGGGCATTTATCTCCCTTTGATTACCACCAATTGCGCCGTGCTGGGCGTGGCCGTTATCAATATGAAGGATGGGAATGGCTTTATCAAATCTGTACTTTTTGGTTTTGCCGCTTCGGTCGGTTTTGCGTTTGCCTTGCTGATTTTCACGGGGCTGCGCGAGAAGATTGATCGTGCTGATCCGCCCCGTTGCTTCAAAGGCGTTGCCATTTCGTTGGTGACGGCGGGCTTGTTGAGTCTTGCCTTTATGGGCTTCAGTGGGTTGGTCAAATAGCAGACTTTTTTTGGTTAACACAGTATTCAATTTAACTTATGGATCCAATTACAACATCAACATTGTGTATCGGCGGGGTAGGACTTGTGAGTGCTGCCGCATTGGCAGTTGCCGATAAATTTTTAACCGTACCGGAAGACCCGCTCATTGTTAAGATTACGGGATGTTTACCGGGTGCGAATTGTGGCGGTTGCGGATTTGCCGGATGCGCAGACTATGCCCGAGCGATTGTGAAAGAGGGTGCGGAACTCAATAGGTGTGCGCCGGCTGGGAGTGAAGGCGCAAGGGCTATTGGTGCGGCACTCGGGCGAGATCCGGGCGCGGGGGTTGAACGCAAGGTGGCGCTGGTGTTGTGCTGTGGCGACTTTACCGAAGCTCTGCGGCGATCCTATTATAACGGAATTGCTGAATGTTCGGCTGCGCAAGCAACGGCGGGTGGTGATAAGGGATGTACCTACGGCTGTTTAGGTTATGCCTCCTGCGTTCGTGCGTGTCCTGTTCAGGCGATTCGTCTTGAAAAGGGGATTGCCAAGGTGAATAAGCAACGTTGTATTTCATGCGGAAAATGCGTGGCGACCTGTCCGCGTAAATTGATTAAATTGGTGCCGTTTAAAGCTGAGATTCATGTCCTATGCAGTTCGCAGGACAAAGGACCTGTCGTCAAAAAAGTGTGCGGAACCGGATGCCTGGGATGCAAGATTTGTACCACACTTGCGGGTGATGCGATCACCATGGATGGCTTTCTGGCCAAGGTGGATTACTCGAAAGCATTGAACAATCCAGAGATAATGACTAAGTGTCCTGGGAAATGTATTCGTTTGGCTTAGGCATCGGATAAGCTTATGGAATATAGAAAAACTTACTGAACATGAAGACTGAAAAATCAACATTCACTTTTAAGGGCGGGATTCATCCGCACTATTTCAAAGACGTTACGTCAGGTTCTGTTCTTCGGGCGATCCCGACGCCTGATCATTTGTTTGTTCCGATGCAACAACATCTGGGTGCTGCAGCGAAAGTAGTGGTCAAGCAGGGGGATGAGGTTAAGCGCAACCAGCTCATTGGAGAACAGAACGGACATATCTCTGCTCCTGTTCATGCGCCTGTGGCAGGCAAGATTTCCGCGATGGTCTCCGTGCCGACTGCGGCTGGACGTATGTCCCAGGCGGTGATTATCGAGCCGAACGGTAGCGATGAAGTTGAGTTTTTGGAACCTTTTAAAGAGTGGCAAGGCTCCAATGAAAAGGCCATGCTTGAGCGAGTCAAGGAAGCAGGCGTGGTGGGCATGGGCGGCGCGGGATTCCCGACCGCAGTCAAGCTTTCGCCGCCACCCGGCAAGAAGATAGATACGCTCATTATTAACGGTGCAGAATGTGAACCCTACTTGACGGCTGACCATCGCATGATGGTGGAACGTGCCAACGAGATTCATATTGGTATCGAGATTCTTCGCAATATTCTCGGGGTTAAGACTGTCCGTATCGCGATCGAGGATAATAAGCCAGATGCAATCCGGACGATGGAAGCGGCATTGAAGCAAATGACCGGAGACGTAGCCCTTTCCGTGTTGGAGACCAGTTATCCGCAGGGTGCTGAGAAACAGCAAATCTTTTCTGTGACCGGGCGTGAAGTTCCGCGTGGCGGGCTTCCGATGGATATCGGCTGTGTTGTGGAAAACGTCAGTACAGCGTATGCGGTTTACGAAGCTGTGATGAAGGGGCAACCCTTAACGTATCGAGCGATTACCGTAACGGGCGATGCGGTTGGAAATCCGTCTAACCTGTGGGTTCCTTGCGGGACGCACTATCATACGCTGATTGATGCGTGTGGAGGCTTTAACGGACATGCCACGAAAATCATTTCTGGCGGACCGATGATGGGCTTCGCGGTGAGCGGATTGGATGTCCCGACCACAAAGACTGCATCCGGCTTGTTATGTCTGACTCAGGCACACCTAACAGACTATACCTCTCAGGCTTGTATCTCATGCGGGCGCTGTGTCGAGGCCTGTCCGATGCGACTGATTCCATCCGAGCTGAGTCAATTTATTGAGGCTGACGATGTGGCGAGTGCTGAGCAGATAGCGTTGATGGATTGCATCGAGTGTGGCTCCTGTTCGTATGTTTGTCCGGCACACCGTCCGCTCGTACAGCACTTCCGTCGCGGAAAAGGTGTTGTGCTTGCTAAGCGAGCCACGTCATCTTCAAGTGCCAAAAAATAACCCGTTACCATTCCTTACGCTGATTTACGAATGACGAGGGGCGCATGAAGGAGAATTTCACGCGGAGGGGTCTGGGGTGCGGCAATTCGCTGCAGAAGAGTCTGGACCGCAACTGCACCCAGTTCAGCGCAGGGCTGATGAATCGTCGTGAGCGCGGGTGTTAGCAATTTCGCATACTGAACATCATCGAAACTGGCGATCCGAACTGATTTAGGCACGGAGATTCCCAGATCCGCCAGACAACCAATCAATTGAGCGGCGGTTGCATCGTTGGCACAGATGAGCGCATGCGGTTTTTTTGCCATAATCGACTTGGCGAAGACACGGCTTTCAGAGTCGCCAAAGAGAACATGTTTGTTGTCCCACGGAAGCCCCGCTTGCAGCATGGCATCGCCAACGCCAGCAATACGGTATTGCACGGTCGACGCGGAACCTGGATGCGCAACAAAGAATAGGCGTTTAGAACCCCTGTCAATCAGATACTGGGCCACGCGATAGCCCGCGCTCATGTTGTCGATACCTACGAGATCATAAGAACTGCGTTCAGGAAAATGAACGATATCACGATCGAGGAGCACCACGGGGATATTGCTTTTGGAAAGAAGTTGCAGGAGTTCCTGATTGATGCTCTCGTGCCCTGGAATAATTTCAAGGGGCTCGAGAAAGACGCCGGCGACCTTCTGCTGGATATATTGACGGCACAGATCAAGGGATTGCTTGGCGCGCATCACGGGATCGGCTGAAGACATATTGCCGAGGATCAACGAGCAACCCGACTGTTGGCTATGAGAAGCAATCGAATTACAGATCGGCGTGAAAATCTCTGTCGTTCCAAGACTGGGCACAATCATGCCGAAATAGCGCGTAGATCCATTGGTTGACGGATGGAGGTACGTTCCTGAGCCAGGACGGCGATCGAGTAACCCTGCGTTTTTTAAATCGCGTAAGGCACGTGAGACGGTCGGACGTGAAAAACCGAAACGTTTCACGAGTTGTTGCTCACTCGGAAAACGTCTGCCAACCGTATGTTTACCCGCCAGGATTTCATCCCGGAGGGTCTCAAAAATAATCAAATGCTTAGGCTGGGGTGTAGTCAAAGTTATCTCCTTGTATACATCGCTGACACAATTTTCGTTATTCATGTAGAAAAATATCACGGCGGGTGATGAGGTGTCAACAGGAAACCTGCTAATACAGCTTTATTATGAATCCGGCTATTTTGCATAGACAGCATTTAGAGAAAAGCGGTAATCTTATCATGTAGGGGTTATTAGACTCTTTAAAAAACGAGGATGTTTATTATGAGTATTCATATCGAAAACAAGACGTTGCGTTCACTGATCACAACACGCTGTGTTTCCTGCCGCGTGTCAACCAATCGGTTCCTGGTTCTGTCTTTGCTCGCTGCAATCGCACTTTGCACCGGAAGCACGCAGGCGGCGAACGGAACTTGGCTGAACACCGGAGCGTCCAGCGCCAACTGGACCACAGCCAATAACTGGGCGAGTGGCACTGTCGCTGGCGGCGCAGGTGTTCCCGGCGGCTCGGCCAACACATACAGAGATACAGCCACCTTCAACACGGTGGTAGGAACATACGGCACGTCCGGTACCCCCATCTTGATTGACTCCAGTACCGGCTGGCAGATTCTCACCATCACCTTCGATACCAACGCGGGAAATTATAACATCGGCACCATTGGCGGCAATCCTCTCCAACTATGTACCGATGGCACCATTCAGGTTCTCAACTCGCTCACCGCTGCCAACATCATCGAAACAATTAATGCGCCACTCGTTCTTCAATGGCCCAACCAGACTTACAACTTTGTGAACAACGGTACACAGTCCAGCACGACTTTGAAAATTAACGGGCAGGTCTCCATGGGCGCCACTGGCACCAAGACACTGTATCTGAGCGGCTCAAACACGGGATCCAATACGGTCAGTGGTGCCATCGTCAACGGAACGGGGGCGATAGCCTTAGCCAAGAACGGTACGGGTACCTGGATCCTTTCCGGTGCCAACACTTACAGTGGCGCGACCACTGTGAGTGCGGGCCTCCTGACAATCGATGCGGGCGCGGGTGGTGCGCTCTTGAACACGGGTGCTTATTCGGCACTCGCTATGGGCGGAGGCACGTTCAATTACGACAATACCACCGCCGCCGGGGTGAAGAGCCAGAACATGGGCGCGTTGACATTTACCGCTGGCGATAACATGGTCATTGCCACGCGCACTGCTGCCCAGACCGTGGCGCTGACGTTCTCTTCCCTGGGGACACGCACTGCGGGCGCCATCGCCAACTTTGTATATGGTGGAACTCCTGGAACGATTGGCACGGACACAGCGATCAACTTGACCGGCAAGGCAGCCGGATTCATCGACCAGGGCACATTCTACAATGGTGGGACTTCCACTGCCGACTTCGCATGGATGAATGGCGCGGGCACTTATATCCGCGGGATCAACTATGGCACGGATGCCAATTCCGAGAGCATCACGGCTTCGACCGCCGCATTTACCGGTGGCAAGTTGTATGCGTGGATCAATGGCAGCGGCGCGATCACCGGTCAGACAACAGCCTCGATCACCTCGATGAACATCGCAAATGCGAACAACGTGACGCTGGCGGGGGGCGCCACCCTCACCATCAATGGCATCCTCAAGTCCGGCAACGCGGCGGGCGGCTCGATCACCGGCGGCACGGGCATCCAGGCAGGGAGCGGGGCCGAACTGGTCGTGCGCACGGACCAGTCCAGCGACACGTTGACCCTCTCCACCCCGATCCTGGCCAATGGCACAAACGCCCTGACCAAGAGCGGCACGGGCACGCTGACCCTCACCAGCACGAACACCTACGCCGGAGCGACCTACTTGAATGCTGGTACGCTGAAACTCGCCAATCAATTTGCGGCGACCAACAGCACGGTCACCATGGCGGGTGGTACGCTCGTCTTCGACAGTGTCGCCGGCACCAACTTCACCTTTGGCGGTCTGGCTGCCGCCAGTGCTGGAACAAGCTTTGGCTTCGGCCTGACCAACAGTGCTGGCAATGCCATAGCCCTGACCATTGGCGGCAACAACGCCGCTACCACGTACGCAGGCGTGCTCTCCGGAGCTGGGTCCCTGACGAAGGCCGGCACCAATACCCTCACGCTCTCTGGCGGCTCGAGCACCTTTACTGGCGATGTGAACATCAACACAGGCACGGTGATCCTTGCCAGTGCTTATAATGGCGCCAATAATAGAACGGCTACCGCATTGGGCAACACAATGGTTGCCCGTAACATCAACGTTAATTCCGGTGCGACGTTGAAGTTTGGTAACGCTTCTTGTCAACTTGGCGAAGTCACTTCCACGATAACAGCAGTTCTCAATATCAATGGGGGCACATTTGACAACGGCGGGCAGTATGCCGTGTTCAACAATGTCAATTTGAACGGGGGCACCATGACGGCTAGCGGTAGTAATCTCCGAATCAATGGCAACGTGACGGTTGGGGGATCTGTGGCGTCATTGATAAATGGCACCGGCACGGCTAACGTAGCCGCCAACTTCAATGTGGCCGATGTGACCGCTTCTCCTGATCCGGATTTAACGATCTCGGCAGTCATTGCAAATGCGACCGGCTCTAGCCTTACTAAGTCCGGAATCGGTACCCTGCGGCTCAGCGGCGCGAATACCTACACTGGCACGACGACCGTCAGCAACGGCACATTGCAGGTTGATGGCTCGCTGGCGGCGGCCAGTACTGTGACAGTGGTGGCTGGCGGTACGTTGCGCGGGACAGGGACGATTAATGGTATCGTAACCAACAGGGTCGGAGGCACGTTGGCGCCGGGGGGGGCCAGCATCGGCACGCTCACGAACAAGAGCATGCTCACTCTGTTGTCAGGCAGTACGAATGTCTTTCGGATCAACAAGACCGGTGCTGTCCTGGCGAGCGACCGGGTGACGGGAATGACTGGGGTGATCTACGGTGGCACACTCTCGGTGACTGCCACAGGTGATGCGCTGGCGATCGGCGACACGTTCACACTGTTCACTAAGGCATCGGGTTCTTACAGCGGCAGTTTCTCCACGACAAATCTGCCCGCGCTGCCTGGTGACCGAGAGTGGAACACGGCGACCCTGATAAGCGATGGAACCATCTCGGTGATGGTCAAAGGGGGTCAAGTCCCTGTTCTCACACCCACGTTCAATCCGGACTCCGGCGGGTACTTCGGCGCGCAGACCATTACCATCTCCTGCGGCGATGCCGGCTCGACCGTTTTTTACACCCTTGATGGGAGTACCCCCACAAACACCTCGCCGAGTGGCGTGGCTGGAAGCGCGTCGGCTATTGTGATCGTTCCGTCGCCGACGAACATAACCATCAAGGCCTACGCCACCAATAGCGGTATGTTGGACAGCGCGGTCTCCAGCGCGACTTACACCACGGTGGCAGGCTCAACCGCGACGTGGACAAATCTGGTTAGCGGTTCGTGGACAGTGGCAGGCAATTGGCTGAATAAGGTGGTAGGACAGGGCATCGGCATCACAGCAGATTTCAGTACATTGACGCTTGCTGGTAATACCTCGGTCTCCCTTGGTAGCGCGCTCACTATCGGTAACTTGGTCTTCGGGGACATGGGGAACGTACGCACCTGGACCGTCAACGCCGATCTTCCGGCCTATACGCTGACGCTGGCTGGAACCAACACGCCCGTCATCATGGTCAACAATCAGTCTGCCGCCATCACAGCGGTCTTGGTGGGGACGAACGGTATGTCCAAAACCGGCGCAGGTACGCTGACTCTTAGCGGCGCGAATACCTTCACAGGCGATGTGAACATCGACGCAGGCACTGTTACGATTACCGGAGGCACAGGGCCATTGGGAAGCACGACGGCTATTCGCAACATCAACGTCAACAACGGCGGAACATTGCTGCTGTCGGGTGTTGTTGTGTTGGGCGAAGTCGCCACACAGCCGATGCCAGTTCTCGTGGTCAACGCGGGCGGCATGGTTATCGACTCCGGAAACATCAACGTCTTCAACAATGTCACGTTGAACGGGGGCACCATCAAGGCCGACAATAGCGTTGGTAATGTGAACGGGTGCTTCCAGGTGAATGGCAAAGTAACGGTGGCAGGCTCGGTGGCTTCCAGTATCATCGGCTCGACCGATCCTACCAGTCAATTCAACCTAAGCAATACGGACGCTAATCTGCGCACCACCGTCTTCAATGTAGCCGATGCGACCGTTTCCGCGGAGGCGGATTTGATTATCGCGGCCAGCGTCCGAAATGGATTCTCTCTTGCTGCATCCCATCTCATCAAGACGGGCACCGGCACGATGGTGCTTACCACGAACAACACCTATACAGGCACGACAACGGTCAGCAACGGCACATTGCAAGTGAACGGGGCGATCGCGTCAAGTTCCGCAACGGTGATAACCAACGCGGTGTTGTGCGGAACAGGCACGCTGGGCAACAATGTGACAATCAATGCGGGCGGCATCCTCGCGGCGGGCACGACCAATACGGTCGGCGGCGCGGCGATCGCCGGGGCGCTGACGTTGCAGGACAACAGCCGCCTGCTGGTGGATGTGCTGTCGCTGAGCCAGAACGACCTCATCACGGTTGCCGGAAACGTGTCGCTGACCCCTACGCTTAAAGTGGAGGTCAGTGGCGGGGTGACGCGCTCCGGAACGTGGACGATCTTGCAGAGCACGGGCGGAACGATTTCAGGCACATTGCCCGCAACGGTAATCGGCGGGACAAAGGGCGCCACGTTGTCAAAGAGTGGCGACAGTAAACAGCTCTTGCTGACCTTCCTGCCGCAGGGGACGTTGATACGGATATTCTGAGGCGGGTGTGAGAGGGGTAAACGGTATTGTTTTCGTGTCGGGGTTATTAGGCACTTTTTAAATGAGGAGGTTTCAGCATGAGTATTCAGATCGAAAACAAAACGTTGCGTTCACTTATCACAACACTCTCAACACTCTTCGCGCCTCTCCGCGCGTCAACCAATCGGTTCCTGTTTCTGTCGGCACTTGCCCTTTCGGCGATCATGCCGGGGTTGTCGGCATGGGCTGGCACTGCAACTTGGGACGGCCTCAACAGTGCGTTGTGGAATGCGGATAACTGGACCGGTGGCGGCGGAACGGGCGGGGCGCCTATCGCAGGCGACACGTTGAGCTTCGCGGGTACAAACAGGACGGCCACAATCAACGACTTCCCTGCCGACACCCTCTTTGCGGGCATCAACTTCCTTAACAACACCAACACATCAGGGTTAGCAGTCTTCTCCCTTTCCGGCAATCGCATCACCTTGGGGGGGGATATCACGAATACTCTCGCTACGGGCACCGCGTTCTCTGACTCCATCGCAAATGATATGATCCTCGACAACAATCGACGCATCACCGCGAATACCAGCCATAACCTCTCCATGTCAGGCATCATCAGCGAAACGGGCGGCGCGCGCAGTCTGACAAAGGACGGAGCAGGTACGCTCACACTCTCCGGTATCAATTCGTTTACGGGTGATCTGACCATCAACCAAGGTACCCTCTCAATCAATTCCCTCGCCGCAAGCGGAGTTCCCAGCGCCATCGGTGCGGGCAGCACGATCACGTTTGGCGGAATATCGGGGGGCAATCTGATCTACACCGGTTCCGCTAGCTTGAGCACGACCATCAACCGCGCTATTAACATCGCTTTTACCGCCACCTCGAAAATCGCCGTGATCCAAAACGATGGTGGCAATCCGCTTGTCTTTAATGGGACGTTCAGCAACACGGCGGCCGCCAGCACGGTTCTTTCTTTGGGTGGTAGCAACACGGGTGAGAATGATTTCCAAAGTATGATTAGCGATAACGGAGTCAACGCGCTCTTAGTCACTAAGGCTGGCGTGGGCACATGGACACTCTCGAACAACGGCAACACCTTTACAGGCCAGCTTCAGATCAACAATGGCACGCTCAATATTGCCACCCTCGCTGATTTCGGTATCGCCAGCGCTGCTGGCAAGGGCACTACGGGCACCGGGATTCGACTCGGCGACAGCGCTGCCACCGGCATCCTTAACTACACCGGCGCGGGCAACACCAGCAGTCGCACGTTTACGATTGGGAACGGCACTGCCGCACATCTCTGCAGTGGCAGAATCCAGAGTTCCGGCGCGAATGGTGGTTCCGGCCTAATTTTCACCGCGACACCCTTTAACACCACCATCACTGGCATCACCGCGACTCGCACGCTCACCCTCGGTGGCGCTAATACCGATGCGAACGAGATTAGGGGTGCCATCGTTAATAACGCTTCTGGTGGTTTGATCGCCCTCATCAAGGCCGATGCTGGCAAGTGGATTCTCTCGGGAGCCAACACCTACACAGGCACGAGCACCATCAATGGCGGCTTGCTCCAAGTCGGCAACGGCACGTCGGGCAGTTTAAACGGCACCACCGGCACTGCACTGACCTTCGGCGGGATGGGAACCTTTGATGTCCAAGAAGCCGCCAGCAGCGCTCAGGGTATGGGGTTGCTGACCCTCAACGTAGGCGAAGGCACGGTCAAGTCCACCTACCCCGGCAGCGGCAACACCGCCCTGACCTTCGCAAACCTCGCCGCACGTACAGTTGGAGCGGCTGCTAACTTCGCGACCGTCAACGGCAGCAACGGTTCGAACAACAAAATCGTCCTCACGCAGTTTGCTGGATCTTCGGTTCCCACAGGCACGTTGCTGGACAAGGGCGTCTTCTTTGGTGGCAGCAGTTATGCCAGTTATGATACCAGTAACTATCTCCGGGCCTACACCACCAGCGACGCAAACTATGTCGGCGGCGTAAGCGGCGTGAATGCGATAGCCAATGACTCGTCAAAGAACGTCGCCCTGAGCGGCAATGTCACTGCCCAGGCCACGGCGGCTGTCAATACGCTGAACATGGGCACCAACAATATAACCCTGGACAACACGGCCGTTCTCAGTGCAAATGGTATTCTTTCCGCTGGTTCTGGCAGTGCCTTAATCAGCAAAACCACCGCGAGCACCCTTCAGGCAGGGACAAGTGGTGGCGAACTGGTAATCCGGGTGGATGGCGCTGCGGACACACTCACGATGGATCCCGTTATCAAAGACAACACATCGTCCAGTGCCCTCACCAAGTCCGGCGCAGGCAACCTGATCCTCACTGGCGTGAACACCTACACCGGCGTAACGGCGATCGCTGCAGGCACTCTGACCATCGGAGGCACCGGCAAACTAGGCAACGGTACTTATACCAACATCATTTCGGGTTCTGGCTCGTTTGTCTACAGCAGTTCAGCCACCCAGACGCTCACTGGAGCGAGCACCTTCACCGGCGATGTGAACATCAACTCAGGAACGGTTAATGCTGATGGGCCAAGAGAAAACACCACAACGCCTATAGCCAGTGGTTTGGGTAACCTGACGGTCGTCCGCAACATCAACATCGCTACCAATGCGACGCTGTGGGTGATGTCGAGTGTAAATATCAATGATAGCCTGGGTAGCACTACTGCTCAGATACCCGTGATCATTAATGTCAATGGAGGTATCTTGAAGGTCGGGTACAGCCCTCAGAACTTCATGCAAACCTTCAACACTGTCAATTTAAACGGGGGCACGATGACCGTAAATTCTTCAGCCGCAACTGCGGTTGCGATCTTGAACGGCACGGTGACAGTGGGTGGCACTGCGGCCTCGACCATGAATCGTGGCAGTACCGGAGCCAATTTTTCACTCAGCAATGTTGGAACGCGTAACACGATATTCAATGTGGGCGACGTGGTGTCGGGAACCGATTTGACGGTCTCGGCCCCCTTGGCAAATGGAACGATTAACACCACAGCATGGCCCGCCTCTAGCCTCACCAAGACGGGTGCTGGCACGATGCTACTCACCACGAACAATACGTATACCGGATCGACGATCGTCAACGGTGGCACCTTGCAGGTCAACGGAAAGATCGATTCGAGCGATGCAACGGTGATGACTAACGCGGTGTTGTGCGGGACGGGCACACTGGGTAGCAATGTGACGGTCAATGCAGGCGGCATCCTTGCAGCGGGTACGACGAATGCGAATACGGCTGTTATCAGTACGGCGATCGCCGGGGCGCTGACGTTGCAGGACAACAGCCGCCTGCTGGTGGATGTGCTGTCGCTGAGCCAGAACGACCTCATCACGGTTGCCGGAAACGTGTCGCTGACCCCTACGCTTAAAGTGGAGGTCAGTGGCGGGGTGACGCGCTCCGGAACATGGACGATCTTGCAGAGCACGGGCGGCACGATTTCAGGCACCTTGCCAACAACAGTGATCGGCGCACCGAAGGGCGCAACATTGGCAAAGAGCAGTGACAGTAAACAGCTCTTGCTGGCCTTCCCGCCACAAGGGACGATGATACGGTTATTCTGAGGCTGGTTTAAATTAAGTGTTAGAAGTTAAACGTTAAACGCCGAAAAAAATTGTTGTTTTGTAAAAATAGGGGGGCAAATGAACCGAGTGAATAACCGAGCAGCGGCATTACTGCGCCTTTGTGCAATGCTTTCTTTGGTTCTCGGCACCGTATTAAGCGCAGCCGATAAACCGAATATCATTTTTGTCTTTATTGATGATATGGGTTACGCGGATATCGGTCCGTTCAGCGGCAAGCACCCGACTCCGCATCTGGACCGTATGGCTGCAGAGGGTTTGAAGCTGACCGATTTTTATGTCAGTTCCGTGGCCTGTACGCCGTCGCGCTCCGCCTTGATGACCGGCTGTTATGCCGAGCGTGTCGGCATGTGTGGGAACGTGGTCTTTCCTGCTGATAAACGCGGACTTAACCCGTCGGAGATCACGATTGCGGAGGTACTGAAGAAGAACGGCTACGCAACTGGGTGTTTTGGCAAATGGCACCTCGGGGACCAGCCGGACTTCATGCCCAACAGGCAGGGTTTCGATGAATATGAAGGCATCCCTTATTCCAACGATATGTGGAGCGAAACAGGCAAGCCCAAGGGAAAGAGGGACTATCCGCCCTTGCCCTACTTGAAGCAGGACCAGGTGATCGCCTACATTCCTGATCAAGCCAGCCAGGCGGTGTTGACGGATGCCATTTTGGACGCCGCAGCCGACTTCATCACCCGGCATGCAAAAGAACCCTTTTTTGCCTACGTGCCGCTGACGGCGGTGCATTACCCATGGTTTGCGACACCAGAGAGACTGGCCGCTGCCGGGGGCGAACCGTTCAAAGCCCAGATCACCGAGATCGACCAGTGCATGGGGCGGCTGATGGCGCTCCTGAAGTCCTTGGATATCGACAAGAAGACACTGATCTTTTTTACCAGCGACAATGGAGGCGGTGGAAAGACCTCCAGCGGTCCACTGCGAGGTGGCAAGTTCGGCCCCGAATATGAAGGCCACATGCGGGTGCCCGCTTTAGCCTGGTGGCCTGGTAATGTTCCCGCAGGGAAGGTGACTTCGCAAATCGGCACCACGGCTGATATCCTGCCGACGCTGGCTGCCTTGACAGGTGCGGAAGTTCCACGTGACCGCTTCATCGACGGCAAGAATATCAGCGATATCCTCCTCGGCAAGGAGGGCGCGAAGTCGCCACACGAGAATCTGTTTTACGGAGAAGGCGGCCTGCGCCAAGGCAAGTGGAAGCTCGTGTGTTATCACCAGAAGGCAGAGCGGTTTGTCGAACTCTATGACCTTGAGAAGGATGTGGGTGAGAAAACTAACTTAGCGTCTCAGGAACCGGAAAAGGTCAAGGCCATGCAGGCTTTGCTCGAGAAGCATGTGACTGACTTAAAAACGAATAATCGGCCAGCCGCCTTCGTGGATAAGCCAAGACCCATTCTCCTTGAGGCAACGGGAATCCCGACGCTGGCCAAATATCGGAAACAGTATAATAAGCCAAAAAGCCAACCATGACCTCTATAATCACACACCCACAGACAGCGCAACGCCTCGTCAGTACACTCTGCTGCCTGGGCATATCCTTTGCAACGCAGGCGGCGCTCCCGCCGCCCATCGAGTTGGCGATCACGGGCAAATACCTGCTTGTGCCCATGCAGAAAAATCCACCCAAGGAGTATCGTGGCAATAGCATCCGCGTGGAAGTCGATAGCATGGTTGTGTATCAGTTCGGTGTCCTGCTGGCATCAACAGAAGCAACCGCCGATGCGTGGGGTGCCATCGATGTCAGCGAATATATCGGTAAGAAGGCACAAATCAGTCTAGTTGCCGGGCCTCTCGACACGTGGACGGGAGCCTCTAAACTCATTGCAAGCTCGAATGAGATAAAATCACACGTCCCGATCTATACTGAAAAAGGACGGCCACAGTTCCACTTCAGCCAAAGGGTGGGATGGAATAATGATGTCAATGGCATGGTTTATTCCGACGGTCTGTATCATCTCTCCTGGCAGTGCAATCCGATGATCACTCCCTTTGCGAACATGTTTTGGGGTCACGCGGTCAGCAAGGACTTGATACACTGGAAAGAACTGCCCATTGCTTTACGAACCTGCGGCAAGGGGAGGGGTGGCAAGGCTTTGCCCAATACTCACCCGGCCATGGTGTTTGGACAGGCGTTTTCAGGCAGCGCCTGTGTGGATCACAACAACACCTTAGGCAAACAAGTGGGCACGACCAAGACCTTGATCGCCTGCGTCACGGATACGGCGGGCGGACTCGGCGGCGATAAAGGCAAGTGCGGAGAATCACTGGCTTATTCCACCGACAACGGGAAAACGTATACCCTCCTTCGAGATTATAACCCGATCATCTCTCACGAAGGCCGTGACCCAAAGATATTCTGGCATCCGGCTTCGCCTAAAGGCTACGCCGAGACAGGTGAGCAAAGCCAGCGCTGGTGCGTGGTTGTCTATGATGGCGGACACGAAGTGAAAGAACCCAAAGGCTGGATCGGTAAAATGGTATTTTATTCCAGCAAGGATCTTAAGACCTGGACTAAGGAAAGTGAAACGGAAGAGATTTATCACGAGTGCCCTGAGTTCGTGCAACTGCCGGTTGACCCGCCTTCGTCTAAGGTCTACGGCGCGGCAAGCGGCGCTAAAATTGAAAAGAAGTGGATGCTCTTTGATGCGACACCCAAATATCAACTCGGCACCTTTGATGGCAAGGCCTTCAAGCCGGACTTCGCAGGAACACGCCAGTGTATCGGCGGGGAGGTGAAAGCAGCTCAATGCTTCAGCGATGCTCCTGATGGACGGGCCATTGCCATGGTGTGGGCACGGACACCTCAAAAAGAGAAGGGAACGCCTTTCAACCAAGGCTTCACGCTTCCTCTGGAATTGAGTTTAAAAACCGCGGCTGACGGCATCCGGTGTTATGCGAATCCAGTGGAGGAATTAAAAGCGTTGCGGGGCGATGAACTTTTGTCTGTTAGCAAACAACATGTGACTGAAGGCGAAGTCGCATTGAAATTCAAAACTCCAGCGGAGCTGGTTGAGATTTGCTTGATACTCGATTATAGCAGTGGTAAAAAGCCCGAAATGATTGAACTCCAATTGAACGAATGTACCATCTCCTATCAAATCTCAAGAAAGGAGCTGTCGATTCCCAAAGGAAAGCTGATCTCGTATGACAAAGAGGACGGCAAGCTGGATCTGCGCATCTATGTGGACCGTCCGATTGTGGAGGTATTCGCCGAGCATGGGGCTGTCTATATGCTCCATAACAGAGTTGTTCAAGGTGCGTCTTTGGAGAGGGCCATCCTCCGTCTCAAAGGAGGCGATGCCACCCTTGAAAACATGAAGGTTTATCAATTGAAATCCATCTGGAAGTAGCGAGAGGGGAATAGGAGAGGCTCTTTTTAACATTCAAATGAAGACAAATTTCTGGGCGTATAGGCGTCCTCGTCTGTACAGCGAAGCTGGGGATCTATGGCTGGTCCGGCAGCCGCCGGACCAGTGAACAGGCGGGGACGCCTATTCGCCCAGCAAGGCTTCCCCTCCAACATTCCACTGAAGTTACCAACAAACTTATGAAAAAAACTATGAATGCACTCTCTGCTTTTTTAATGACCTGCTGCTTCGGCCTCGGCGCTGCGCGCGCGGCCGATGACCTAGTTGTCAACGACTTCAAATCTGAGAACTATGGAAACTGGAAAGTAGAGGGCCAAGCCTTCGGAGCGGGCCCTGCCACCGGCATCCTTCCTGGACAAAACCCGGGATCGGGATTCGAGGGCAAGCGAGTAGCGAACTCCTTCCACGGCGGTGACGTCGCGACTGGCAAGCTAACTTCGCCGGAGTTCAAGATACAGCGCAACTATATCAATTTTCTGATTGCTGGCGGAAATCAACCGTACGCAGCCTTCATGAGATTAATTATTGACGGGGAGGCCGTGCGCAACGCGGACGGTGGCAACTCACACAATCTAACGCCGAGATCATGGGACGTGTCAAAGTTTGCAGGGAAGACAGCAACCATTCAAATTGTCGACAAGGCTACCGGCGATTTCGGGCGTATTATGGTGGCGCAGATCGTGCAGTCCGATTCGAATACCGCTCCGATCAGGCTGCCGTTGAAAAAGGAAGGGGTCAAAGCTGAGAGGAAACTGCAATTGACGGGAGAACTGCTGATCCTGCCGGTGGGGGATCCGCAACAGGCCGACAAAAAAGTGGGAAAGGGCGAATGGGGTCGGCTGGAGGTCTATGTCGATGGCCAACTCGTCCACCGGGCGCACGCGATCCATCTCCACAATGTGGAAGACGCGAAATTCTGGGGCGTTCTCGATCTGAAGGACTATAAAGGTAAGGAGGCCACGTTGTGGTTGATCGGTGACTCCATGACGGCGGAGCAGGCTGCGATCGCGGTGTCCCGGATTGAAAGCAGCGATAAAATTCGTAACCTCTTACCGGTCTACAAGGAGCCAGGCCGTCCCCAATTTCACTTCAGCCAGATCCAGGGCTGGAACAACGACCCCAATGGCATGGTCTATTCCGACGGGCTCTATCATCTATCCTGGCAATGCAATCCGCTTGGGAGTTGGTTTGGTGGCTGGTATTGGGGTCATGCGGTCAGCCCTGATTTGATACACTGGACCAATTGTCCACCGATCCTGCGTCCCGGTGGCGACAAAGACATGGATCGGGATCAGAGCATGGCTGTGGGCCATTGTTTTTCCGGCGGGGCGGCGGTGGATGTCTATAACACCCTCGGCAAACAGGTGGGTAAACAGAAGACCATCATCGCCACCTTCTCAGATACCGGGCTGGGCGAGTGCCTTGCGTATTCGACCGACGGAGGCTTCCGCTACACCTATATGAAGGAGATCAACCCGATCACCGTGCAACCGAGGCCGGAAAGCCACAAAGGGCCGGGCGACATCTCCTGGGGACGCGATCCCAAGCTCGTCTGGTATGAACCGACGAAGAGCTGGGTCATGGTCGTATATCGCATGGGACTTTATCCCGACGCCGGCTCCGGGCACATGGCGTTCTACACCAGCAAGGATGCTAAAAATTGGGAGTTCCAGTCGGTTACTGAAAAACTGTTCCCCGAGATCTACGAAAATGGACCGGATAAAGGAGACATCCATAAAAAAGATTTCCATGAATGCCCTGATTTCTTCGAACTTCCGGTGGATGGCAACCCCAAGAATAAAAAATGGGTACTGCTGGATGGTTGTGCGAAATACCAGGTCGGCACGTTTGACGGCAAAAAGTTTACACCCGATTTGAAGGAATATCGCTGGTCGATCAGTCTGGGAGTTCCTTACGCTGGGCAATGCTTCTCTGACGCCCCTGATGGCCGTGCGATCATGATGATGTGGGCTCGCCTGGGTTTTGGTGATGCTCCTGTCGGATGCGGTTTCACGCTGCCGCTGGAACTGACCCTGCGCACGGCGGAGGATGGTGTCCGGCTCTATGTTAATCCGGTCAAGGAGCTGGAGAAGCTTCGCGAGGTCGAGCTCTTCTCCGCCCAGGACAAGAAGATCGGCGGTGCGGAAATGGTGTCGTTCGAAACCCAGGAAAAACAGCTCGAGGTGGTGGTCTCGGTAAAGACCGACGCCAAGACAGGTTCGATCCAATTAAAAACCGGCGAAACCCAGTTCACCTATTGGCTGGATAAACGAAAACTCGATGGTTCGACCATTATCGTGCATGACAAGGACGATGGCCGGATCGACTTCCATGTCTTTATTGACAGTGCCTCCTGGGAGATCTTTGCCGCACGTGGAGCGATTTATAATATGGGAGGCAGGAATTATAAAAACCCTGTTGGCAAAATCAGCGTCAACATGAACGGGGGCGTAGGCACCGTAGAGCGTATGACCATTTATAAACTGAAATCCATCTGGCCGAACAATGTGGACACATTGACTTACTCGAACACAAAATAAGGATAACCATGAGAAACCTTTCAACCCTGATCCTCGCTACCCTGTTGCTCGCACCGCTGGCCGTACTAGACGCTGCTGAGTGGAAACCCGTTCCGGGGCACATCATGACGCAGTGGGCCGAAAAAGTGGATCCGAACAACCCCCTGCCGGAGTATCCGCGTCCGCAACTGGAGCGCGCGAACTGGGTGAACCTTAACGGACTGTGGGATTACGCCGTCACAAAAAAAGATGCTCAGCAACCCACGACGTTTGAAGGCAAGATTCTGGTCCCCTTCTGCATCGAGTCCGCACTCTCCGGCGTGAAGCGGAAATTTATGCATGACGATCAACTCTGGTATTCACGCACCTTCTCTGCACCAGTTCTAACAAAAGGCGAACGCCTGATGTTGAACTTCGGAGCGGTTGATTATGAAGCAACGGTTAGGGTGAATGGAAAAGAGATTGGAAAGCACAAAGGCGGCTATGATGCTTTCTCGTTTGATATTACCGACGCGTTGAAAACCGGAGACAATACATTGGTGGTATCCGTGCTGGATGGAACTGGAGACGGTCCATTCGGAAAGCAGCGGGTTAGCTCCTTTGATAAACCGGATGGCATTTTCTACACAGCCACCTCAGGAATCTGGCAGACCGTATGGCTGGAGAAGGTACCTGAGAGCCCTGTAACCAGCCTGAAGATCACCCCCGACATTGACCAAGGAACATTGACGGTGATTGTGAATGGCAAAGAAGGAGCGGCTACTGTGTCTGTTCTCGATGGAGGCAAGGAAGTCGCCAGTCAAAAAGGCAAAGCGGGCGAGCCGATTGTCCTCAACATTCCGAATGCCAAGCTTTGGTCGCCGGAGTCCCCTTTCCTCTACGACTTAAAAATCACACTGGGGAGCGATTCGGTCAAGAGCTATGCCGGGATGCGCAAGATCTCCAAAGGTAAGGATGAGAAGGGCGTTCTGCGTCCGATGCTCAACAACAAGCCTGTCTTCCTGGCGGGTCCGCTGGATCAGGGCTATTGGCCGGATGGCATCTACACGGCGCCGACCGATGAGGCGCTCAAATATGATATCGAGATGACCAAGAAATTCGGCTTCAACATGACGCGCAAGCACATCAAGGTCGAGCCCGCCCGCTGGTTTTATTGGACGGACAAACTCGGCCTTCTCGTCTGGCAGGACATGCCCAGCGGCATTGCCGGCAAGGATGCACGGGGAGACAAGGACGGCGTGCCGAGATCAAAGGAACTTGCGGACCAGCATGAGCTTGAAATGCGGACGATGGTCGAACAGCATGTCAACTCACCTTCGATTATCTGGTGGGTTGTGTTCAACGAATCCTGGGGACAATACGACACCCCGCGCCTCACAAAAATGGTCAAGGACATGGATCCGACGCGTCTGGTCACAGGAGGCAGCGGCTGGTTCGATGCCGGGTGTGGTGATGCGATTGACAGGCATCATTACCAGTCCCCGGCAGGGGTGAAACCCGAGGGAGACAGGCTTGGCATCTGCGGTGAATTTGGCGGCCTGGGTTATGTCATTCCCGGCCACATCTGGGTTCCCGAGCAGACAGAATCTTCTGTCTACATCACGTGTGTCGATCAGAAGGATTATGAAAAGCAGTATCTGGCACTTTGGAAGGAGGCCTTTGACGCTGACCTTAAGAACGGTACCTCCGCCGCAGTCTATACCGAGATCACGGATATTGAGAAGGAGGTCAACGGTCTCATGACGTATGACCGCAAGGTGAATAAAGCCAACCCTGAACTGTTCGCCAAGGCGATTGGAAAACGTGAGTTCCCTCCTGAATCCATTATAAAGACGCTTGTGCCTACATCGGAAAAGGCACCGCAAGAATGGAGTTATACCGTTGAAAAGCCAAGCGATGATTGGTTCAAGCCCGGAGCCGATATTTCCAGTTGGAAGAAGGGGACAGGCATCATCGGATTCAAGGAAGGCAAATGGGGAATGGCCATGAGTACCGAGTGGCACACATCGGACATTTGGATGCTGAGAACATTCGAGATGCCTGCTGAGAAGGTGAAGCGCCCGGTCCTCCGCGCCACCTACGCCAGGAACGCAACGATTTATTTTAACGGCGTCAAGGCACTCGATTTGAAGCGAGGCTACATGATGAGTTTTGTGACTATCCCTCTTTCAACAGAAGCAGCCGCCCTGCTGAAGCCCGGAATAAACACTCTCGCGATTCATGCCGAGAAAAAGCCCGGCGAGAAACCCGACAATCAATTCATTGACGTCGGATTGGGAGATGAAACAATTACATGGTAGCCCGAGAACTCTATGACAACAAGAACACACTTCCTCTCTGCCCTGCTGCTCGCGCCGTTGTCACTGTTGTATGCTGCAGATGACATTCCCATCGCCGATTTCGAGGGTGCCGACTATGGTGTCTGGACGGTCAGCGGTAAAGCCTTCGGAACAGGACCGGCTCAAGGCGCTCTGCCCGGTCAGCAACCGGTTTCAGGTTATCAGGGCCGTGGCTTGGTGAACACCTTCCTGGGCGGCGATGACAGCCACGGCGAACTGCTCTCGCCCGAGTTTGCCATCGAGCGCGACTATATCAACTTTCTGATCGGTGCCGGCAAGCGTTCGGGCGAGGCATACATGGCCCTGATGGTCGATGGCAAGGTGGTGTGTGGTGCTACCGGTAGCGACAAGGAAGCGCTCGATCCGGCTAACTGGGATGTGAAGAACCTGCGGGGCAAGAAGGCTCGCATTCGTATCGTTGATCATGCCCAGGGAGGCTGGGGCCATATCAACGTGGACCAGATCGCGCAGAGCAACGAACCGCAAGGAAAATCTCAGACCGATGCCAAGGTCGGCCAGGAATGGGTGGTATCAACCGCGGAATTGTACAATGAAACCTTTCGCCCGCAATTTCATTTAACCGCGCAAAAAAACTGGCTCAATGATCCCAACGGTCTTGTTTTCTATAAGGGTGAGTATCACCTGTTCTTCCAGCACAATCCAACAGGCATCAACTGGGGCAACATGACTTGGGGTCACGCGGTCAGCCCGGATCTGATGCACTGGCAGCAACTGCTGAACGCCATCGAGCCGGATGCGATGGGCACCATCTTCTCCGGCTCGGCTGTGGTCGACTGGAACAACACGGCCGGTTTCCAGAAAGGTGATGAGAAGACGCTGGTGGCGATCTATACCGCTGATAGCAAGCACACCTGCCAATGCATCGCGTATTCCAACGACCGGGGGCGCACTTGGACCAAATATAGCGGCAACCCTGTCTTGCCGAGCATCACAAGCGGCAACCGGGATCCTAAGGTCATCTGGCATGCGTTGACGAAACGATGGATTATGGCTCTTTTCCTAGACAAGACCGACTATGCCCTTTTCGCGTCTCCCGATCTCAAGCAATGGACCCAACTACAAACCTTGGAAAACACAGGCGGCGCCGAATGCCCTGATTTCTTCCCCATGACAGTGAGCGGCAAACCCGGCGTCACCAAGTGGGTATTCACCAGCGCAAACGGATTCTACACGGTTGGTGATTTCGACGGCAAGACCTTCAAACCCGACGGCAAACCGCGCCCGATCAATATGGGAGGCAACTATTACGCCGTGCAATCCTACAGCGACATCCCCAAAGAGGACGGGCGCCGCATTCAGATCGCGTGGATGTCCGGCAGCGTGTTTCCGAGGATGCCGTTCAACCAGCAGATGTCCCTGCCCTGTGTCCTCACCCTCCACGCCGTGGACGACTGCATGCTCATGTGCCGCTATCCGGTTCGCGAGATCGAAGGCCTGCGGGCCAAGAGCCTTCTGAAATTGAAAGAGCAACCGCTGGCGGTTGGCAAAAACGCACTGGCCGCAGTGAAGGGTGATCTGTTCGACATCGATGCCGAGTTCGCCCTCGGCGATGCCAAAGAGATCGTCTTCACCCTCCGCGGACAGACGGTGCAGTATAAGGTGCCGGAGCGCCGCCTGCGCGTGATGAACAACGAGGCCGAGCTAGCCCCGGTCGGCGACCGCTTGAAGCTGCGTATCCTGGCCGATCGCACCGCGCTGGACGTCTTCGGCAATGACGGGCGGGTATCGTTCACCAGTTTCTTCGTGGCCGATCCAAATCTCAAGGATCTATCCCTCACCGCTGTCGGAGGAACGGCCAGAATCGCGAAGCTGGACGTGTATGAACTGAAATCGGCATGGCATTGAAAGTAAATATCACGGAGGCTGAACCAAGCGCCCGAGCTTAAACGTTCGGCTATAATACTATGAAAATGCAGCGTCTTTTATTGGTCATGGTTATGCTGATGATGTCATCAACCGTCTTCGCAACTGAGCAAGCGCCCAAGGGTGAGATCGCTCCGAGTGTCGTGTTTATTGGCAACAGCTTTATGTTTGGTTTCGGTTCGCCGGTACGATTCTACCGCGCCCAAACGGTCACTGATTTGAATGGTGAAGGTACGGGCGGAGTTCCCGCGTTATTCAAGATGTTCATCAGCCAAGCGGGACGCAATTTCAGGGTGAGCCTTGAAACAAAAGCTGGTGCGGGTTTTGATTATCACGTCCAGCACAAAGCCGCCGTCATCGGCCAAGCTTGGGACTACGTTGTGATGCAGGGCTACAGCACACTCGACAGCAACAAACCGGGCGACCCGACCTTGCTGGTGCGCTCGGCCAAGGAACTGGCTGAACTGCTGAGGAAAAAGAATCCCGACGTCGACATTCGGCTCATCGCCACATGGTCCCGTGCCGACCAAGTCTATCCGAAGTTTGGGCACTGGTACGGACAGCCCATCGAAAAAATGGCGCTGGATATCCGTGCCGCTTATGATCTCGCAGCGGCCGGCTCACCGGCGATCCGCGGCATCATACCCGTCGGCGAAGCGTGGAACCGAGCATTTAATACAGGAGTGGCGGATCCGAATCCCTATGATGGTATTTCTGCCGGTCAGATCAATCTGTGGACATACGATCACTACCACGCGAGCGCGTTTGGTTACTACCTGGAGGCGCTGATGATCTTCGGCGATCTGACTGGACTCGATCCACGATCACTCGGCAGAAACGAGCGCGCCGCATTGGAACTCGGATTCTCGCCTGAACAAACCTCCGCCTTGCAGAAGATCGCTTTTGATGAACTCAGCGCAGCGAAAGAACGGCAGCGCCGTTGAGCTTGGAAAAAGGAGATAGTATTGATGAGTAGGTTTTCAATATTGCGCGGGATTCTTGCATCCTGTGTCGTGATGGTGTCGGGAACTGTAAACGTTCAGGCGGCGGATGACATCCTTATTAGCGACTTCGAATCCGCGACCTACGGGAACTGGAAGACGGAGGGAACGCGTTTTGGAACTGGTCCGGTCGCTGGTGCTGCTACAGGCCAAGAGCCGATTTCAGGGTTTCAAGGTAAACGATTGCTGAACACCTTTGTCGTCGGAAATAAGGGGCAAGGCAAGCTCATATCACCGGAGTTCAAGATCGAGCGTAAGTATATCAAGTTCCTGATTGGCGGGTGCAGTTCAGATGCCATTGCCACCCTGAATCTGCTCGTCCATGGCAAGATCATGCGCATCGCCACAGGGCAGGGCAGCAATCAGCTTTTCGAGTTGGGGTGGGATGTGGAGGAGTTCATTGGGAAAAACGCTGTCATTCAAATCGTCAATTATCATGAGGGTAACATGGGTCATATCATGGTGGATCAGATCGTTCAGTCCGACACCAAGGCTCAATCCTCGGTACTGATATTGGAGAAGACGCTGACGGTGAATGGCACGCATCTCATTATTCCTATAGGCAATTATGGATTGATGAAGAACGAAATTAAGACGATTGTTTTCGATGGGGATAAACCTGTGCAGAGTCTGATGATTCCGCTGCCGAAGCGCAATGCCCCGTTCTGGCTTGCGGCCTATCCGTTGGAATCATTTGGACTGAAGGGGAAGCAGATCAGGATCTATGGCGGACAGCATCCAGATGATGTTTTAGCGGCGTTTGATAAAATCAAGATAGGATCTGAGTCGGATGTGCTATCAGATTCTGACTACACGCAACCGTACCGTAACCAGTTCCACGCCTCTACGCGCCGCGGCTGGGTCAACGACCCCAACGGTATGGTTTACAGCGACGGCAAATACCATCTCTACTATCAATTCAACCCCGTTTCCATACAATGGGGCAACATGCACTGGGGGCACTTGGAAAGCACGGATCTGGTGCACTGGGAGCAAAAACCCATAGCGATTTATAATAAGCGTGGGGATTCCGCCTACTCGGGTTCCGGCTTTGTTGATGCCAACGATACGGCTGGGCTCGGCAAGAACACTCAGTTCGCCATGTACACCAGCACCGGACGCGGCCAATGTCTTGCTTACAGTAAAGACAGTGGCTTGACCCTTAAAGATATTGAGACTGGAAATCCTGTCCTTAAAAATCCAGGCCGCGATCCCAAGGTCATTTGGTACGAGCCGGAACAGAAATGGGTGATGTCGGTTTATGAAGAATCCGACTGCGCTGAGGTGAAGGCGATACCGCCTGCCAGCGCCAAAGAACCAGCCCGGGCCAATATTGCTTTCTATGAATCAAAAGACCTTCGGAAGTGGACGCGGACCGGCGCCTTTACGGATCCACAGCGTTTCTTGCTGATGGAGTGCCCGGATATGTTTGAACTGCCGGTTGTTGGAAAACCCGGTGAGACCCGCTGGTTCATTTCTGGTGCGGCGAACTGCTATTGTATTGGCAAGTTCGATGGCAAAACGTTCCATAAGGAATCCGGGTTACACGGCAACTACACCGGCACCTTCTATGCCGGGCAGGTATTTGGTAATGCTCCAGGCGGTCGCCGTATTCAGATCGGATGGGTTCGAACAGCTGATTACTCGAAAAGATTTCCTGATATGATAGCAAATCAGGCGTTCTCGATCCCGAACGAGTTGACCCTGCGTGAGACGAGCGACGGTCTGCTTGTCTCCTACTTGCCGGCCAAAGAGTTTGAGCAGCTACGTGGCGAGGTTCTGGCCGAAGGCAAGGATCTGACACCTGCTCAGGCGAATGAACTGTTGCAGAAATGCAAAGGCCAGTTGAGTGAGACACTGATTGAATTTGCCCACGCTGGACAGAAGAAGCTTGTGATTAACGGCATCGATGCCAGTTTTAATGGAACCAAGGCACGCATTTTCACAGATCGCACGGTGAATGATGTCTATGGTGATGACGGGATCTCCTTCCAAATCCGCCTGCGCATGCCGAGTGAATTCGACTCGACGGCCACCAAACTTGAATCGGACGAAGGCATGGTCGTGAAGTCATTGAAGATTTATCGGATGAATTCGATTTGGAAGGACAATGCGAAAAAATGAATATGACGCAAAACACAAATCGACTCCTCGCCACTCTGTTGCTCGTTCCGCTGCTTATCGACCTCCCTGTTGCGATCCAGGCGGGCACTCGTGTTACGCTTGACTCACTGCTGAACGAAATGGTGGATGTCGAGTCCATTGCGCGGTGGCCTGAGCATGAGTTTACCGGCAAGCAGGCGAGCAGTTATGACCGCGCGAAAATCGCACCGGATAAACCCGGCTGGTTCGCCAATATAGACAACACTCAATACATCCGGACAGAGGAGACGGAGGGCCGCAAGGAAAACGTGATGATGGAGGCTGATGGCCCGGGCGCCATTGTGCGCTTCTGGCTCACAGCCGGCGGTCCGAAGGACGGCATCCTGCGCATCTATCTCGATGGCGACAAGGCGCCTGCGATAACCTTCTCGGAATTCAGTTTGCTCAAAGGAAATGTGCGCGTCAATGCGCCACTGGCCCAAGCCCACCCCGGGGAACGTGGCAATAATCTCTACTTGCCTATCCCGTATGCCAAGCACTGCAAGGTGACATGGGAGGAAGGAAAAAAGGGGGCTCGTTACTATCAGATCAATTACCGCACCTACGCTGCCGGGACAGAGGTGAAGACCTTTGCCTTACCGCAAGTCGAGGCATCGAGAGATTTAATTGACCAGGTGAATCGCACACTTGAATCGCCTATGCCCTCCTCGGATGGAAAAGTCTCTACCGTGAAAGAGATGCTGGCGGCCGGAGCCGAGGCCTCACTCGATTTGCCTACAGGCAATCAGGCTGTCCGAACCTTGGAGCTACTCCTGAAATCCGACGATACCCAGGAGACGGAGCGCACGCTTCGCAGCATCATCGTGAAACTCACGTTCGACGGCGACGTGACGGTCTGGTGTCCGGCCACGGACTTTTTCGGCTCGGGAGTCGGGATCAATGAACTGCGCAGTTGGTATCGCACAATCAGCACCGACGGCACGATGCGTTGTCGCTGGGTCATGCCCTACGAGAAAACGGCACGGGTAACCTTGCTCAACGTCGGCTCAAAGCCTGTCAATGCTGTGCTCCATGCGACTACGGCACCATGGACATGGGACAACCGCTCCATGCATTTCTACGCAGCCTGGCACCATGAGGCGGGCTTGAAAACACCGCCGCTCCGGGATTGGAACTTTATCACCATCACGGGCCGGGGCGTATATGCCGGCGACTCGCTGGCGCTCTTCAATCCAGTCGCCACCTGGTATGGCGAAGGCGATGAGAAGATCTGGGTCGATGGCGAATCGTTCCCTTCGCATCTGGGCACCGGCACCGAGGACTATTACGGTTACTCGTATGCGCCGAAGCCGGTCTTTCAAACCCCCTTCGTCAATCATGTGCGCATCGACCAGCCCATGACGCAGGGCTGGAACGTCATGAGTCGCAGCCGCCTACTGGATGGCATTCCCTTTCGCAAATCGCTGCAATTCGATATTGAACTGATCTCGTGGAAGCCTACCACGCTCCTCTACGGTGCCACCACGTATTGGTATGCTTTCCCCGGCGCCAGCCTGAATGTCGTGCCACAGCCTAAAGACGCGGCCGCCGCAGTCCCCACGTTGGCGCAGGTGCAGGCCGAAGCCCGTGTTGCAATGCACCGAAAGCCAGGGGCCATTGAATGTGAAACCTTGAAAATCCTGAATAAGTCCGGCGACTTTCGGACTTTCTCGCAGGACATGAGTCCGTGGGGTGCCGAACAGTGGAGCAATGGCCACCAGCTCACGTTTTTGGCACGGAAGGCGGGTGAGTTTGTGGAATTGGAAGTAACAGCGCCCTCTGCGAACGCACGGCAGATCGTCCTCCATGCCACGCAGGCGCCGGATTACGGCACGTTGAAGTTCACTATAAACGGCCAGCCTGTCGCGGAAACGTTGGATGGGTACGCTCCCACTGTGCAACCGGCAGCGCCATTGAAGCTGGGAACCTTTACGCCAGAAAACAACAAATTTATTTTGCGCGCTGAAGTAACAGGAACCAATCCCGCATCGAAAGGTGCGCGCTATTTCTTTGGGCTGGACTGTGTGCTTTTAAATGAGGCACCCTAATGTTATTATCTGCAGACAATTTCAAGGGAATGATTGGATACGGGAGGGTGAAATGATGAAATATGAAACCGCTGGCTTCCATTTAACTTCAACTGGAATGGTGGAATATGGGAATGTTAGGGGAAGCCTTGCTGGGCGAATAGGCGTCCCCGCCTGTTCACTTCTCCGGCAGCTGCCGGAGAAGTCGCCAGCCTTATACAACAGGCTTCCGCCTTCGCGAATACGACTACGGTGGACAAGTCGCTGTACAGGCGAGGACGCCTATACGCCCAGGCCTTTGATTATCCATACGAAAAAGCTCCTTCTTCGTTTATTCCCTGCATCCTGGGCTGCGAGCGTGCTTCTGGCGGCCACGACTGCGTTTGCCGCTCCGTCAAAACCCAATGTCATCATTGTGATGACCGATGACCAGGGCTATGGCGATATCGGGGCGCATGGACATCCATTTTTGAAAACGCCGCACATGGACAAGCTGCATGCGGAGAGCGTGCGGTTTACGGATTTCCATGTCGCACCGATGTGTTCGCCGACGCGGGGCCAATTGATGACCGGGGTGGACGCCATGAAGAACGGCTGCACTGCAGTCTGTCAGGGGCGCTCCATGGTACGAGAAGAGATTCCGATGCTGCCCAAGTATTTTGCCGATGCCGGCTATGCGACCGGCATCTTCGGCAAGTGGCATCTGGGCGACAGCTATCCTCACCGTCCGCAGGACCGTGGCTTTCAGGAAGTACTCTCTTTTCGCGCCTGGGGATTGCCTTCACTCGCATCCCATTGGAGCAACAACAATCCGAAGCCTGGCGGAGATTCCTATACAGACCCGACATTGGAACACAACGGTGTGGATACCCTCTATCTGGGCTATTGCGGCGACATCTGGTACACGGAAGCCATGAAGTACATGGCGGACTGCCAGCAGAAGAACAAGCCCTTCTTTGTCTATCTGCCCAACAATCTGGCGCATGCTCCTGACTTTGTGCCTGAGAAATATTCCAAACCTTATGCCGACATCGGGACGTGGAAAGGGCCCAAGGGAGAAGCGATCAAGGTACCGGCGAAATACTACGGGATGATTGCGAACATCGATGAGAATATGGGGCGCTTGGAGGAGTTCCTCGTGAAGAACAAGCTTAAGGAAAACACCATTGTTCTTTTTCTCAGCGACAATGGCACGCGGTCTTATGAGGCTGCTGCGATTCACAACGGCGCCATGCGCGGACATAAGACTGAACTGTGTGAGGGCGGTCATCGCGTCCATTGTTTCTTCCGCTGGCCGCAATCCACAATTAAACATGGCAGGGATGTTTCTGAACTGACCGAGGTTCAGGATATTGCGCCGACCTTGCTGGAACTCTGCGGAATCAATCCAGCAAACCGTTATTCTATGGACGGCGTGAGCTGGGGCGGCTTGCTGCGCAATGAAGTCTGGCCTCATGCGAAGCGAAAGCTTACGGTTCAATACAGACTTAAGTGCACACCCTGGGATAATGCGGTCGTCGGTTCTGAAAAATGGCGTCTACTCAAGGAAAGGAAAGACATGGGATTATTTAATGTGGCGACTGATCCAGCGCAGAAGAAGAGTGTGGCTGCACAGAATCCCGAGGTGGTCAACGCGCTGATCACTTACTACGACGCCTGGCACAAGGTTGCCTACACGGAGTTCCAGAAGATTCGATACATTCACCTGGGCAATCCTCTCGTGCCGCAGGTCATCCTGTATGCCAATGACTGGCAAGGGGATTACTGCGACAACCCAGGCCAGCTCTGGGATGCTAAAGCAAAGGGCGCGTGGGACATTGACGTGGAAACCGCAGGGCAGTACCGGGTGGAGCTCAGTCGCTGGCCCTTCGAATCCGGTAAGGCTCTTGCTGAAGGCGGACGAAAAGGCCGCTCAGATGGTCCGGGAGCTCGTCCGGTTGCCAAGGCGCAACTTCTCGTTGCTGATTTCACTCAGACGATCAACACAATACCAACCGATACGTGCGTCACTTTTACACTCTCGCTCAAGGTCGGCAAAACAAAGCTGACTGCGAACCTGCTGGATAAGGAAGGCCAGATCCTCTGCGGCGCGATGTATGTCAAGGCGACGCTGTTGAAATAGTGAAAAGAAAGCTAAATCAACCGAATGAATAAACGATTAAGCGTGCTGATTATGGTGCTGTCCTTGGGGTCTGGAGTTTTCGCAGCCGAGAACGTGACGCCAGTCAATCTGCGTTGTGAATATTTGGTGAATCCGCAGGGCATTGATATTGTTCAGCCGAGGCTGAGCTGGGTGATGGATGACGGAGGGCAGAAGACGGATGATCCACGACCGACGACCAACGACAGAGGATTGAAGCAGACCGCGTATCGGGTGATCGTGGCGAGTTCCTTGGAATTGCTCAAGCAGGACAAGGGAGATCTCTGGGATTCCGGGAAGGTCGTGTCCGATCAATCCAATCAACGTGTGTATAATGGAAATACGCTTGCTTCCCGCGTTTTCTGTTATTGGAAGGTGAAGACGTGGTTTGCCCTGAGCGGAGCCGAAGGGAGCCCGGTTCAAAAAGAATCCAAATGGAGTGAGCCGCAACAGTGGAGCATGGGTTTGCTTCAACCGTCCGACTGGACAGCCCAATGGATTTCGATGACGCCCAGTCAATCGGAGCCGAATCCCTCGACAGCGCAGGAGCTTGATTTGGACGGGGCTCAGTGGATTTGGTATGCTGCGGACGAACCGAAAAAGCCGATCGGAAAGCGCTATTTTAAGAAGGCATTGGTAATTTCAGAAAAACTTAAATCAGTTTCGATCACGATGACGGCGGATGAAGCATTTTCGTTGGAGGTGAATGGTGAACTGGTGGGGCAAAACCTATTGAACCCAATCGCCTGGCGCAGCCCGATATCGATCGATCTAACCGAGAAACTCAAAATCGGGAATAACCTGATCGAGGTGAAGGCGGAGAAAGAGAAAGGTTCGGCGGGCCTGATCGCAAAATTGCGGCTTGTTCCGGAACAAGGGGAGCCCGTGGAAATGATGACAGATACTTCCTGGCTGGCTTCCGTCACGAAAGATGCCGCGCCCAATCAGTGGATGCCCGCCAAAGTGGTGGCGGTGTATGGTGATAAACCGTGGTGGAAGTTTACCGGCACCAGCAAGCCGAAACCGAGCAACACATTGACCTCCCGCAACAGCCCGATGCTGCGGAATGTATTCACCGTAGCCCAACCCGTAAAAATGGCGCAGGTCAGCATCTGCGGACTGGGTTATTATGAAATGTTCCTCAACGGCACGAAGGTCGGCGACCACGTATTGGATCCGGCTTGGACGAGTTATCACAAGAACGCCCTGTATGTGACCTATGACATTTCAAAGGATCTCAAGCCCGGTCGCAATTCGCTGGGGGTGCAACTGGCCAACGGAATGTATAATCAGGAGTTTCCTGATGTCTGGGGTTTACAAAAAGCCCCATGGCGGGCATTTCCCCAGATGCTCCTGCAATTGGACATTACCTACACCGATGGCACCCATCAGCGTGTGGTCAGTGACTCATCGTGGAAAGCCTCCATCGGCCCCATTTTTTGGGATCAGCTCCGCATGGGTGTGATGTATGATGCGCGTCGCGAACAGGCGGACTGGAGCACTCCGGCCTTTGATGATACCCAATGGCAGCCCGCCATTGTCCGGGAAGGGGTCGCCGGCAAACTGGCTGCACAGGTCTCCGAGCCGATCAAGGTGATCGATACACTCAAGGCCGTAAATATGACCAAACAGGGAGATGCTTATCTCTTTGATTTTGGACAAAATATCTCGGGTTGGACCCGGCTCAATGTGACCGCCAAGGCTGGGACACGGATCACCCTGGATCACGGCCGACAGGGAATCTGCTTTGGCAAGCCGCTTCAAACCAGTGTCTATACGACCAAGGGTAATGGGCTGGAAATCTGGGAGCCGGGGTTCTCGTTTTATGGCTTTGGCAAAGTCCTTGTAACTGGGCTGCCCGGTGAACCGACCAAGGATATGGTCGAAGCGCGGGTGGTTCACACCGCTTTTGATGAACGTGGCACGTTCGAGTGTTCGAATCCGCTGCTTAATAAGTTGGTCTCGATGTGCCGCTGGTCCTATGTGGATAATTTTGTCGGCATTCCCTCGGATTGCCCGCACCGCGAAAAGTTGGGTTGGACGGCCGATGCTCATTTGGCGTCTGAGGCGGGGCTGACCTATTATGGCAGCGAGGCGGCATATACCCGCTGGATGCTCGATTACGAGGCGCAGCAGGCTCCGGACGGTAAACTTCCCTGCATCATCCCTGACGGCGGGGATGGTTGGGGCACACGGTTCCTCGACGGCCCGGCCTGGGAGAGCGCGTATTTGATTATCCCGTGGAATATTTATCAATACCGAGGCGATCACCGGATTTTGGAATGTCATTACGAAAATTATAAACGATGGCTCGCTTGGTATCGTGATGAGTCAAAAGTCATTAAAAAGGATAAATTTGCTCAAGAGCAGTCAGGCGGCTCCAAAGATTCCAAATACAAAAACCCTCAGAGCGTCAATCAGGGCAATATCATCTACTACGGAATCGGCGACTGGCCGCCCAATGGGCAGACCCCCTTCGAGATTACCTCCACGGCCTATTACTACAACGCCGCCAAGATACTTTCTAACGTAGCGGGCTTACTTGGCAAGAAAGATGAAGAAAAGGAATATGCCGATCTGACCTCGAAGATAAAAGATGCCTTCAATCGCACATTTTACGATGAAGCTACAGGCACGTATTCGAAAGGTTCCCATACGGGAATGTCGTGCGCCCTTTATTTCGGACTCGTTGAAGATCATAACCGACAGAGAGTCGCCGACAATCTCGCAGAAGGACTTCGAAAGAATGGCTATGCTATTAATGTCGGCTGCCTGGGCTCCAAGTACCTGCTGCGGGCTCTGTCCGATAACGGTCACCTTGATGTGGCCTATCAGATCGTGACAAAGAAAACGGCTCCTGGCTGGGGTTTTCTGGCCGCGAGCGGGCGAAGCACCCTTTCGGAAAGCCTCAACGGGGGCGGATCCGACAACCATACCTTCCTGGGAGATGTCGCCGCCTGGATGATTAAATATCTTGCCGGTATCCGTTGCGATCCGAAAAATCCCGGCTTTCAAAAGTTTATCATCAAGCCGGAAGTCATCGGGGATTTGACCTGGGTGAAAGCCCATCATGATTCGCCGTATGGAAGAATCATAAGCGCGTGGAAACGAGAAGGAGATACGTTTTCTTTGAATATCTCTGTCCCTGCTAACAGTGAAGCCAAGGTGTTCATTCCCGCGAACAAGGCTGATGCGGTGACGGAATCCGGTATGTCTGCGGCCAAGGCAAAAGGTGTCAAATTCCTACGGATGGAGAGTGCCTGTGTGGTCTACGAGGTAGGCTCTGGAGTATATCATTTTAAGGTGCTTCCTTCTTCATTGTAACCTGATAATACAGCTTTATTTCATTATGACAATTTTACAATTGCATATTCGACCAGAAATAGGCACGATATGAACACTTAAGTTTAAATAAAGGGGGACACGATGAAAATAGCGATGAGGGGATTCTGGATGGCCTGCGGTTTAACATTGGCGTTAGGGGCCCAATGCGGCGAGACTATTTTTGCCGATTTTGAGGGCGAGACGTATGGCGCCTGGACGACCGAGGGTACGGCCTTCGGCACAGGACCTGCACGGGGAACGTTGAAGGGGCAGATGAAGGTCGATGACTTTCAAGGGAAAGGTTTCGTGAACTCTTTTCTCGGCGGTGACGGTGCGGTTGGAAAGCTCACATCTCCTGTGTTCACAGTCAATCAGAAATTTATCACGTTTCTCATCGGCGGCGGCGGGTTCGATGGAAAGACCTGCATGAACTTGCTAGTGGGTAACAAGGTCGTGCGCACGGCGACCGGCCCCAATGTTAATCCCGGCGGCAGCGAGGCCTTGGAACCCGGGTCGTGGGACGTATCGGATTTGGTGGGCAAAGAGGCGCGCATCCAGATTGTGGACCATGCGACCGGCGGCTGGGGGCACATCAATGTTGACCAGATCGCCTTCTCCGATAAACCAACGGCCGTTGTGAAAAAGAACATGCCGAAGGAACGTGAGATGACGATCGACAAACGATACCTGCATTTTCCCATACACAACGGTACCAAGAAGGGGAAGAAGCAACGCGTTGCCGTTCTCGTCGATGGTGTTGTGGTCCGCGAGTTCGATGCTGACCTGTCGGAAGAGCCGGACTGGTATGCGCATCTGGATATGAGCGCATGGAAGGGCAAGAAGGCGACAATACGCGTGGATAAAGTTCCTGAGGACTCAAAGTTGCTGGAGAGGGTTGCACAGGCTGACACGATTTGGAATGCGGAACAGCTTTATAAGGAGCCGCTGCGGGGGCAGTTGCGCTTTTCCCCACGCCGTGGATGGAACAATGATCCCAACGGCATGGTGTATGCGGACGGTGAATATCATCTCTATTTCCAGGCCAATCCTTATGGTTGGCCGTGGGGCAATATGCACTGGGGTCATGCGGTCAGTAAGGACATGGTTCACTGGGAAGAACTGCCGATCGCCATATATCCGCAAAAGTTCGGGGACTGGGTGTTCAGCGGTGGCGCGGTTGTCGACAAAGACAACACTAGCGGGTGGAAGAAGGGGAAGAATGAGCTGATCGTCGCCACATACACCAGTACCGGACGAGGCGAGTGCATTGTCTATTCGAATGACCGTGGCCGCACGTTCCAGGAGTTTGAAGGCAACCCGATCATCAAACATGGCGGACGCGATCCGCGCCCGCTCTGGTACGCACCGGGAAAGCACTGGGTCATCGCGGTCTACGATGAATTCGAAAAAGGCCAGTATGTCGCCTTCTACACGTCAACGGACATGAAGACGTGGACCTTCCAGAGCCGCATTAAAGATTTCTTCGAGTGCGCGGATCTGTTTGAGCTGCCCGTGGGCGGCAAGAAATACTGGGTGCTGACAGCAGCCAACAGTGACTACAGGGTTGGCCAGTTCGACGGCAAGACCTTCACCCCTGAGACACCCAAGCTGAAGGGGCACCGCGGTCGCGGTTTCTACGCAGCGCAAACCTTCAGCCATGATCCGCAGGGGCGTATCGTTCAGATCGGCTGGTTACAGACTGCGACACCGGGCATGCCGTTCAACCAGGCGATGTCCCTGCCAAATGAACTCAGGCTCCGCCAGACAGCAGAGGGACCGCGCCTAACGTGGACACCAGTGAAGGAGCTGGAATCGCTGCGCGACGGGGCGGACCAAGGCGCAGCGTTGGCGAATTTCAAGGCAGAGCTGATGGAAATACGCGTCTCGTTCGAACCCGGTGATGCGGAGGTTGTGGACCTGACGGTTCGAGGTGTGCAGATTTCTGTTGATATTAAAAAACAAGAGATTACTGTCAATGGCCATTGTACGCCTGCGCCGCTGATTGACGGCAAGCAGGATATAACCGTGTATGTTGATAAGACTGCGCTGGAGATCTTTGCGAGTGATGGCCTTGTCTATATCCCGCTGACGTTTGCCCCGAAAGCAGAAGACCTGTCGGTCTCCGTAGAGGAAAAAGGAGGGAAGGTAAAGGGCTTGTCGTTGAAGGCATACAAGCTGAAGAGTTGCTGGAGCAAGGAATAGGGAAGAAGTTTAAATAAAGGGTTAAAGAACAAGGAGAAGACCCTCATGAATTATTCACGTCATATAATTCTACTTGCCGCTGGTCTCGCTTTATCTGCGCAAGCGGGCAACGGTATTGTGCCTCAGCAGGCCTCCAACGGACTCGCGCCGGAAGTCACGGATCTCAGCCCTAAGTCGGTTTCCTGGGCGCAGGAAGCCAAACTGCCTGATCTTGAAAAAGCGTTCATCAGCACCACGCCGACAGATTTAAAAGACGGCATCCCCGTCGGAAAGCTGGAGAACAGCGCGGCGATTCTCGCCTTTGCCGCGGAGATCGCCGCTGGACAGCACGGCGAGATCGACAGTCTGCTGATTTCGCAAAAAGGCACGTTGTTGTTCGAATCCTATTATCGGCGCGGGCGGATCAATTATCCGCATTACCAGATGTCTATCACCAAGTCCTACACAGCCATGGCGATTGGCCGTGCGATTCAGTTAGGCTATTTGACAATGGCCGATGTCGACAAACCCGTAGTTCCTTTTCTAAAAAATCTTGACCCGAGCAAATTGGTTTCCGGCGCGTCAGCGATCACGCTTGCCGAGGCGATGAACATGAAATCGGGCATTCGTATGGAGGATGGCAAGGCCAAGGAACTCGTGAAGCAACCCGCCGCACTCAAAGGACAGGGGCAAATACAGGCCTATTTGGAACACAGCGCCCCCATTCCTCAGGTTCCGCGCGTATTCAAGTATCAGGAAGCTGATCCGGCCATGACCATGCAAGTGCTCGAAGCTGTTGTCCCGGGAGGCGCAAGGACCTTCATCGCCCAAGAGCTCTTCGGCAAAATGGGGATTACTAACTTTGCGTGGGAGGATGACATCAGCGGTCTTCCCAAAGCAGCGGCTGGTTGCGGCTTGTGTTCCCGTGACATGATAAAGTGGGGTATGCTGATTCTCGCCAAGGGCAAGTGGCAGGGAGAGCAACTCATCCCCACCGCGTTTGTGGAACGGGCGACCAGCCCGCTCTCGCTGAGTTACGGTAAGTCCTTCTATGGCTTCTTCTGGTGGGTTGAAGACTCTCAAGTCGGGGAGAAGAATTACCACTGTATCCAAGGTCGTGGGGCTGGGGGTCAGTTTATTTTTATGTTCCCGGAACTGGATCTGGTTGCCGTGTTCACAGCCCACCACAAGGGTATGGGCACGATGCTTGCCGTAGCACCCCAGAGGATTGTCCCCGCGTTTATCTCAAAGTAATTAAACAGCACCTCACGCGTTTTTCGGAAACCATGAACACCAAGAGAAGATATTTTTTTCAATACGCGTTGGCGTTTGTTCTGGGAGCTCATGTGTTTGCGACCGAAGAGACGCCCTCTCCCGTCGCCCCGGAACTTCAACATATCCGTGCACTGAGCCGCTGTGGCCGCATTGACCTGATTTGGGAGCAATCGCCTGTGCCCCTTTCTGATCATCCGAATAAAGAAGCATCGCCAGGATATATACTCTTTTTTGAGATTGAGCGGCGAGATCCAGGCGAAGATTGTTTTCGCCGAATCAACAAGCTGTTATGGACCACCCCTGTTTACGGAGACGTCCTTGGAGAGAAGAGCGGGCTCTATGCCTATCGCGTGCGAGGGTTCTTTGTATCAGAAGACGGGCAGAAGACGACCACTTCCGCTTGGTCGCCCGTCGTTGAGGCCTCTCCAAGCAAGGTGACTCAAGCCGGACTCATCACGGATATGCAGGAAGCTTCCTTTCGGTTTTTTTTTAATTGGCGTCACCCTGTTTCTGGACTGGCCCGCGAGAAGACACCGAATCGGCGCGTCACAACGATCGCGGAGATCACCCCCGGCTATGTCAGGCTGGTTCGCGATCTACATAATCTGTGCACGACTGGCGCAACAGGGATGGGGATGTTCAACTTGATTGTTGGCGTGGAGCGCGGGTTCATCACACGTGAAGAAGGTGTGGCGTGGGCGCTTCAGATGCTGCGTTTTCTGTCGACGACAGTGATCCGATACCACGGGGCGTTTCCTCACTGGCTTTATGGCGACACGGGGACGATGCGGCCCTTTTCTGGCCAAGAAGACAATGGTGCCGACACCGTTGAAACCGCTTTTCTGGCCTCGGGTTTTATCGTGCTTCGCGAATATTTCACGGGGAGTTCTGCTGCTGAGCTGGAAATCCGGACATTGGCAGACGCGCTTTGGAAAGGTATCGAGTGGGATTGGTTCACTCGCGGAAAAAGCGATGGGCCACTCTATTGGCATTGGTCGCCCGACTACGAATGGAGCAAGAATCTGCCTGTACACGGGTTCAATGAGGCCGCGATTCTCTATGTGTTGGCCATCGCTTCACCCACACATGCCATTCCTGCGGACTCCTATCGCAAGGAGTGGAGGCCTAATCATTACGGAACCGCACGCACGGAGTTTGGTGTGCCCATGATGTTGGGTCGCGGGTTGGGACCGCCGCTGTTCTTTACACACTATTCCTATCTGGGTTTGGATCCGAGAAAGATCAGCTATAATGGCGAAACTTATTTTGCCCACTTTCAAAAGTTTTGCGACGTGCAAGTCAAGTATGCGGCATCCAAAGCAGATTGCTTCACAGGTTATGGTCCACTCTGGGGACTCACCTCGTGTCCAGGGCCGAAGGGGTACAAGGCGCATGCACCTGGAATGAATGATGACGGCACGATTGCACCCACGGCGGCTCTTTCCTCCATGCCCTATAAGACAAAAGAATCAATCGCGTTTCTCGAAATCCTCTACACGCAACATGGACAGGAACTGTGGAAGGATTATGGGTTCCTCGACTCCTTTAATCTTACCGAAAATTGGATGGCACATGTACTCCTCGCCATTGATGCCGGCCCCATCGCCCCCATGATTGAGAATGCCCGCTCTCAACTCTGCTGGAACACCTTTATGAAAGCACCCGAACTCCAGCGGGCGTTAAGCCAGCTAAACAATGAGGAGTCCATAAAACGGTAAAGGATTTATTCATGCGTCATTCCATGTATTCTTTCATTTTAGCGTTTGTCATCGCGCCGCTTTTCATCAGGGCTGCCGACAGACCTAACGTTGTCCTGATTTTAGCGGATGATCTGGGCTACGCAGACGTGGGTTACCACGGAAGCCCTGACATGAAGACTCCGCATATTGACTCCATTGCCAGCAACGGCGTCCGTTTCTCGGCTGGTTATGTCACGGCACCCGTCTGTGGGCCTTCACGGGCAGGCCTGCTAACCGGAATTTATCAGAACCGCTTTGGCGCAGAGGATAATCCCGGCCCCTATAAAGTTTCCAAAGATGTGAAGGTCGGAATTCCAAAGACGATCAAGACTCTGCCCGAGCGACTGAAAGCGCTCGGGTATGTCACCGGCATGATCGGCAAAGGTCACACAGGTTACGAACCGGAATTTCACCCGAACGCGAGCGGATTTGATGAGTTTTTTGGATTCATTAACGGAGCTTCCAATTACCGGCCTGACGGACGCTGGGGCAAGAAGATCAACCAGCCTGATAATCCGATCCTGCGTAATCACACGAAAGTCGAGGAAACGGAATACCTGACCGATGCCTTTGGCCGTGAAGCCGTGTCGTTCATTGACAGACACGCCGATCAGCCCTTCTTTCTCTATGTGCCCTTTAATGCCGTACACGGTCCGCTGCAGGCGTTAGATAAGGATCTTGCCGCATTCAGCTCAATCAAGGACGAGAAGCGGCGGCTGGTCGTGGCCATGAACTACACCCTTGATTGCAATGTAGGACGTATCCTGACCGCGTTACAAAAGCATAACCTTGCGCAGAACACGCTCGTGCTTTTTCTCAGCGACAACGGTGGCGATCCGGTGAGTAACGCTTCGCTCAACACCCCTCTGCGCGGACACAAAGGCCAGCTCTGGGATGGTGGTATCCGCATTCCGTTCTGCCTGCAATGGCCTGCGCAAATCAAGGCAGGCCAAAAGATCGACAGCCCTGTGATCAGCATGGATATTTTGCCGACGGTCATTTCTGCAGTCGGAGGTTCAGCGAAGGAGAAGGTGGACGGCATTGATCTTATCCCCTTGCTGACAGGCAAAGCAACAACACTTCCTGAGCGCTTCATCTATTGGCGGTTCAACAGAGCCTGGACGATCCGTGATGCGGAGTGGAAGCTGATCATTCCCGGCGGTACGGAAAAGCGGCCGTTGCTCTTTCACATCGCCTCCGACATCAGTGAAACGAAAGATCTTTACAGTGAAAAACCTGCGATCGCACAACGCCTGCAAAATGCATACACGTCGTGGTCTTCCGAAATGATGCCCAAACTGTGGGGCTGGGATAAATCCTTTCCTGTCTATGATCCGAAAATAGGAGGCGAATGACCCATACAGATCTGGTAACCTTTGGTGAAGTATTGTGGGATGTGATTAATGGTGATGCGCATATTGGTGGCGCGCCGCTTAATCTGGCTGCGCATGCCGTGCGATGCGGACTGCGCGCAGCAGTCGTCTCCAGCGTTGGTGACGATGCGTTGGGAAAGGGTGCTTTGGAAGAGATGCAGCGACTCAACGTCGAACATCAGTGGACGATTGTGAATCGTACGCGTCCAACCGGGACGGTCACCGTGACACTCAAGGGCGGACAGCCTAGTTACACGATTCACGAAGGCGTGGCTTGGGATTATATTAATTTGGAGACTGGTGCGTTTCAAGCGTTGGCCTCTGAGCGGCCTCGCGCCTTTTGCTTTGGGACATTGGCGCAACGCTGTGAAGTTTCGCGGCAGACGTTAAGACACTTGTTGGTGGCCTTCAAAGACGCCGTGATCTTTTACGATGTGAATCTGAGGCAGAACTTCTGGTCAGGTCCGCTGGTGGAAGCGGGACTTGCTCGGGCGACATTGGTGAAGGTGAATGATGATGAGGCGAAGGTGCTGGGAAAACTGCTGTTCGATGGGGCTTGTGAACCCGAAACCTTTGCACGTGCGGTGTTGTCCCGCCATCCGGTGCGCGCCGTGATTGTGACCATGGGCGCAGACGGTTGTTTGGTTTGCGAGCGGGATAAAGATTTGGTAAGATGCCCCGGAATAAAGGTGGAAGTTGTAGACGCGGTGGGTGCGGGTGATGCCTTCTCCGCAGCGTTTCTGGTGGCATGGCTAGAAGGCGCCTCGGCGATGACGGCCGCAGAGGCAGGTAATCGACGTGGCGCGTGGGTGGCCTCGCATCGCGGTGCGGTGCCAGAGGAGTAGGGGCGACTTATAGGTCGTCCTGGGGCGACCAACGCGTCGCCATTCAAAAGGAGAGACAATGAGTAAAAAAGTAGTGATCTGTGCGATAATTGCAGCGCTGGGCGGATTTCTGTTCGGCTTTGATACGGTGGTGATTTCCGGAGCGGAGAAAACAATTCAGGCTCTCTGGGGGTTGAGTCCGGCCATGCATGGTCTGGCCATGAGCGCTGCATTGTGGGGTACCGTGCTTGGGTCGCTCATCGGGAGCTGGCCTACAGATAAGTTCGGCCGCAAAAATACACTCTTTTGCATCGGCGCTCTCTTTCTGATCGGATCGCTGTGGTCCGCTGTAGCGACCGAGGTCTATTCATTTATGATCGCACGCTTTCTGGGTGGCATCGCAATTGGCATCTCCACGGTGGCTTCGCCGCTCTACATTTCAGAGATTGCGCCACCGGCGCATCGCGGTCGGCTCGCCGGTATGTTCCAGTTTAACATCGTCTTCGGTATCCTCGTCGCCTTTTTGTCGAACTTTCTACTCGCCCGTATCGGCGAGAATGCGTGGCGCTGGATGCTGGGCGTGATGGCGGCACCTTCGATTATTTATACGCTCGCCTGCCTGGCCATTCCCGAGAGTCCGCGCTGGCTAATCGGACGCAAGGGAGACCGCGTTGGGGCACTCCGTATTCTTGGACTCATCCAGCCTGAAGCAACCGCAGCAGAGTTAGAAGCGAAGGTTGTAGAAATTGCAGCGGCCTCTCAAGAAAAGGCCAGCGCTGCTGGTTTTTGGAGTAAACCGTTGAGCATTCCGATCATGCTTGCGATTTTTATCGCCTTCTTCAATCAGCTCTCCGGCATCAATGCGATCCTTTACTTTGCACCGCGCATTTTTGAGCTCACGGGACTCGGGGCCAAGGCCGCGTTGTTGCAGTCGGTCGGCATTGGAATCACCAACCTCATCTTCACCTTCGTGGGACTCTGGCTAATCGATCGTCTCGGACGCAAACAATTGCTGACGATTGGTTCATTCGGTTACATCGCGTCGCTCGGACTCTGTGCATGGGCATTCTTCACGGGGCATTTCAAAATCGTTCCGGCCTGTATTTTCGCCTTTATCGCAGCACATGCGGTTGGGCAGGGTGCTGTGATCTGGGTGTTCATCTCGGAGATTTTTCCTAACCGTCACAGGGCAGAAGGGCAGTCACTGGGCAGCTTTACGCATTGGATCTTTGCGGCGCTGCTGACCTCGTTCTTCCCATCGCTTGTCGCGTTGTTTGTTCCGACGAAGGATGCGCCTCCCGGTCCCGCTGGATACATCTTCCTTTTCTTCTGCGGCATGATGGTCTTGCAACTGTTCTGGGTGAAGTTCATGGTGCCGGAGACAAAAGGTGTGCCCCTTGAACAAATGCAAAAGAAACTTGGGATTGTGGGTTTACAATAGACAAACGAATAAAGAAGCGGTAACATTCTGCTGTTTTTTGTGATGTTTCGTTTTTCCGGGTGGTTGAAAAGCGGAACGTTTGTCACTGGGTGATACCGAGTGGTTCGGACAAAAGCAATAAGGGGCAGAAATGGGTGATGCATTACAGGTGAGCGCATGAAGGGGCTTTCCAATGAAGAGGACAAAAAAGCCCACATCTGCCTGAGTCAAGCGGAGTTGGAGGAGTTACGAACAGACTCGCTCGGGGAAAAACTCAGGATTGTGATCGAAAAATTGCCCCCTAGCCAAGTCACCATGGACGAGATGACGATTCTTGTCGGACAAGATGGGCTTCTGCTTCTTGCTATATTGCTCTCACTCGTTTTTTTGGCCCCTGTACAAATCCCTGGTCTCGGAGGCGTATTCGGGTTTGCGATTATACTGATCGCCATCAGTCGCCTAAAGGGTCGCACACTTTGGTTGCCCAAACGCATCGCCCAATGTGCAATGTCGTCCGAAAAAGTCAGAGAGGCACTTGCCAAAAGCAGTGGCTGGTTGCGCCGGTTAGAATATGTAAGCCGCCCGCATCGTTTGAATCGATTGGCCGCCTCCAGACTGGCTGATCTCGTTAATAACGGTGCGATTATTTACGGCGCTATTCTGCTTATTCTTCCGATCATCCTTGTTCCCTTCAGCAACACATTACCCGCGCTTGCCGTGCTGTTTCTCTGCATTGGACTTTTGCAACGCGACGGCCTGTGCATTCTATATGGACATCTTTTTAATATGGCCACAACCGTCTACTTCACGGCCCTTGTTATTGGTGGTCACGAAGCCTTCGAGAAATTATTACACTTTTTCGATTAGGCGTCATAAAGCGGCTCAGCCAATAGATTAAATCTGATATTTCTTGGACAGATCAAGAGATTCAAACAATACGAAAGAACCCCCACATGATCATCAAGAGCCAATACCGTCTTTTACTACAGGCAAGTGCTATCGTTGCCATCATTGCGATCGTCAAACTGATCGTTCATTTTCTCGGATGGGAGATCATCTCCATCAACCCACTCTTTTCAGGGATCATTGCTGCGAATGTTTTTTTGATGGGGTTCCTTCTTAACGGGGTCTTGTCGGATTTCAAGGAGAGCGAACGTTATCCTGGCGAATTGGGCGTCGGGTTAGAGAATTTGGCTCAGGAAGTGCGGGGCATTAAATTGGCACGTTCTGAAGCCCAAGTCGTGCCCTGTCTTGAACTGCTGTCGCAATTGGGCCTAGACATTCTGAGTTGGTTTCATAAGAAACATCGCACAGGTGAACTCTTGGAACACATCAATGACCTGACCCCTCAGTTTGCCCTATTTGAGCAGTGGACTCAGGCGACGCTGGTGGCCCGTTTAAAGCAGGAACAAGGCAATCTTAGGCGCATGATCGTACGCATACATACCATCCGAGAGACTTCCTTCGTCTCGTCGGGTTATCTGCTTGCTGATCTTGTTACGGGGCTTCTGTGTATCGGACTTGTACTGGCGAAGATCGAACCGTTTCACGAATCGGTTTTCTATGTGGGAGTGATCTCGTATTTGATGGTCTATCTTCTGTTACTCATTAGGGATCTCGATAATCCATTTGGATACTACGAAAAATATTCGGGGGAAGACGTGTCGCTTAAGCCATTGGAGGATGCGACAAATAGGCTTCAAAAGATGGTCGACATGGAGAGGTCGGCAACATCTGCTGGCAGGGGCACGAACGCATAAGGGGAACTCAATTATGAGCGGACATGTATTTGAAAAATTAACTGGTCTATCGCAGCGGGAAGTCGCAGCACAACGGGAACGGGATGGCTTTAACGAGTTGCCGACGCAGGGAAGACGTAGGGCACTGGATATTTTTCTCGGTGTACTTCGAGAACCAATGTTCCTACTATTAATCGCAGGTGGTGTTTTGTATTTGCTTGCAGGTGAGGTTCAAGACGCCGCCATGCTTCTCGGGTTCGTGTGTGTCATTATTGGTATCACCTTCTATCAGGAACGGAAGACCGAGCGGGCGCTAGAAGCACTTAAGGATCTGTCGAGTCCCCGAGCATACGTTATCCGTGACGGTGAAAAGATACGTATCGCCGGACGTGAAGTGGTTTGCGGGGATGTTATGTTGCTCGCAGAAGGTGATCGGGTTCCGGCAGACTGTATTCTGATACATGCACTTAACTTTTCCATCGACGAATCCCTGTTGACGGGTGAGTCGGTGCCCGTGCGCAAATCAAATACCGAAAATACGGATACCGCAATGGGAAAACCAGGCGGTGACGATCTGCCCTTTGCTTTTTCGGGGACGCTGGTCGTGTCAGGTCAGGCGATTGGGGTTGTTAAAGCGATTGGCACGGGAACTGAATTGGGAAAAATTGGCAAGGCACTCCTGTCCTTCGAAGAGGAACGGACGCCACTTCAGATCCAGACCGGGAAAGTTGTGCGGATATTCGCTTATTCAGGAGGCTTGCTCTGTGTTTTCGTGGTTATTGTGTACTGGCTGACACGTGGCAGCTTGTTAGAAGGCTTTCTTGTCGGTTTGTCGCTGGCGATGGCCGTGCTCCCAGAAGAGTTCCCTGTTGTCCTGACGATCTTTCTTGCGCTGGGGGCATGGCGTATTTCTAAACACCGTGTGCTCACGCGACGGGTTCCCGCAGTGGAAACCCTCGGTTCCGCAACAGTTCTGTGTGTCGATAAGACGGGTACACTGACGCTCAATAAAATGACGGTCACCGATATTGTTGCTGGGGATCGGATTTTCATGGTTGGTACACCCGCCGTGGCTTTACCTGAAGAATATCATGAAGTGGTTGAATATAGCATTCTGGCGAGTCCGGCAGATCCGTTCGATCCTATGGAAAAGGCGATGAAGGCGTTGGGTGAACGCACGCTGACACAAACCGAACACCTGCATTCATCGTGGACGTTACAGAGGGAATATCCGCTGAGTAAAGAGCTGTTGGCGATGTCTCGCGTGTGGACATCCCGTGATGGCAATGACCTCATTATCGCGGCTAAAGGCGCACCTGAGGCAATTGCGGATTTGTGCCATTTTGATGAATCACAAATAAAACAACTTGAACACAACATCGACGTGCTCAGTAACCAAGGCAAACGCGTGATCGGTGTGGCGCGCGCGCATTACAAGAAAACGGAATTGCCTGAACAGCAGCACGACTTTCAGTTTGAATTTCTCGGGTTGCTTGGACTTGAAGATCCAGTCCGTCCGAATGTAAGCGAGTCCATCGAGGAGTGTTACGCGGCGGGTGTACGGACGATTATGATCACAGGCGATTATCCCGGAACTGCTAAGAGTATCGCACGGCAGATCGGTCTTATGAACCCTGACCAGCACATGACGGGTTCTGAACTTGAGGCTTTGTCCGATGAAGAACTCGCGCAACAAATACGTGAAATTAATATCTTCGCTCGCATGGTTCCGGAGCAAAAATTGCGTATCGTCAATGCGCTTAAGATGAACAAAGAGGTTGTGGCCATGACGGGGGATGGCGTTAACGATGCCCCTGCGTTGAAAGCGGCTCATATTGGCGTGGCGATGGGTGGGAGAGGTACGGATGTCGCACGTGAAGCGGCATCGCTCGTGCTTCTGGATGACGATTTCAATTCTATTGTGGTCTCTGTGCGAATGGGTCGGCGTATTTACGATAATCTCAAGAAGGCGATGATGTTCATTCTTTCCGTCCACATACCGATTGCCGGACTTTCGCTGATCCCTGTTCTGCTGAAGTGGCCGCTAATCCTTTCGCCGGTACATATCGCATTCCTTCAGTTGATTATTGATCCCGCCTGTACGCTGATCTTTGAAGCGGACAAGGAAGAGTGTGATGTAATGAAGCGGAAACCGCGCAGCATTCATGCAAAACTCTTCAGTAGCAGGACACTATTGAACTGCTTCTTCCAAGGTGGTCTGACGCTTGCGGTGACCCTTGCCGTTTATATGGTTGTGCGTCATGAGCACGCCGACGAATCAGCCCGTTCTTTGGCGTTTCTCACACTGGTGGTCTGTAACTTAGGCATGATTATGTCAAACCGGTCTTTGACGCGAACAGGATTCAGCATGCTGAGGGTAAAAAATGCGGCATTCAAATGGGTTGTCACAGGAACGCTTGTTTTGATGATGCTTATCCTGACCGTGCCGTTTCTTGAAAAGCTATTTCGATTTGGACCGGTTACATGGACTGACCTGCTCCTTGCAGTCGCAGCCTCGTTTGTAGCGGTTGGGCTCATGGAACTTGTGAAGCTGCTCTCAATACACGCGAAAAACAAGCATGTGAGTTCCTTCACGCATAAACCAATTCTACTCCATGAATAAAATTATGAGTGATCGCTTTGCCATACAGTTTTCGTAGTGCAAGAGTTTCCACGCGCTTAATTCCTGCTATGCCCAGAAAATATGCGGCTTGCCGGTGACATGTGGCTTGGCATTTTTGATTTGCTCGAAGCGGGGAACCATTTCAGAAAGGCTATCACCGCCGAGTTTTTCAAGGAGAGCATCTGCGAGGACATACGCTGCTGCGGCTTCTGCCACGACGACCGCACGCGGTACAGGGCAGACATCTGAACGTTCGTACTTTGTTTCTGAAGTTTTGTCCGTCACTAAGTCGACAGAGTGCTGATGCTTGAGCGTTGTCGGGATGGGTTTCATCGCTAAATAAATGACAATGGGTTCGCCATTGGACATTCCGCCTTCAATGCCGCCGCAGTTATTGGTGTCACGTGAAAAGTCTTTATTGATGGCGTCATGGACTTGCGTGCCTGGCAATGCGGCATTGGCAAAGGCATCGCCGATTTCTATGCCCTTGATGGCGGGGATGCTCATCATGGCTTGCGCAAGGCGCGCATCGAGACGACGGTCTCCTTGCACATAAGAACCCAACCCAACGGGTAGATGGTCCACAGTGACTTCGATGATGCCACCCAGCGTTTCACCTTCCATGCGAGCTGCTTCAATGACATGTGCAAATTTGGCTGGATCAGGTTCCGAGCCGATCTGAATGACTTGTCCGTTGATATGGATGCCAAAATGAGCAAGGAAGACTCGGCAGGTGGCACCCACGGCGACACGCACTGCAGATTCGCGTGCAGATGCGCGTTCAAGGGCAGGACGGATATCTTCGTAACCGTATTTAAGTATTGCTGAAAGGTCAGCATGGCCTGGACGTGGAATTGTATACGCTGGAATCTCCTTGCCCTTCCAGTTTGCATGATCCGCATTGGTGATCTGAAAAGCGATGGGCGCACCTGTTGTTTTTCCACCCATCACGCCAGAGGTTATCTGGACACGGTCAGTTTCGATTTTCATGCGACCGCCTGCGCCGAGTGAGAGTTGACGGCGTGCGAGGTCTTGATTGATCATCTCTTCGGTCAATAATAGGCCGGCGGGCATGCCGTCAAGAATGGCGGTCAGTTGAGGACCATGAGATTCGCCTGCGGTTAAATAACGTAACATGTTTCTCCCTGATTTAACGTTGATGTGTTACTTGATGTCAGATGGATAGAGCAACTGAATATTGTAGTTATTGCTCAATTGCTGCATGGTGGCGAGTGTTTGCGCACGGCTTTCTGCATCACGCGAATACAAACTCGCCAACATAAACATCTTTTGCGATGCCCAGCGTGTTCTGAGTTCCGCTGTCCCTGGCGTTGCCGCTGTGAGCGGTAGACGGAATATGGAGTCATATCCCTTGTCGCCCGCGAGTCCGCGAATTTGGAAGATCACTTCCAACTCGGTCGCGGCGCATTTACCGAATACTTCCATCGGGTGATCTTTGTAGAGGTTTGCGGTTCGGCGCGGATAGACTTCACTGTTGGAGGTAGCATCGAAGATGATACTGGCATCACTCAGGACGGGATTTCGGAAGCCAAGGTAAACCTCTGACATGCCATCTGGAATGTCCCAGCGGTTTCCCTTAATGATTGTCGAGTCACCTCGGTTACAATAGGTGAGCATATCGAGCAGGTAAGCATTAGCTCCGCGATGCGTTCCGAATGAGTAAATGGACACCATGCCCTTGTTCAGACGGGAGAACGCGCCAATGATAGCTGAACTTTCGGTGATGCCGGTAGTAGGCTTACCATCAGAAACGATCATGGCAATCATGGGACGTGTCGGATCGCGTGGCAGGGCCATCAGTGATTTTAGCGACCCTAAGACATCTGTCGTGCCGAAGGAACGCAGACCATCAATAAAAGCGTTTGATTTTTTGATGGTGTCGGGATTGACAGCCATCCATCCATTGGGGAACGCATGGAAAACGGAGTCACGGAAAGCAATGATTGCAAAGCGATCATTGGGATTCATGGTCTCCAGTGCCAACACCAATGAGCGTCGGCAAAACGCTAGCCGTTCTTCAGTCATGGATGCTGAAACATCAAGGATCCAAATGATGTCTTTGGGGATGACCGCAATAGCCTTATCCTTGCGAGGTTGAATCGAGATTTTAAAGAAGAGCGCGTCGGCTTCTTTGTATGTTTCGAGCGAAGCGGAGAGCGTTTCATCGATCGGTATGTATGTGACCGTCTCGCGGATCTTCTCAATTTTATTTTGGGTGTCGACGATCTTCCGCTCTTCTGGGGGAAGGCTCTTAGGGAGGTCAAGAATAGCAGGAGGAAGTATGGGTTCTGTTGGCGGAGGGATTTTAACAGTCGCGGCGCCAAAACGCATGAGTGCCATTTCCATCGAAACATCATCCGTATGTGGCATCACCAGAGGTCCCCGTGTCAAGGCCGTATCCAGAATGTCTGTGCTCGTTAGTGATGGCGGTTCAATAATCGTGTTACTTTGTTTACCAAAAAAGTTCATTTGAGGAACGATGTCCAGTGCCTTGGGAACACGTTCGATCTGTGGGAGATCACGAATAGGGATGGAGGAGAGTTCCTTTTTGATATTCTGGTCGTTGATGTCATAAATGGCTTGCCGTGCAATCCATGGATTTTCATCAACCTCCTTCTTTTGCGGTTGTGCTTCCACGGCTAAAATCTCGCGTGGAACCGGTGGAGGTGCTGTCAGTGCCGCAGAGGTGTTTTGGCTGACCGCACTGTCGAGGGCTTTAATTTCCACAGAACTGCGGTCAGGAAGATCTCGCTCACCGGGAATTTTTCTTGCTAGCGACAACGGGTCGGTCCTGAGCGTTTCTACTCGCATGGGCGGTTTGTAGTCATGATTAAATGCTCGTTTCGTCCTTTCAGACAGCGAGGTCCTTGACAGCGTGTAGTCTGCAAAGTAATACATGATGGCGATATGAAAAAAAGCAGAGAGCAACACAGCGATGGTTGCGAGTATCCAGTGGTGGTCGGTCGAACGGGGATGATATCCGAATCCTTGTGGTATCATGGCGTATGCTTTCCTTTCTCCAAATTCGGATAACGGGTTTTTAATTCATCGCGCATGGATTGGGCTTCTTCATGTCGGTTTAGAGCATCTAAAATCGTGATGGCTTTTTTGATGCAGGCAGGAACAATGACCGGGTCATTAAAAAGGATGCTCACGCTCATGTAGTATCGCAAAGCACCTTCGCGGTCCTTGTTTTGTTCTGCATTGCGCGCCAGTGCGGCATAAGCGCGTGCACGCCAAGGCAGTTGATCTTGTGAAGAGGCGCGCGTGGCAGCGTCATTCAGATGTGTCGTCGCTTCGGCGTACTTCCCTGAATCGGAAAGCATTTCACCCAAGCTTAGTGAGGCTTCGGTTCCATAAACGGTCGTTGCACCTGTCGCTATAGCCTCTGCAAAGGCTTTCATGGCAGGATCGCGATCACCCTTTTTCAGGTAGACTCGTCCAAGGATGGTAGAGGCTGTTTGCTTCCAGCCTTTATCCAGATTCATCTTTAATAGGACGTGCGTGGCACGGATGGCATCATCAAATTTACCCTGTTCACAATCCTGTTCAGCGAGCCAGGCGATTCGGTCGGGGCCAAGACGTTCGGCGATGGGACTGTCTAATAGGATACGGAAATAATGAGCCGCATCGCTTTTCCTGTCGTTCTGCAACAGGAGTAGTCCGAGGGCCAGCATGGTTTCACGCTCAACATCTTTAGGGGGTATCGCGGCGAGTGCAGCGCGATACATTTTTTCTGCCTCGACCTTTTCGTTGGCTTGATGATAGAGGTTACCACGCCAATAAAAAACTTCACCCATCCGTTGATCCTTTGGAAAACGGCGTGCAAGCTCATCCAAGGTCATGTTAGCGGCGCGTGAATCTTTAGAACGTAATTCCTGAAAAGCTTTTTGGTAAAGCGTCTCAGCGATCATATTGCTCTCGGGATATGTTGCGAGTAGTTGCGTCCATTCCCGCAATGCGGCATCGGATTGTCCGTGACGGAGAAAGCAGACACCCGCACCAAAAAGCGCAGAAGGAGCCAGCGGATCTTTGGGAAAACGCTCGGCAAATTTACGATAGCAGTCCGTAGCAGTCTGCCAGGATTCTTTGCGTTGAAGTGTCCGAGCCAGTTGATAGAGCGCATCCTTCATGATGGGACTGTTTGGGCATTTTTCAACAATCAATTGAAGATTCTGTATCGCGAGATCATCTTTTTTGAGTGCACTGGCAGACTCAAATTGTAACCAGTATAGGGACGGCTTCAATTCGGCTGGCGGATTGATAAACGCTGCCGCAAGGGTTAAGACGGTTTCATGTTTTCCATCGCGTGCCGCGGCCACAATACGTTGATGATGAGCGGATGCTGTATACTGTCCCTGTGGAAATTGTGTGACAAGTTGGTCGTAAACAGCAAGGGACTCTGTGCGTTTTTCCAAGCCGTTGAGAGCGTTTGCCTGAATGTAGAGCGCCTCTTCGCGCGTTTGCGCGGGGGCGTTATTGGGCATAGCAACAAGTGCATCGAGGGCATCCTTGTACCGTTTGGCATAGAGATTGGCGAAGCCAGCGTAAATAGCACCACGGGTTAAATAATTGGATTTGGGATACTTGACGCGTAAGATTTGAAAAAGGTTTGCACTCTCTTCGTAGTGTTTGTTCTGCAAGGCAAATTGCGCGGCAAAGTAACAGGCTTCCTCTGCAATTTCCGGATTGTTCGATTTGTAGACGAGGTCAAGGTAGACGCCCATTGCTCGCCGCTGGTCCTCATTCGTAGTGGAACGCGATAGCATATAGGCAACCCGCAGGCCCGCATACTGAGCAAAATCCGTGTTAGGAAGGTCCTTCATGATTTGCTCGTACCGCTTTAATGCGTCTTGCGGACGATTGAGTTGTTCGAGTGTTCCCGCCAGATGATAAAGTGCTGCCCCGCGTGTGTCTGCTGGTGTGTCAGGCGTGGCTAAGCTTTCGAAAAGCACGACAGCCTTCTGACGGTTTACATCGTTATCTGAATTCTTTAAGATGAGGGTCTGTTGGAGTTTCGCACGCGGGACTTGATCGCTTTTGGGGAACTCGGAGATAATACGTTGATACGTTCGGCTGGCCTCCTCGTTACGTTTCAGTTTGCGATAACATTCACCCAGTCGAAACAACACAGCCTCCTTGTTGGGCGCATTGGTCTTTGACGACAAAGCGATATACTCTTTCGCCGCCAAATCATACATATCCCGACGCAAGAGACCGTCCGCGAACTGAAGACGGTCTTGGGTTTCCATGGCATCCTGAGCAACCCCCACGTGGATTGCTGCAAGTAGTACAAAAGGAAAAATCAATTTTTTCATGCGTGTTGTGCTGGATAAAGAAAGTTATGAGACGAGTGAACGGGGCACGCGAGGTGTGGTCATTTAGTTTTTACGTTATCAGTTTTGGCACTCTTGTCCTCGGTTGTCGCCATGGAGAAATTCCAGATGTTCGACTGACGACAGATGTCAACGACGTTCATCAGGGCTTCATAGCGCGTATCCTTGTCTGCACGCAACACGACAGGCTGGCCGGGAAAGTTTTCGCCCAGGCGAGACAGGCGGGTTTTCAGCACGTCGAGTGGGAGGAACTGCTGGTTGATGCAAACTTGGCCATCCTTGGTGATATTGAGGATGACTTCGCCGGGCAAACGTTCAGGCACTTTGCCCGTTTTCGCGGTTGGTAAAGAAATATCAACTTCATATTCCCATTGCGAATACACGGAGGTTGTAATGAAGAAGAAGAGCAACAGGAAAATGACATCCATCATAGATGTTAACTGGATAGCCGGCAATGCAGCGCGTGTTTTTCTTCGGAAATTCATACGGAATTCCTTTCTCGGTAATCAAGTTAAGTTCCGAGGACTACTTGGAATGTTCGACGGAGATGAGGGCGGTCACAACTTCAGCAGAGACCGCTTCCAGATTGGAGATCTGTCTGCAGGCATGACGACGGAAGCCCGCGTAGAAGGCCATGCAGGGAATCGCAACGATCAAACCAAAAACGGTCGTAATGATCGCCTTTGAAACCCCTGCGGCTAAAATGATAGGCTTTGCACTTGCAACATCGCTTGCAACGGCACTGAAGGCGGTCAACATACCTAGCACGGTTCCAAGAAGGCCCAGCAAGGGGGCGATAGTGGAAATGTCGAGGAGCCATTCTGTTTGTCCCTGGATTGATTCCGCTTGGCGAGAACCTTCAGCCTCAACCATACTGCGGAGCGTGGCCGCATCACAGTCAGGCACATTTCTTAAACAGTCTAGCGACGTGAGGACCACTGCTGAAAATGCACAAGGTGTACGTTCACACAGACGGCGTGTTTCGGTGAGGTCGCCTGAACGAATGCGCGAAAGGACGTCACTCACAAGCTCATGCGGAAGGATCGCGTTTGTCCGCAATGCCCAGATAAAGTAAATAACCAGAGAGAGGGCGCAGATGGAGAGGAAGGCCAATACATACATAATCCATCCGCCATACTCCCAGGCCTGTTTCAGGGACATCCCATATGCGGCAGCGGCAGGTGCTGCGGCATCGACGGCATCTTTTGCGAATGTTACGCTTGTGGCGCTGATTAGGGTTGCTAAGCTCATCAGTGTTTTTTTCATCTATTGTCTCCCGTGTTGTTTTGAATCATTGAAAAGAGGCCGCTAAATCATGTTAGCGTCCCATAAGTTTTTTGAAGGTTGTTGCTGATTTTTTAATATGCATGTTCATCCACTGCCGTGCATGGCGGATGCGCGCACGGTAAAGATTGAAATCAAGCCCTGCCGTACTGCCGAGATGTGTCTTCTTGGCGATGGCCTTGTCTGGATCTGCTGTCGCAAGGGCGTCTAGGTTTGAACGCACCTGCTGATACGCATCGCGGAAGGGCATGCCGCCTGCCACGAGTTCCAATGCAGTGTCGGTCGCGAAGACGCCAGGTGTGAAGGCTGCGCGTAAACGATCAGCGTTAACCTCGAGAGACTTGACCAGCAGCGCCATGATACGCAATGACGTGCGTGTGACGCGTAGGCCTTCCATGTAGAGTGCCTTGCTTTCCTGTAAATCGCGGTTGTAGCCGCCGGGCATGGATTTGAGGAGATTGTTTGCCGCTGAGCCGAGTCCAAGGACGACAGCGGTCTTTGCTCGGATGAGTTCGAGAACGTCTGGATTATATTTCTGTGGCATGATGCTGCTACCCGTGCACAAGTCAGGTGGCAAAACGAAATAACCAAATTCAGGCATGGAAAAGAGGATCACGTCTTCCGCTATTCGCGAGAGGGTCAGCATGAGTTGCCCGCAAGCGGATAAAAGAATAGCTTCATTTTTTCCGCGCATATTGCTGGCGTGAAACACATTGTGATGAGGCTCACTAAAGCCGAGTAGTTTAGCCGTCAGCTCGCGGTCGAGGGGAAGGGGAACGCCATACCCAGCGGCTGAACCGAGCGGGCAGCGGTCGTTAAAGGTGTATGCCGCATCGACCATGATGAGATCGTCCAAAAACGCTTCTCCATAGCCCGTCGCCCATACGCCGACCGAACTGGGCATGGCCGGTTGAAGGTGTGTACGTCCAACCATGGGCACTTTCTCATGGCGCTTGCCAAACGTAACAAGTTCTTCCGCGAGTGATACGACTTCGCCTGTCATGCTCAGCAGTTCGTCGCGCACATGCAAGCGGATATCCACGGCAACTTGGTCATTGCGGCTACGACCGGTATGAACCTTGCGGCCTAGATCGCCCAAGCGTTCCGTCAGGCGGCGTTCAACGGCGAGATGCACATCCTGGTCTGATTCAGTAATGGTAAATTTGCCCTGCTTGACTTCGGCTATGATCTCGTTTAATGCAAGGATGACCTTGTCTTTGTCGGCGGTTGACAGGATGGCAGGTTTGACCCGCATCTTTGAAAGCATCGTGACATGCGCCGCTGTCCCAAGGCAGTCCCACACGGCCAGACTTAGGTCTAAAATAGGGTCAAAGCCAACCGTAAAGGACAGGACATCAGGATTGATTTTTCCGACAATTGTCTTTTTATTTTCCCGCATCGTTTTTCTATTCACTTTTTAACGTTTCCCCATCCCTGACCGTTTGCTCCAGTTTCTTACGCTGAGCTTCTGCGAGTGTCAGCAAACGTATCAACTCGTCACTCTTTTTACCAGAGACAAAAGCATCTAAAAACGCAACATAACACTCTGCAAGACTCCCCAATGTAGCGTCGCGTCCAATCGCTCCCATCTGCACCCATTTAGCGTGTCCCGCTGCCGCTTGTCTCAACAGCGGATCCTTTGCGTATTGCATGAGCTCATAAAATGTGATACATGGTTTCTTATGATTAAAAAACTTACCATAATCAGACGGGTAAATCAATAGATTAGAACGAAAACGCTCTATATTCCCTTCGGTGGTCGTGCCAGGGATTACGATCTTTTGGGTGAGCGAAAGCAGCCAGAGATCTAAAGACTCATCGAGCTTCTCAAGATCGGGCGTATCGGTAATTGCCGTGCAAATGTACTCGGGGGACCAGTTTTTACCCTGTGCGGCTGCGTGGATCAAAACGTCCAGAACATTTTTTCCTTCATGTGTCTTGTGTTCGGAGAGATACGCGACCATCACCGTTCCGATGGCGGGTTCGGTGGAAGCTGGATTTTGCGCGGCCAGTAACTCCCGTGCGGAGGGTAGCGCGGCATGTGACCAGAGCTGCAGCACACGGTCGATGTCACGCGACCACGTGGCCTTATCCATTTTTCGAATCACGCCCTCTGCCATCCAGATCGGCAATTTTGTAAGCGTTGCCTCCTGTCCTCCACCCGTTGACACAAGCCATGAACGATAGAGTGCTAACCAGATGGATCGGCGTAGATACAGCAGGTCCGCTGCCTCCGGATCGGGCAGCTCAATGCGTTCAATAACTTCGTCATTTGAAAGGCGGATGCGGGAGCATAATACGCGTTTATCGCCATCCCGCTGGTTGCCAATAAAAATAGTGATGGGTGCAGGCTGATGGGGGAAGGTCAGGCGTGTTGCGCGGAAAAAATCGGCACGCGCATTATCTGCAAACATGAGTACGGGAGTTCGATAACCTGCCATAGCCATGGAGGAGTGAACGCAAATCATTCGGTCGTTTGACCATATAGGTGCTGCTGGCATCAGACTTCGAGGCGATAATAGGTTTGCTGGGGGCGTTGAAGTCTGCGCAAGGCAAGTTAGGGCCATCAAAAGAAATACGCCAGCCGCCCAGGGTATCGCGAGAAAACGAAAGAGTGAACGCTTAACGCTGAACGCTGAAGTTTGAATAAGAAAATAAGAAAATAAGGAAATAAGAAAATTCTCCAAATGATAGACAAGTCATGAACTTTCTAGTTAAACGGATAAATTTTCAGTATCGCATATCTGACGAAAATTAAAAAGACTTTTTGGCTTTTCCGAATCACCCAAAATGAGCTATACTCAAACATATATGCAAGTAGTTGGAGAGAAAAAAAGAGCGTCAAGTCCTATGGTGCCTCAGGAGAAGACACGTCGTAAGGAGTTAAACGACGCGGTGTTGGCTTACGTGATTAGGGAATGTCTTGTCCCTCCGCTGACCGCTGATGAGCTTGATGCGCATGCGCAATGCGCAGCAGCCGTTGCTCATATTACGCATGAAGAGTTGCCGTACGTCATGCTTTTGCTGAATAATGCGCTCTGGGCGGATGTTGTTGCTGGTATACCGTGCGAACGTAGACTTTTATTGTTGCCTCAATGCTTGGCTCATACGCCGGAATGCAAGGCGGAACGGGATGGACTCGGGTTGCTGTGCGCGCAATGTGGACAATGTGCCATTGGTCTGTTGCAGATTGAGGCAGATCGTCTGGGATATGTAACGCTGGTCGCAGAAGGTACGACCGTGGTCAGCAAGCTGCTGACGAGTGGAAAGATTGACGCGGTGATTGGGATTGGTTGTCTGGATTCGCTCCGGCGTATTTTCCCCCTGATGAATGCACATGCGATTCCCGGGCATGGCGTCCCTCTGTTGTCGGAGGGATGTGTGCGAACGACACTGGATATTGAGGAAGCCTTGCAGATGTTGCGCATCCGTAAACAGAGTACGGATGTCCGCCGCGTTGATTTAGAATACGTGTCCGAGCGCATTTCCGACTGGTTTTCCGAAGCATCTCTTCGCGAAGTGAACGGCGCGCCTAAGACCGAGCCGCAACGGATTGCGCTTGATTGGATGATGATTGGTGGCAAGCGCTGGCGTCCTATGCTGACCGCTGCCGTTTTTCATGTTGCGGGCGGCGAAACCGAAAAGATCCGCCGGGCGGCTATTGGTGTTGAATGTTTTCATAAGGCGTCCTTGATCCATGATGACATCGAAGATAGCGACGACGAGCGGTATGGCATTCCGACTGTGCACTTGAAATATGGTGTTCCGGCAGCGATCAACGCAGGTGATTTTCTGATTGGCGAAGGGTATCGGCTGATTGCATCTTCTGATTTTTCAGGCGATACGCGTGCGGCCATGACTTTAGTTGCGGCCAAGGGGCATTGCGAATTGAGTCTCGGGCAGGGGGAAGAACTCGCGTTTTGCCGTAAGCCATACCCAGTCACTGAAAGCGCGGTGCTTCATATTTACGAACAGAAGACCGCGGCCGCATTCGAAGTCGCTTTGTTGGTCGGTGCACATGCAGCAGGTGTGGATGAAACGACTTGTCAGCAACTCTCAGCCTTCAGCCGTGCTGTCGGAACAGCTTACCAGTTGCAGGATGACATTGAAGATTTTCGTTCCGCACCCGGTCGTGCAGCAGACTTGCTCTCACTGCGCCCGACCATTTATCTGGCAATCGCTTGCGCGAGCGACCATCCCGAAGTCCAAGCAGCCATGAACGCTGTATGGACGGGGGACATTGAAGGTCGTATGCGTCTGATACAGGCCATCACCGATGCCGGACTCCAGACGCGTGTTGATCTGCTCTTCGAGCACTATCGCCACGAGTCTGAGCGTATTATCTCCCAGATCCAACACACAGGCCTCAAGCGCCTCTTGCGCCGTCTCCTCACGAAGATGCTCTCTCGCTGAGCATGCGCCGCAGCTTACGGCTCATAGTGGAACTGATATTCCGCCGTTGAAAGCTTGTGATAGAGCTCATGCTCGTTTGCCAATAGTGGAGATGCGTTGACTATTTTTGAAAAACCTTCCCAGATACCGAACCAGCCCAGCGGCACGAACAATATCTCCAGAAGTCTAATTGAAAGGTCTTGGACTAGATTAAAATAGGAAACGAGCGTAATGGAGATCAAAGACACGATCCCGACTAACACGAAGGTTGCGCCTCTGGCTCTCATACGATAAATGTCTCGTTTTTTTTGCAGAGTCTTGTCTCGGAAATGTTTTCGGAGTCGTCGAATGACCATCTGCTCCGATTGATCATCTTTCAGGCTCTTCGGAGCGTAAAAGGAAATGAGAAGTGCCCCCTTCGGTGTTTCCCGATATCGTTTTTTGAGTTCATTGATGAAATCTTCAGACAAGGCTCTTTCATCCAAGGGCCTCGGGTCGAAATCAGAAAAGATATCATCCCACTAGCATCCCATAGGATTTGCCAGAAACATTCCAGCACCTACGATTGGCATAT
>JBAXOG010000007.1:0-62679 GCA_037133395.1 bacterium | reverse complement strand
AGTAAGTTAGACCTTTCCGAATACGGAGGGTCTAACTTAGTTTGTCAATTGACGAGGACAAAAATAGTGTCGCCCTTTCACTTCGTGGGGGTTGACGCTTTAATAGTTACGTGTTAAACTATCTTAACTGTTTGTGATTATGCACTTTGATACTGATATTACATCTGAGCGGATGACCTCTACACTTCCTTTGCAATACGAGGTGAAGTCGGTTTTTCATTTTCTTGACATGCGCCAGGGAAAGATTCGTTCCGGTCTTGACCTTGGGTTCAACCATGCCGGTGTCAGCCAGACCTTGCGTCAGGTTGGCGGATATTGGATGACCGTGGAGATGAACGAGGCGCGTCGGGCTTCCGTATCCGCCTCGCTGGATGCGGATACGGTACTCGCTGCCGGCCTTAAGGGTGAACTACCCTTTGAGGACAAGCAATTTGATGTTGTCGTTGTCTCTTCTTCGGTTTTTTCCTCCAATCCTCAAGAATCGGCTGATTTGATTCGTGAATGTCATCGGGTGATCAAGGCGGGCGGACATATCATCTTTACGGTGATCCGGAATAAGACGACATTGCCCGGCCCTGCTGTTGAAAATGTCGCGACAGGGGTGACGACAACCCTCCATGGCTATAGCGAAGCGGTGGTCTTTCAATTGATCCGCAACGGCTTCGATGTCTTAGGTTTCCGTTATTCCTGTCGCCTTCTGGTACAGCTCATCTCGTCCTGGGAAATGCGGCAGCGCCAAGCGGGTATCGTCTCCGGCGTTGGAACGCGCATCCTCTATCGCATAGCCAATTTTCTGGATACCGTCTTCCTTTTCTTCACAAAAGGTTATCAGTTGACGGTCTTTGGTCATCGTAAAGGCTGGCGTGAAAAACGGTCGAACGTTTTATCGGATGTCACCCCGGTCTCAGATGCCATACTCTTTGATCCGCGGCGGGGACCCACCTGTCTCTCGTCCATTCGATTCAAATAAAAATCTGAGGTCACGTCTTGGATCTCTTTCTTTTCCCACCACACTTCACTGGATAATTCGCCATGAATACTCGTTTTTATGCCCCTTTTTTTTTCCTCCCTCTTTTGGCCACGGCTTCCACACCTGCCCCTTCCCCAATCCCTTATATTCGGTATACACTCGACAATGGGTTGACCCTGATTGTCCATGAAGACCACAAGGCTCCGATTGTGGCAGTAAACGTGTGGTATCACGTGGGGTCGAAGAATGAAAAGCCGGGCCGCACGGGCCTTGCACATCTTTTTGAACATTTGATGTTTAACGGAAGTGAGCATTTTAAGGATGAATGGTTCCGTTCCACAGAAAAGGTCGGCGCAACAGAATTAAATGGCACCACGAGTGATGATCGAACCAATTATTTCCAAAACGTCCCAAAAGACGCACTCGATTATATGTTGTGGCTGGAAGCGGATCGTATGGGTCATTTTCTAGGCGTTTTAACTCAAGAGAAGCTCAATGAGCAGCGCGGTGTCGTGCAAAATGAGAAACGCCAGGGCGACAATCAGCCGTATCGCGTCGCATGGAAACTCATTACAGAGAATGTCTGGCCCAAGGGGCATCCTTATTCATGGGAAGTCATCGGATCCATGGAGGATCTCAACGCTACGACGCTCGATGATGCAAAGACCTGGTTCAAGACCTACTATGGCGCGGCCAACGCGACTTTGGTCATTGCGGGCGATGTCACGGCGGCAGAGGTTCTCCAGAAAGTCAAACGGATCTTTGGTAACATACCGGCTGGACCACCGTTGGTTCGTCAATCCGCGTGGATTTCCAAGCGTACTGGCACACACCGTCAGCGCGCACACGACCAGGTGCCGGCAGCCCGTATTTACAAAGTGTGGAACATTCCTGGATACGGCAATCAGACGGCGACACATCTGGAAATGGCTGCGGACATATTGGGGGACGGGCAAAATTCCCGTTTGTATCAGCGCCTGGTTTGCGTGGACAAAATCGCGACAGATGTCTCCGTTGCCGTGAACCTGAGCGAAATAGCAGGGCTCTTTTTCATTATCGCAACAGCACAGGATGATCTCCATATTCCTCAAATCAATGCGGCGATTGATGAAGAACTTTCGCGTTTTCTAAATGATGGACCGCGCCGCGCAGAAATGGCACGCGTCAAGACACAAGCAGATGCCAATTTTATTCGTAGCCTGGAGCGGATCGGCGGTTTCGGCGGTAAGTCAGATATGCTCGCCATGAACAGTGTCTACCTCAATGACCCTGGCTATTTTCTTGTCCGCCAAGACGATATTCAAGCGGCACATTCCTCTCAGATCCGAGAAGCCGCAACGACGTGGCTATCGGATGGTGAATATCAATTAACCATTGACCCTTATCCTAAATTCCACGGTGAAACCAATACAATAGACCAGACTCAGGTGTCGGTCCCATCCTTGACACCCCAAGCACACTTCCCGGCCATTAGCCACGCCAAACTGCGCAATGGTCTTCAAGTGGTGCTCGCACCGCGTGCCGGCGTACCGATGGTTAAGATGTCCTTGATTGCTCCGCGTGGCTTTACTTCAGACCCCGTCAGCGGTGCTGGAACAACACGTTTGACCATGAATGTTTTAACCGAAAGTACGCGTCATCATACCGCTGAACAACTCGCATCGAGGTTAGCACTTCTCGGCGCGTCGATTTATGCCTCTGCCTCCTTGGAAAGCTCATCTGTCTCGCTCAGTGCCTTGAAAAAAAATCTAGATAATTCGCTCGCCTATTATTATTCGGTCATCGCTGAGCCAGGCTTTGCTAACACAGACTTCCAGCGTCTACAAACAAAACAGATCGCGGACATTCGTAGAGAAACGCGTGAACCGATGTCCATGGCGATGCGCCTGATGCCGGTTGTCCTGTACGGGCCGCAGTCGCCTTACGGACGTCCTTTTTCGGGCAATGGATTCGAAAAAGATATCGCCGCCTTGAAGCGTGAAACCTGTCTGCAATGCTATCACCAGACCTTCACCCCCGCCACGGCAACACTCCTGGTGACAGGCGATTTCACCCGTGAAGAAATGTTATACAAACTGGAGCACTCGCTGGGACACTGGAAGATAGCAACGCCTCATGTCGTGGTGCGGCCAGCAACCTATCCCACCTATCGCCCAACATTGCCTCCGTCTATCACGCTCGTCGATAAGCCAGGCGCTGTGCAAAGTGTGATCGTGGCTGCCAATCTCGCGCCCCCCCGCGACATGAATTCCCATCTAGCCTGCGAATTGATGAATCAAGTGTTAGGAGGATCTTTCACTTCGCGGATTAACATGAATCTGCGGGAAGAAAAACACTGGACTTATGGTGCGCGCTCAGCCATTGTCCCTGCCCTTGCCGTGCGTCCGTTCTATGTTGCAACACAAGTACAGACGGATAAAACCGTAGAGGCTCTGCAAGAAATTGCAAAAGAAATCAACGACATCTTTCACGAACGTCCCATCTCGGATGGCGAATTCCAGCAAGTCCGTAATGCCCAAGCCCTGCGCCTATCCGGCAAATGGGAAACGCTAGATCAGGTGATGGATTCGCTGACTGAATTAGTGACCTTTCGTTTACCAGATGACTATTTCCAGATGGCGGCACAACGCGCAGCCTCCGTGACCTGCCTTGAAACTCGTCAGGCCGCCCTTAACATTATTCAACCGAAAAACCTGTCATGGATTATCGTGGGTGACCGCGCAAAAATTGAGGCACTTCTAAAAGCTTCAGGTCTCGGTGAAATGCATCTTTTAGAAGATTGTCAATAAGTTTGAAACTTGATTCGGGAAAGTGCCTCGCTTGGAGCACTTTTTTTCTTTTAACTTTTTTCTGTATAACGAGTTACATCGTCCACAACAACCTGTTGATAACCTGTTGATTGAATGATAACTCTTTTCCATTGTTTTGCACCCGTAGATATGGTTTAACTATATCAATCTCTTTAAGCGCTATTCGATGAGATAAAAAGTGTAGCGCCCGTGTTAATTTTAGGCGGAATTTAAAAACATGAATAATGATTTAGTGTTGTGGCAGCAGGCTATTGAGCATCTAAAAAGTGTTATTAAGAGCAAAGATCTTTTTGAACGCTGGATAGAAATTATTAAACCCGTAGCCATTCGGGATAACTGTTTTTATCTAACCGTGGAAAATGATTTCTATCAAGATTGGTTGGATAAAAATTACAAAAGTCTCATCCTGACGGCGCTCCAGGCCTCTGGCGCACCCCTGGAGCTAAAAATCAAGTTCGATGTGGTGCATCCTTGCGATGGCGTTTTGCCCATAGATCAGCGACTGATTGAACCCGAGCCCCCCCAAAAGAGGCCACGCCAGAAGAGCACCATTTTAGCCAGTCCCTTAAATCCAATTTTCACCTTTGAAAATTTTGTCACAGGACCAGCCAATAATTTTGCGCATGCCGCAGCACTGGGTGCTTCACAAGCTCCGGGTCGAGCCTACAATCCATTGTTTATTCATGGACAGACGGGTATCGGCAAAACGCATCTCATGCAGGCCGTCGGACATAGCATCCTTAAAAAGCCTGGCATGTCTGTTTGTTACGTCTCCTCCGAAACACTCTTGAATGAATATATCGATGCGCTGCAAAAGCGCACGATTGTGGATTACCGAAATCGTTATCGCCGCGCCGATGTCCTGCTCGTCGATGATATTCAATTTCTGGGTGGCAAAGACAGCATTCAGGAGGAATTTTTCCATACCTTCAATGCGCTATTTGATTCGCATAAGCAAATCATTATGACAAGCGATGTGGCACCTCAGAAATTAAAGAGCTTGGAACCGCGATTAGTGTCCCGTTTTGAATGGGGTATGGTCACTGAAATTGAATGTCCTGATTTTGAAACACGTTTGGCCATCCTCCGATATAAACTATCGCTCACCCGTGTTAAACTTCCCGGCGACGTACTGACTTTTATTGCTGATAATATTAAATCAAACGTGCGAAGTTTAGAAGGCGCGCTCAAGCGGACCATTGCCTTTGCAGATTTAAACAGTAATCTTTTATTAACGACCGATATGCTGCGCACGCTGCTAAAAGATCAACTCAGTAACGAACGACAAAAGGATATCACGCCAGATGAAATACAACGTATCGTGGTCGACTATTTTGATTTGCGTATGGCAGATATGTCGAGTAAAAAGCGAACGCGTATGTTAGCAGCTCCACGTCAAATTGCTATGTTTCTGTGTCGTAAGTTAACCATGTTATCCTTACCTGAGATCGCACAATCTTTTGGTAAGACCCACGCGACAGTTGTTCATGCGTGTAAAACAATTCAAGATCGTTTACAAATTGAAAGCGAATTACGAAATTCTGTTAAACATCTTGTTCATCTCCTCGGTCGAGATTCATCTTTTATTAATCTATAACCTGTTCAAATCCTGTTCAAATCCTGTTGGTTGTTTATTGCTAAAGCCCTTGTTATGAACATTTTTTTCCTCCGTGGTTTAATACATCTTCACACATGATCATCTTATGAACACCCAAACATACCCCATACTGAATATGCAATTACTTTATTTAACGATAGTTATAACGTTATCATCAGGTTTTCACTCCTCTAATATTACTACTATTGATACTTTACATTAATATATAATATCAGTTATAATTCGCGTTTTGAAATTTTTGGTTTCATCAAAGGAGCATCTGTAATGAAATTCACAGTTATACGTTCTAAGTTTCTTGAAGGATTACTAACGGTTCAAAATGTTGTGTCTTCAAAGGGAACGCTTCAGATATTATCTAATGCTTTGATTCATGTTGAAAATAATCAGATGGTCATTACAACAACTGACTTGGATATTTCAATGCGGTGTGTCATACCGTGTGAAGTGGAAAAGCCTGGCAGTACAACGCTTCCCATACGGCGTGTCGTCAGTATGATGAAAGAATTGAATGAAGGTAATGTAACGATACAGGTAGCTGAAGATGATGAAGCAAAATTTCAAAGTGGTTCTTCGTTTTTCAGAATTATTGGTTTGCCAACGCGTGATTTTCCACCGATTCCTGCCACAGAGGGCAAATTTTGTTTCCGTATTGATCAAGGAGTGCTCAAGGAGATGTTGCGCAAGACAAGCTATGCTGCTTCCTTGGATGAAACGCGGCGCGTTCTGAATGGCGTTCTGATGGCATTTAAAGGCAACAAGTTAACGATGGTTGCGACAGATGGCCGACGCTTGGCATTGGTGGATCATGAAGTTGAGTTCCCTGAACAAGCTGAAACAGAAATGATTTTGCCGACCAAAGCCGTCAATGAACTGATGCGCGTATTGTTGAATGAAGGTGAAGTTAAGATTTACGCACAAAAAAATCAGGTCGTGTTTGAAATGGGAACCACGATCATGAGTAGCAAACTTGTGGATGGCGTGTACCCAAATTATCGGCAAGTCATTCCAGGGGGTTGCGATGAACGTGTCACCATTGAGCGCGAAGAGCTATTGCGGGCGATGCGCCGTGTATCTGTCATGACAACCGATAAGTCAAACGCGGTGCGGTTGACGTTCTCCGCGAACCAACTGACGATTAATATTACGAGTCAAGAAGTAGGTGAAGGCCGGGAAACGATTCCCATCAAGTATGTGGGTAAGGAAATATCAATCGTATTCAATCCAGAATATGTCATGGATCCATTAAAGAATATGGATGACGATGAAGTGTATTTTGAGTTAAGTGACGGGCACAGTCCTGCTTTATTAAAGTGTAGTGTTCCCTTCCTATATGTGTTAATGCCCCTTCGTTTAAATTAATAAGAATAAAATAAAACGGCATTGCAATTGGCGTGGCGTTTTGAGATTATCATTTCCATTTCAATTTTTTGCCTCATAGTGTAACGGCAGCACAACAGATTCTGACTCTGTTTGTTTAGGTTCGAATCCTAATGAGGCAACCATTTTTTGCGTTGAGTTTACCTCAACGGGATGTCCACCCGCCACTAATCAATAATCCGCGATACAGGATGTTTAGACATGAGTACTGTTACTGAACAGGATGTTGGATTGGACGTGGCGTTGCCACGGCTTGTCGAAGAATTATCCATTACCCCTCGCCAGATTGTATCGGTTGCCAAATTACTGGCAGAAGGAAATACGATTCCCTTTATTGCGCGATACCGTAAAGAAGTGCATGGCAATTTGGATGAGGTGCAGATTTCTAAAATACAGGAACGACTGACCTACTATCGCGATTTGGAAGAACGCCGAGCAACGATTTTAAAGTCCATAGATGAACAAGGCAAATTGACGGATGAACTTAAAGCTAAATTAATGGCTTGCGGTTCAAAGACCACGCTCGAAGATTTGTATTTGCCCTATAAGCCGAAGCGACGTACGCGCGCTATGATTGCGCGAGAGAAAGGACTTGAGCCCCTTGCGGAACTGATTGTGCAACAGGGTCCCGGAGATCCAGAGGTCGCAGCAGCCACCTTTTTGAATGCAGAAAAGGGGGTGGAAGATTGTGCTACAGCGCTCGCTGGGGCGCGAGATATTGTTGCTGAAATGGTTTCTGAAAATGCGGATGTACGTGGTTTAGTCCGCCAAGCTTTCTTCGCAGAGGGATGGGTTGTTTCTGAAGTGGTTGAGCCGAAGCCCACGGAACCCACAAAGTTTGAACAGTATTATGATTTTAAAGAAAAGATCGGCGAAATTCCGTCGCATCGTTTCTTGGCGATGCGACGGGGGCAAGACGAAAAAGTTTTGCGCGTCAAGATGATATGTGATTCGATGCAGTCTCTCCGGCGCATCCTTGAAATTTATAAGTTGAATGAGCGTTCTCCTTTCTCCGAGCTCTTGAAGCAGGCTGTCGAAGATAGCTATAAGCGGTTGATTGAGCCGAGTGTTGAAATAGATGTCAGCGTTGAAACCAAGATGAAATCTGATCGTGCGGCTGTGGAGATTTTCGCGCAGAACTTACGCAATCTGTTGTTGCAGGCGCCTATGGGCGAAAAGAAGGTGATCGCGATTGACCCAGGCTTGCGGACGGGCTGTAAATGCGCATCGCTTGACGCCACGGGCAAATTCATGGAAACCTGTACCATCTACCCTACGCAGGGTGAACGCAGAGCGGTCGAAGCCCAAGTCGATTTGTGTAAGATGGTCTCCAAGTATCGTCCGTATGCCATCGCCATCGGCAATGGTACGGCAGGCCGCGAAACTGAAACCTTTGTGCGCAACACCTTGAAGGAAGCGAATGTCAAAGATGTGCTCGTGGTGTCCGTGAATGAAGCAGGAGCATCGGTGTATAGCGCGTCAGAAGTGGCACGGGAGGAGTTTGCGGATTTGGATTTGACTATTCGTGGAGCGATCTCCATTGGCCGTCGCCTACAAGATCCACTGGCGGAATTGGTGAAGATCGATCCGAAGGCTATCGGTGTGGGGCAATATCAGCATGATGTGCATCAGCCCCTCTTGGCTTCGAAGCTGGATGACGTGGTGGTGAGCTGTGTCAACCATGTTGGCGTTGAACTGAACACGGCTAGCGCACCCCTGCTGACACGCGTGTCAGGTATTGGCTCGACCATGGCGAAGAAGATAGTCTCCTATCGAAATGAACATGGCGCTTTTAAGAGTCGAAAGCAATTAAGTAAGGTTCCGGGTATGGGGCCCAAAACCTTTGAACAGGCCGCGGGTTTCTTGCGTATCCGAGATTCGGAACAGCCATTGGATGCCTCTGCTGTTCATCCGGAACGCTATGCATTGGTGGAACAAATGGCCAAAGAGTTGGGCGTGGGTCTTTTGGAATTGATCGGTCACGCCGATAAGGTCGAGCAGATTAAAATCGCTAACTATGTCTCCGCGTCTGTTGGCGAACCGACGCTGCGTGATATCATTGCGGAACTGAAGAAGCCAGGCCGTGATCCGCGCGCTACTTTTGAAAAGCCCGCATTCCGCGAGGATGTCACTGAAATTGAACATGTCAAGGAAGGTATGACGCTGGAAGGCGTCGTGACCAACGTGACTGCTTTTGGAGCCTTTGTTGACATCGGTGTTCATCAGGATGGGCTGATTCATGTCTCTGAATTGTCGAATCGTTTTATTAAGGAACCCTCCGAAGTGGTCAAGACAGGCGACCGTCTGAAGGTGCGCGTGTTGTCCGTAGATAAGGTGCGCCGTCGTATTGCATTGAGCGCGAAGACCCCGACAACAGGTACCCCTGCAGGCGGGGGTGCATCGCCGGCGCATCGGCCGCAAGACCGTGGACCGGGCGCATCTCGGCCCGCCAGTGGCGGCTATCAGGGCTCTCGCCCACGCGAAGAACGACGTTCTTTCTCGGGTGGCTTCACCGCTAATCCTTTTGGCAACTTGTAAGCCCGAAGTGTGTTAATGTGTTAGTGTATTAACCGTTGAGAGTTGATAATTTGAACCCTTTCAATAAGGCAATAACGCAATCAGGCAATTCGACTATGTACCTGAACGACACCATAGCGGCCCTCGCAACTGCACCCGGTCCCGCCGGCGTGTGCGTGGTTCGTATTTCTGGTCATGATGCTTTGAAGATTGCAGATCGGCTTATGCCCTCAACGTCGCATAAACCTAGCGAGCGAGTAGGGGGCACTTTTTTTTACACGGATATTGTTCATCCCCAGACGCACGAAAAAATAGATGACGCCCTGATACTCGTTTTTCATGCCCCGCGTAGCTTTACAGGTGAAGAGGTTGTTGAGATACAGGGCCATGGCGGCTCTCTGCCTTCGCAGCGACTCGTAGATGCTGTACTGGCCGCTGGAGCACGCATGGCCGAGCCGGGCGAATTTTCAAAACGTGCATTTTTGAATGGCCGCATGGATCTCACTCAAGCAGAGGCGATCTGTGACTATATTCAATCTAAGTCTGAACGTATGGCGCATGCCGCACGCGCACAGTTGGATGGACAATTAGGTTCGCGCTTGACCGCTCTTTATGAAGCGATGATGACTCACTGTGCAGATATTGAGCATCAGCTTGATTTTGATGAAGGTGACTTGTCGGAAACTTTTCTGTCGGAGACCACGCAGAATCTGCAGCAGACGATGCGTCCGCTCGCGAAGATGATTCAGTCATGGAATAACCATGGGTGTATGTTGCGTGAGGGGGCGTTGGTCGTGCTCAGCGGTAAGCCTAATGCTGGCAAGTCTTCCTTGTTAAATGCCTTGCTGGGCCGTAATCGCGCTATCGTGCATCACGTGCCAGGAACCACGCGTGATCTCATCGAGGAGACTTGGCTCGTGGAGGGTATCCCTCTTCGTCTTGTGGATACTGCTGGCTTACGTATCTCGACGGATGCGGTGGAACAAGAGGGGATTGCGCGCACTCGTGAGTTAATGCAGCAGGCGGACGTCAATCTTCATTTGGTCGATGCAGTAACCGCTACGGAGGAGGAGCTTGCCCTCCTTTCGCAGGATGCCCGGTCCATCTGCGTTTTAACAAAGAGCGATCTCCTCTTAATCACCGAAGACCTTCAGCGTTTTGATGATGCCATTTGGGTTTCGGCTAAGACAGGACATGGGCTCGAGTTGCTCGCCCAGGCCATTCTTAAAAAACTAGGTGTTGTGAGCGCTTCGGCAGGTGTTGAGATTATCAATCAACGCCATGTCCAAGAACTTCGAACGGCATACACAGCCGCCGAACAGGCGCACACGTTGCTGGTGAAACGGAATTTAGTCATTGCCGCCAATGAACTCCGCGTGGCCGCAGAGGCACTCGGGCGTATCGTTGGTCGCACGTATACGGATGATTTGTTGGATACTATTTTTTCGCGTTTTTGTGTCGGTAAATAGGTGATTTTTTTTTGAATATTTGCACTTGACAACTATAAAACCCCTGTAAAACAAGGGGTTTTTAAATCATCCCCAGCCTGTTGATAACTAGTTGATAACTGTTAATTCAATTATTTTGACAACATTAATCGGTGTTTTGTTATCGATTCATAACTCTTTGCATGAAAGCTTGTTGTGCCTAGAATGTGAATATTTTTGATGTCGTTTAAACGCATGAATAATCCAAGAAGGAGGGTGTCAGTAAAAATATAAATAATAGGGATATTCAGTCCAATGGCTCCCTGAAAAGCTGAAAAGTGATTGCTCGAAACGAATACACTTATTTCTCATGGTGTGAGTACCTTATTGCCTTATACTTCTGTGCCTTGAGTGGTTCTAAATTTATAGGTAAGCCCGCCGCCCGGGGTCACGTGAATAAACTGCCTGATAACTTTTTTCTCACAGAGCCCACAGAGTTTTTGAATCGACAAAGCTCGCGACAAAGTTCGCGACAAAGTTTTTTTTAGCATCCGAATGACGCGAACCACACGAATTCAATAAGGAACAAGCGTATTCGCTTCGCGAAATAAGGCAATCACGCAATAAGGCAAATTCTTTTGAAGTTATCGCCACACCTCTAAGACTATACTCTTGCCATCATGCGAACTTTGCCGTAAGCTAACGAGCGAAACGGTGCGGATGGGTGATAAATCAAAGAGAGAGATGGTTTTATCAGTGAAAGAGGAAGTAAAAAAGTTTGATGTTATTGTGGTTGGAGGTGGCCATGCCGGATCTGAAGCCGCACTGGTGAGTGCGCGGATGGGCTGTCGTACACTCTTGGTGACAAGCTTGATAGATTCCATCGCCAAGATGCCATGTAACCCTGCTATTGGCGGACTGGCTAAATCGCATCTCGTGTATGAGCTCGATGCATTGGGCGGCGAGATGGGCTTGAATGCTGATCTGTGTGGTATTCAGTCTAAGATGCTCAACGTGAGTCGAGGACCTGCCGTGCAAGCGACGCGGACCCAATGCGATAAGGACGTTTATGCAAAACGCATGCAACAGATTGTGAACCACACCCCAAATTTGACGGTGATGGAAGATGAATGCGTTGATTTAGTGCTCGCCGACGGCCAATGTACGGGAGTGGTTGGAGTGAAGTGTGGCATGATTGAGGCTGAAAAGGTGGTGTTGACAACAGGGACAGCTCTGGCGGGTAAGGTATTTATAGGGAACGAAGTCGAACAAGGTGGAGGAGATGGCCGGCCAGCCGCTTCACGATTGGCGTTGGCGCTTCGGGCTGCAGGTTTTGAGATGTTTCGCCTTAAAACGGGCACGCCCCCTCGATTGCTTGCAAACAGTATCAACTGGGATCAGATAACGCTTCAGCCAGGCGATGAGTCACCTCCTTTTTTCTCTATTCAGACTAAAATGTTCCACGTGGAACAAAATGAGGCGCACGATCAAGCTGTAAAAGGTGTGGAAGGCGGTGCAGTTGGTATTCAAAATTTGTGGGTTATACCGCAAAGCTCTGACAAAAAATGTTCCACGTGGAACATTTTGAGGCCTTGGACGCCTGGGACGAGCTCCCTCCCGTGCTGGCTAACACATACAACCGAGAAAACGCACGACATAATCAGAGCTCATCTTGGCGAGAGCGCTTTGTATGGCGGACTGATTGAAGGAACTGGCGTGCGGTATTGCCCCTCTATAGAGGACAAGGTTGTCAAGTTCGCGAGTGCGACTCGTCATCATGTTTTTTTGGAGCCCGAGGGTCGGTCTACGGACTGGATTTATCCGAATGGTTTGTCAAATAGTTTACCGCGATCGGTTCAAGAGGAGTTGGTCCACAGTGTTCCCGGTTTGGAAAAAGCGGTGTTCGCAGCGTATGCGTATGCTATTGAGTATGATGCAGTGGATGCTCGGGAACTAAAGCATACCTTAGAAAGCAAGCGTATCAGGTGCTTGTTCTTTGCAGGACAGGTGAATGGAACGACCGGATATGAGGAGGCTGCGGCCCAAGGATTTATGGCGGGGGCTAATGCGGCTTTGCAGGTTTTGGGGCGTAAGCCGCTTGTTTTGAGCCGTCAGGATGCTTATATTGGGGTGATGATCGATGATTTAGTTACAAAAGGAACGAATGAACCCTATCGAATGTTTACCTCGCGTGCGGAGCGGCGCTTGATTCTGCGGCAAGACAATGCACGGTATCGTTTATTGAGCGCTTCGGACTATTTAGAGGTTGCTCCCAAGGCTTGTCGTGAGCAGACGCATTTATTTGAACAGCAAATTACCGAAGAACTTGCTCGGCTGAGTCGTGAACGTGTTTTAGGGCAAACACTTTTTTCGATTCTTTCGCGTCCAGGTACGCGTTACCTAGATCTCCCGATGAGAAATAATGGTATGATGCCATCTTTGAATACTGAGGATATTGAGCAACGCGAGCACGCTAAATTGTATCATCCTGGTATTTCATCCCTCTGTTATTCCGATGAAGTGATTGCCCAGATCGAGTTACGTGTTAAATATGCTGGCTATATTGCCCAAGAAGAAAAAGCTGCGAATCGCGCAAAAGGACAAGAGGCTGTTCGGATTCCGGTATGGATCGATTATTGGAAAATCCCATCGTTGAGGTACGAATGTCGAGAAAAACTGTCCAAGATTCAGCCCGAGAATTTAGGACAAGCCGCTCGTATTCCTGGTGTGAACCCTCCGGATATTGCTGTCCTAGCCTTAATGATCAAGCGTGGCCATAATTAACAAGTTATGCGACATAAATCATCCGATTATCGCTTGACATTCTATCTCTGGTGACCTATGCTATAAATACCTTAAATCGTAAAGAAGGAGAAGGGTATGAAAAAAATAGTGAAAGTAGCAGCAAAAAAGGCAACAGCCCCTAAAGTTGTTAAGACAGTGGTCGTTTCAAAAACAGAGGTCAAGAAAGCTGTAAAAGCAAAGACACAGCGCACGACATTTAGTGTTCGCGCAAAAGAAGGCAGTAAGGTTTTTATTGCTGGGTCGTTTAATGATTGGGATCCGACAGCCAAGCAGATGGTTGACAAGAAGGGCGACGGTTTCTTTGTCGCGACCGTCAATCTCGAACCGGGTGCGCATCAGTACAAGTTCGTGATTGATGGTATTTGGTGTGCAGATCCTGAATGTACCGATTGGGTCCATAACGATCATGGCACTTTGAACAGCGTCAAGAACGTGGAATAAACTCGTGAAAATATTCCGGCCACGGCTTGCAGTGACGCTCGGCGACCCTGCTGGAGTCGGGCCGGAGTTGGTATTACGTTTACTAGCTGATGAGCAATTGGCTGCTATGGGGCAGATTGTTGTTTATGGAAATTATGCAGTAGCCATGCGTGTCGCAGAAGCGGCGCGCATTTCTTTTTATCAGAAAGATGTTTCAGCAGGCAGTCTGCCTTATGGACATGAATGGGTCGAAATCCCGTTTCCGGAAACCATGACGATTGTGCCGGGCTGTGTGCAAGAGGCGTGTGGGAGACAAGCGCTTGCCTGTATTGAACGCGCCACACGAGATGTTCTCGAAAACAGGGCTGATGCGTTGGTGACTGCTCCCATCAACAAAGCAGCTATGCATTTGGCGGGGAGCGATTTCCCTGGCCACACTGAATTGTTAGCGCATCTGACGAAAAGTGCCAGTGATCCGTGCATGGCCTTTGTGGCAGATATTGATCAATCAAAGCCGATCTTTCCTATGGTAAGCCTAGTGACTATTCATGAGCCGCTCGCCAAGGTGTCCTCGTTACTCACCATTGCACGCATTGAGCGGGTTATTCGTTTGACGTACGAAGGGTGTGTTAAAAGAGGCATTTTCCAGCCACACATTGGCGTTCTGGCTTTTAATCCCCATGCGGGGGAAGGGGAACTGTTTGGCGATGAAGAGGCGCGTGTGATCCAGCCCGCCATCGAACGCGTTCGAGAGGAGGGTATTCATGTCTCAGGGCCTTTGGTTCCAGACACTGCATTTTTGACAAAATATGATGCAGTTGTGGCCATGTACCATGACCAGGGGCTGATTCCCTTTAAGATGGCGGCCTTTGATTCTGGCGTCAATATCACCCTGGGCCTACCCATCATCCGCACCTCTCCGGATCATGGCACTGCATTTAATATTGCTTGGCAGGGTGTAGCCAAAACGGACAGCTTTTTGAATGCCGTTAAACTTGCCGCACAGATGGCGCACTAAAACTACATCCACGTAAAGCCGAAATCGACAAGCCACTGGACGGTTTCGTCGAGGAAACACTCGGGCGTAGATGCGCCACTGGTGATGCCCAGCGTGCCATAGGCATTCCAGTCGTAAAGGCTTAATTCTGCAATGTCGCTAATGAGCTTGGCGTGTGCACCTGCCGCTTGCGCGGTCTCAACAAGACGTTGACTGTTAGAGCTGTTGGCAGAGCCGAGGACAATCATGCATTCACAACGTTTCGCAAGATCTTCGACCGCATGCTGACGGTCACGGGTTGCATAACAAATGTCTGCATGGGGCGGACAGATAAGGTGGGTATAACGTGCGCGTAATGCGAGCATCACCTTTTCAACTTGAGATTCCCCAAGTGTGGTTTGTGTAACAACAGCGATAGGCTGATCGTCTGGCAACGTAAGGTTTAAAATTTCTTCGGTATTTTCAATAACGTGTACGCGGTCTGGTGCTTCCCCTACTACACCAATGACCTCTTCGTGCTTCCGATGGCCAATACAGACGATGTTGATGCCTGTTGAAGCAAAGCGGCGCACTTCTTCGTGTACCTTTGCAACAAAGGGACAGGTTGCATCAATGACGCGGAGGTGTCGCGCCTCGGCTTGTTGCCGTACTTCTGGCGACACACCATGCGCCGAAAACAGAAGGCTGGACCCCGCCGGGACATCTTCAACACGTTTCACGAAAATCATTCCTTGCGACGACAGACGGAAAACAACATGCTGGTTATGGACGATCTCGTTGAGGCAATAAATGATATCTCTTCCGGCATTTTGTTGTAACGCAGCCTCTGCCATATTAATCGCTCGTGCCACACCCGAACAAAAGCCGTGGGGGTGTGCAATGAAAAGTCCCCTGTTGGAGAATGGAGTAGAGTGGTTTGCCTCCTCGCACGCGTCTCCAGAAGAATCAAACAACCCAGGGTTGTTATCTTCGAGGGAGTTTATAATTTGCTCCGCAGAGGTGAGATAAGCCTTCCGACTGTTGCAGTCTTTGCAACAGGGCACGACATTGCCTTTGGTACTTGAACCCCCGCGTGAAACCGGCACGATGTGATCCATGGTCACATCGGAGGGGTCCACTTTTTCGTGACAATAGTGGCAGACGCCGAGTTGGCATTGTTGTTGCCACCATAAGCTTTTCTTCAGATCGCGCGCCCGTTCGCGTTCACGACGGACATGCGCTGGGTCGCTGTGAATATCAATCCAATCACTCATACGCGTTTAAAGAGCCCTGTACGCCAATTTTCAATGCGAATCGAATCGCTCTCAACAAGTCCCTGTGCTTCAAAGGCCGCCTTGACCGCATCGTATTGTTCGCAAAGAATGCCCGAAAGAATCAGACGTGCCCGTTCGCTTTTGGCAACAGACCCTACGATCTGTGGCGCAAACTGAATCAACACAAAGGCTAGAATATTCGCAACAACCACATCGGACGCTGGGTAGGCATGTGACAAGTCGTCGATGGTAAAGGGAATCGAGACGTTGTTGATGGCTGCATTTTCATCAGACACCTTTTTGCAGTCCGGGTCGTTGTCGAAGCCGCGAACATCCTTAAAGCCGAGCAATGCCGCGCCAATCGCCAAGATCCCCGAGCCGCAGCCCATGTCGAGCACCGTGCGGTTCACATCCTCTGCTGCAAGCTGATCCAGAAAGCGTAGACACCCTTGAGTAGTCGCATGCTTGCCGGTCCCGAAGCTGAGTCCGGGATCTAGCGTGATGATCACCTCGCCGGGGTTCGCCTCATACTTTTCCCAGGACGGCCGGACCACGACGCGGTTAGAAATTTTCTCCACATGGAAAAAACGCTTCCAGGCCTCAGCCCAGTCTGCGCGCGCGAGGGTTGAGAGCTCGGGCTTCAGCGCGGGCAGGCCCGCCAGTTCAGCGGCCTGAATCAGCGCCCTGCTCACAGAATCTGCCTGCGCGGTATCTTCTAAAAACACATCGATACGGCAGACCTTTGTCTCTAGGTCAAACCAAGCGGTCGGCGTAAAAACGTCCGAATCCAGCAGTTCAAACAGCGTATCAACGTCTTCCTCCGCAATGGCGCAGGAAACCACGGTCAGGGTGTCCTGCATTAAACCTCTGTGCACACAGCAGCGTGTGCGGAGATCTCTTTGCTGATATCCGCAAGGAGGGGTTCGCCGAGGCATTTGTTCAGCTTGACGATCGCGAGCGAGCGGTTGGTCTTGCTGTCATGCGGATTGCGCATGTCTTCGATATTGATACCCGCATCCGCCAGCTTACGGCTAATGGTGGCGATGACGCCTGGACGGTCATCGTAGACGCAGAAGAGCGTGGTGCCGCTGGGCTCAAAATAAAGGCGGTCAAATTCGTCGATGCGCGAAACCATGACACGGCTCTCGGTCACGGTACCGCGGACACTATAACTCTTAAGTTGCTTATCCGGCTGTTCCACGGAAATATCCACGGTTAGGGCATTACCATAGCCCTTGTCAATGATCTCGCGGTTCACGAGCTCGATACCCATCTCTTTGAGGAACTTGACCGCAGCCTTGTAATCATTGTAACGGTCGAAGTCCTTCCAGAGACCTGAGAGAAGCGAGACGGTCAGCCACTTACCGAAGGGTTCGAGCTGTCCATAGAAACTGGTTTCTATCAGCTTGATGGGACGGGTTGTACCCGCGAGCTGACGGACGAGCATAGCGAGATTGAAGGCCAGTTCGCAATAGGCGCGTTCAAGTCCGTCAGGGATGTCGCGGTTCACGATGCAACTCATATCGCCCTTCTCGTCCAAGTCAATGAGCTCCTTGGCGGAACGTTCGGCTGCTACATAGTTAGCTTCATTCGTATTTGCGCCCAGATGGGGGAGCAGGAGGTCAGCAATATCTGCCATAGGCTTCGGACCAGCTTCGTCCTTGGTGTAGACATCGTTCAGATAACGCAAGCCCTTTTCCGCCTTTATCGCCCGGAGCGCATCTTCATCGATAATGCCATAACGTGCGCAATTGATGATGGTCGCGTTCTTCTTCATGAGGCCGAGCAACTTCGCGCCGACGAGGTTCTTGGTGCTTTCACCCCCTGGGATGTGAAGCGTTACATAATCGCACTGTTCAAAAATCTGTTCCAGCGTTGCGCTTTCGATGCCCAGTTCGCGCATGCGGTCACTATTGACAATCGGATCGTAAGCCAGGAAGCGACATTCAAAGCCAGCCAGACGCTTGGCAACCAGCCGTCCGATATTTCCAAAACCTACGATACCAACCGTCTTTCGGGTAACTTCGCGACCCATATACTTGCTCTTCTCCCACAAGCCAGCGCGTGTGGTAGTATCTGCGTTGACCACATGCCGCGCATCCGCCAGCATCATGGCGATTACTTCCTCGGCTACGCCATTGGCATTCGCGCCGGGCGTGTTCATCACATCCACACCTTTTTTGCGGGCATGTTTGGTGTCAATGGTATCAAATCCTGCGCCAGCCCGAACAACAACCTTCAACTGCGGCAATACATCGATGACTGCAGCAGGCACTTTCTCGCTACGAACGATGAGTGCATATGTGTCAGGATGAGCTTTTACCAACTCTTCGATCGGTGTCTTGCCGTCCTGAATCACAGTATAGCCACCATGTGCTTTTAAGATATCTGCTGCTATGGAATCTAATTTTGTTGGGATGAGAACCTTTTTCATGCTTCAACTGTTCCTTCCGGTTTGATAAACTTAATACACCAACAGATGGATCAGCAGGACGCCATGTCCATCTGGAAAGAAAAACAGTTTAGCGAAAAAAGTGAGATAACGCAAGAACCTAGCAGGAAAAACAGAATGAAGAAACAGGATCTATTTTGTATCATGGTGTTAACGACCCTAGGCGTGCTGGCGCAGGATAGTCAGTCTTCGGCGCCGCGTTCTGTCGGAGCGACGAACAGACGTGGTGGTTATGCGACAGACCAGTTCGAGGGATTTGCAGAGATCACGGGGGATGAGCGATTGGAGCAGAAGGACTGGTCGTTCTGGTTTGGCGTCTCCGAGGAGACACCGGCCAAGCAGTTAGCCTATACGCGGCAAGCGTATAAGGATGGACGTTTACGCCGTGCGCGAAAAGGTTATGAAGCCTTAATTCGCAAATGGCCGACATCCAAGGAAGCTGCCCAAGCTCAATTGTTTCTGGCGCAACTTTATGAAGAGCGCAAGAATTATGATCGTGCCTTTCAGGAGTACCAATATTTGCTGACTTTTTATGCCGGATTCTGTCCTTACAATGAAGTTCTCGACCACCAGTATAAATTAGCGAATGTGTTGCGTAGCGACAACCGCAGTATGTTTGGCTGGCTTTTAAGTGAGCCCGATGCGAACCGTATCCGCTATGAACAGATTGTGCGCAATGCGCCTCGCGCGCCGCTGGCTCCAACGTGTATGCTTATTGCGGGGGACATTCGAAGGGAAGAAAAGGAAATAGAGGAGGCCATCAAGGTCTATGATGGCTTGCTGAATCGCTATCCGCGGTCCACCGAGGCAGAAGTCGCCGCATTCTTTGCTGCAAATTGTCGATACAATCGTTCGAAGACCCAAGATACCAACGAGGAAAACATGCGCGATGCTATCGCCTTTATAAAGACGGTGCTCACCATCATGCCCAATCATCCGCAAAAAGAACAATTTTCATCATGGTCGGTGGATTTAAATAAGCAACTTGAAGAAAGCAGTTACAAGACGGCTTATTTTTATGACACCAAGCAGCGTAATAAGGCCGCCGCAGTTGCTGCGTATCGTCGATTTCTGTCTGAGTTTCGTAACTCAAAATATGCAGAGGGAGTCCGGCAGCGGTTGACCGAGCTTGAACCTGCAGAAGCTGTGAAAGGAATTGCAAAATGAGTAATTGTATTGTGCACAAGCTGTTGCTGTTGACGGTGGGAAGTGTGCTTCTTTCAGGATGTGGAACCTATCATGTGACATCTGCAGTGCCGGAGGAGTTGAGAACCATTTCCGTTCCTGTCTTTGAAAATAAGACAGGTTATCCAGAATTGGGAGCTATTGCAACGCAATATGTGTTGCGTGAAATCCAACGCGAAGGGACTTTGAAAATTGCGCCACTGGACTCTGCTTCGCTCAAGTTGCTTTGTGAAGTGAGTAGCGAAAGACACGCCATCAGTTTTGACCGGGCGTATGGTTCACGTGCTTCTGAGTATCGGTATATGTTGGTCGCTCATGTTACGCTGGTCGAGCGTAGTACCGGCAAGCTCCTGTTGGATAACGTGCCAGTCTCTGCTTCCACAACATTCTTGACGCATGATGATCTGTTGACGGGTATGCAAAATGCCTCGCCACGCATTTCGAAGGAGCTTTCACGGAATATCATCGACACCGTTCTTGCGCTTTGGACACCTAAAGAAGAGAAGAAACCGGTTCCGAGCATCGATTATCCAGCCCCTGAAGGAGCGATCCTCATTAAACTTCCCCAGAATACGGAAGAACAGTTTAAGCCGCGAAAATATCGGTAATTTCCCCAGACGACCATGAAATTGCATGCTACACAGAAGGTTGAATCTGCAATTCTCGCACAGGTCGTCCTCGCACAGCGTGACCCTGCGGAGGCTTCGGATTCGTTGCTGGAATTGGGACGGTTGGCCGACACGGCGAACTTTGAGGTCTGCGGACAGATTACGCAAAACCGCGAAAAGCCAGATGGTGGAACCTGCCTGGGAAAAGGGAAAGCCGATGATCTCAAAGCTTTGGTCCAGGAGACACAAGCGAACGCGGTGATCTTCGATAATGTCTTAAGTTCCATACAATCGTACAATTTGACGGTGGCACTGCCGGGTGTACGTGTCATGGATCGAACGGAAATTATTCTTGAAATTTTTGCACGTCGTGCACACTCGGCTGAGGCGCAATTGCAAGTCGAGTTGGCGCAACTCGAATTTCGACTTTCGCGTATTCCAGTGACCGAAGAGCAGCAACGCTTTAGGGGCGGTATCGGCATGAAGGGGCCGGGTGAAAGTCGGTTGCAATTGCGTAATGCCCCGATTCGTCGGCGTATGGCGGAATTGAAAAAGAAACTTGAGGATATTCAGGCGCGTCAGCAAACCGTTCACCGCAAGGACAAACGCGAAATGCCCGTGGTTTCGCTGGTGGGCTATACGAATGCAGGCAAGTCAACGTTGCTCAACAAGCTTTCTGGCGCAGATGCGTATGTGGATGACCGCCTCTTTGCAACGCTCGATACGAAAACACGGATGGTCTGGCTTTCACAACGACAGAAATTGTTGCTGACCGACACCGTTGGTTTTATCCGTAATTTGCCGCATGGCTTGGTCGCTTCTTTTAAGTCGACATTGGATATTGCCGTGCAAGCTGATCTATTACTCATCGTAGTCGATGCCGCCTACCCGCGTGTCGATGACCATATTGAAGTGTGCTATCAGACGCTGAAGGAAATTGGTGCACAGAATGTTCCGCATGTATTGGTGCTGAACAAATGTGATTGTGGAACAGCGGATACGTCCCTGCTGCATGTGGTGGAGCGTTATCCACATGCCGTTCCTGTCTCCGCAAAAACAGGCTACGGCTTGGACGTGCTGAAGCAAACAATGATACAGGAATTACAGAAATGCTGCATGTTGTGGCAACTCCCATCGGCAACCTCGCGGATTTAAGCCCGCGTGCCTTGGAAACATTAAAAACAGCAGACTTGATCGCGTGTGAAGATACGCGACGTACGTGGGGTTTGCTGAGTGCCTTTAATATTCCGCGCCCAGAAATGATCTCGTATCGGCAGGGTAATGAAGATCGCATTGCGGAGCGCATTATCCAGGCCGTGCAGTCTGGGCGCTCGGTTGCGCTTTGCTCCGATGGCGGCTATCCCGGCATCAGCGATCCCGGCTATCGCTTGATTCGTCGCGCAGCACAAGAAAAAGTGCCTTATGATGTGCTGCCAGGTGCCTCCGCAGTGGATGTGGCCCTTTTGCTCTCGGGCTTGTCGACCTCGAGCTTCACCTTTAAAGGATTTCCACCCCGAAAGCCTGGGGTGTTGCGTCGCTTCTTTGATGAAGAAAAAGAGCTGCCGCACACCTTGATTATTTTTGAATCGCCCTTCCGTGTGGCCGCCTGTCTGAAGGCTGCGCATGAGGTGCTGGGCGATCGCGAGGCCGCAGTCTGCATCGAACTCACCAAAGCTCACGAACGCGTGTCGCGTGGCTTTCTCTCTGAACTTGTCAAAGAGTATGATGGTAAAACCGTTAAAGGCGAGGTCGCGATCGTCATCGCTGGTAACAATCCAAAATTCGCCCGCATCAATGATGACGGCGATGAACGTGAAGCTGAAGAGCCGATGGATGCTCCGCTCTCGATTGGCATGGAGGAAGAGGTATGAATTGTAAAAAAGAAGCGAATCTTGCCCGTTGCAACTGTTCTTACAGTGGCTGTTCCAAGAAAGGTATTTGTTGCGATTGCCTCTCGTATCACCTCTCTCAGCGGCAACTGCCTGCCTGCTGTTTTCCTGCGGATGCTGAACGTACCTACGACCGCAGCTTCGAACATTTCGCACGACTGGTCATGGCGGCGAAGTAACGAATCCAACCGAGCATGAACCTTCTTTTTCTACAACTTCCGCGCTTGGATCACGATGTCACATCGCCAGGCGAAAATAACATGTTGGCCGCAGCCTGCTTGACTGCTGCGCTGGAGCGTTCGGAAGTAGGAAAGCAGTGGACCGTTCTCCCCTCTCTTTCAGAACAAGACACCGGTAGCGATAAAGTCCTGATCATGGCCTTGGTGAAGGCGCAGCCAGATGCCATTGCAGCCACCTGCTATTTGTGGAATATCGAACGCACACTCCATCTGCTCACTTGCGCGCGCAAAATGCTACCGCATGTTAAGATCATACTGGGCGGACCCGAAATTGCAGATCATCATCCGCTTTTCAAACGATCCATTGCAGATGCGCTCTGCATCGGCGAGGGCGAACCGCTCTTTCCTGAGATCTTAAATCATTTTCGAAAGGATCGCTCGGCAACCCGCATCTATCGAGCAAGCGAGGCAAAGCCGATCCGACTTGTTGATGCGCTGCCTGCGCCCGATCACCTGATCAATAAACCGGATGCTTGGGGTATGGCGTATTTGGAAACCAATCGTGGCTGTCCCATGAAGTGCGCCTTCTGCTGTTATAATCTTAGGCGCAGCACAACCACCTGTCTGGAGCCGGCCGGTGTTGCGGAACGCATCCGCATCTTGCGCAAGCGCGGAGCAAAGGAGATCCGCCTTGTTGATCCTACCTTTAATGCGCATCCGCGCTTTGATGAGATGCTTAAGATGTTGCGTCGCGTCAATCGCGATAAAAAGATCGCTTTCTTTGTTGAGATCCGCGCGGATACACTGACGGATGAGCAAGCTAAGCTCATGGCGCAAGCCGGCATCACAGAGGCGGAGGTGGGCGTGCAGAGCACAGACCCTAAGGTGCTCCGCATTATTCATCGTCCGCTGAATGAGCAGAAGGTCTGGCGCGGTATTGAAGCCCTGCTCCGTCACAACATCAAGCCGACGGTTGATTTCATGTATGCGTTGCCTGCGCAGGACGCCCAGGATATGCAGCGCTCCATTGACTGGTTAGCGCGTTGGGGTGATGCTATTCATCCGCAATTTTTGCCAACCCTCCTGCTGCCCGGAACGGAATTGCGTGACCGCGCAAAAGAGTTAGGCTTGCGCGCACAACCTTTGCCACCCTATCGCGTGCTGGCAACGGACACGCTTTCCTTTAAGCAACTGGCAGAGGTCGAAGGGATTGCCGCCGAGATGCTCGGCGGCTTTGATTCGCCGACGCCACGCTTTGTGGGCAAGCGGCTTGCTGGGTTATTTAATCCCAGGCGTGTGACAGAAGGAGAGAAGGACGGAAGGACGGAAGAGAAGAACCGTGTGACGCTCTACTTTGACTTCGCGTATGAACAGGTGCCGCGCATCATCGAGACGATCAAGGCCTCTGTGGAGCGCGAGCCGCACATTTTATGGCAGTTCGTACTGAATGTCAGCGAGAAATTTCCGTTGGACATCGTGGACGAACTGGTGGCAGTGATGCGCCGCTTGCCGTCGCACTGGCTAGACCGCTTGGTATCGCCGCTCGGTCAAAAGAAGATGGTGGCGCGTCGGCTCTTCATTAAGCTCGCGCCACAAGCGATGATCGATGCCGCGTGGAAAGACGAAACCGAATATGTATTAAGCGAAGCCTTTCATTAAATATGGGTAATGTCCAATTGTGAGTGACAGGGAAACATCCTCATAAAAGTCTTTAGTTATCGAAATCCCGCTTTTCAATAGGGTCTGCCATGACGCATTTTTTAACAGTGGCAATAATTAAGAACGCTGGTTCGTTTTTAAATACACAACAAGGAGAACCATGACACTATTAAGAGCAGGGACACTGGGGATTGTTTGCGCACTGGCGATAGGGGCGAATGCGGCGAAACCGAATATCCTGATGATTGTCGGTGATGACATGGGATACGCGGATGTCGGTTTCCACGGTTGTAAAGATATTCCCACGCCCAACCTGGATGCGCTGGCGGCCTCAGGTGTGAAATTTACAAATGGCTATGTGACAGGTCCCTACTGTTCTCCCACGCGCGCTGGATTGATGACAGGATGTTACCAGACGCGATTCGGGCATGAGTTCAATCCGGGCGGCGGTGATCAAGGCTTGCCGCTCACTGAGACGACGCTGGCGGATCGTATGAAGGCAGCCGGCTACACTACAGTTCTTGTCGGAAAATGGCATCTGGGTGCGGCTCCTGAGATGCGACCGATGAAGCGTGGCTTTGATGAGTTCTTTGGTTTCTTGGGTGGCGCGAACAGTTATAAAGATGCCGGCAACTACCTTCGTGGCAATGCACCTGTCAAGGAAATCGGCTATTCAACCGATGCATTTGGTCGCGAAGCCGTCAGTTTCATCGACCGGAACAAAGGCAAGCCATGGTTCCTCTACCTCGCCTTTAATGCCGTGCATACGCCCATGCAGGCAACCGAAGACCGCCTTGAAAAATTCAAACATATCCAAGATACCCAGCGCCGCACGTATGCCGCCATGATGTCCGCCATGGATGACGCCATCGGTGTGGTCCTCAAGAAATTAAAAGATGATCAACTGGACAAGAACACGCTCGTTACCTTCATCAGCGACAACGGTGGGCCGGTCATGAAGGGTGTCACCATCAATGGCTCTGTCAATGCGCCGCTGAGAGGCTCCAAGCGCACCACGCTTGAAGGCGGCATCCGCGTCCCCTTTGTCATGAGCTGGCCTGGAACCATTAAGCCGGGCATCTATGAGAACCCTGTGATCCAGCTCGACCTGACCGCGACCTTTGCAGCTCTTGCAGGTTCCTCACTGGACAAGCTCGAAGGTGTTCCGCTGCTCCCGTATCTGGCAGGCGACAAGAAGGAGGTGCCACATCAGACGCTCTGCTGGCGCTTTGGCAAGCAGATGGCGATTCGCGATAGCAACTATAAACTCGTGCGCTATGACGTCAACATCGCGCCTGGCACCGTCGGAACAGATGGCGTCACGGATTTTGAACTCTACGATTTATCAAAAGATATTGGCGAAAGCAAAGACCTTGCCAAGGCTATGCCGGACAAAGTCAAGGAGCTTCAAGCCAAGTGGGCGGAGTGGGACAAGTCGAATGTCCCTGCCCTCTGGGGCGGCGGGCATGCCATGAAAAAAGATAACGACGGCCCTGAACCCGGCGTAAAGAAAAATAAAAGGAAAGGCAAAAGAGAGAAGTAAGCAACGCAAAATCTCGTGTTATCTGAATGGCTCCCTTTTATTCAGCTTTCACTAAACGCTTTAATTCCGCTTCCAGCTCTTGTGCGTTGACACCTCGCGGACTCCCCTTGGTCACATAGATGATTTTGCCCTCTTTATCCACCAGGCATGTCTTTGCAGGCCAGGCCTGATATATCTGTTGGACGCTGTTTTGCATATCATCCAGCAGACAGGGGAAGTCGAATTTCAACGTCTTGACACAGTCGCTCGCCACGCGTGCACGTTCTTGCAGGGTGGTTGGCGTGTTATAAATGACGCCTGAGCGCCGATTCGCCTCCATTTGCCAGCCGTCCGCAGGATGCGCTTCTTTGACATACACGAGGAGGAATTGAACGTTGTTCTTGTACGCCCGGTACAAGGATCCCACGGCCTCAGCCTGGGAACGGAAAGGGGGTCAAGTAAAGCTCGAGAAGAGTACCATGACCGGCTGCTGGCCACGGAAGGACGACAGCTTGACGGTTTCCAGCGCTTGGCTTGAACGATTGCCCTTTAAGACGGTGTCGAGTCGCGGCAACTCAAAGTCAGGTGCCATTCCTCCCAAGGCTACGGTCGGCGCTGGCTGATTCGTGACCCGTGTCCTGCCCTCGGGTTGTTTCTTGTCGGGTGCATCGCTCTTGAGGTGTTTCTCAAAAAACAATTCGATCTGCTTTTCATTTTCACCCGTGGTGAAGCCCGGTCCGCCATGACCGCCCTCTTGAACCGTAATGAGTGTCGCGTCAATACCTGCCTTCTTTAGCGCGTCCAGGAAGACAACGCTCTGAGCGTAGGCGACCACTTTGTCCTTGTCCCCGTGGAGAATAAGAAACGGCGGACAGTTTTTAGAAATGTAGGTCATTGGGCTTGCGCGTTGGACTTTGTCCTTGTTTTCGGTGACGGGTCCTCCAATCAGACGGGACTCCGGAGAGTTGGGCTCACGGTGTGCACCGCCCATGGTGCTAAAGTCTGTCGGCCCATAAAGGTCGACGACACATTGCACCTGGCTCGATTGATCCAGATTTCCTTCTTTACCCTCAAGTTCTTTGACCTCGCCGGCGGTTCCCAGCAGGGCCACGAGATGTCCGCCCGCCGAAGAGCCTGCCACGCCGATTTTGCTCGGATTCAGATTGTAGGTCTTCGCATGTGCGCGCAACCAGCGGATAGCGGTTTTGCAATCTTCGATCTGCGAAGGGAAGACCGCGTGTTGGCTCAAACGGTAGTTGATGCTTGCAACGGCATATCCTTTGCCTGCATATGCGAGAAGCGGATTGTTCTCCTTACTTCCCGCCTGCCAGCCGCCGCCATGGATCCAGACAATGACCGGCAAAGGTTTGCTGGCTTCCTTCGGCAGATATAAATCAAGCTTCTGCCGTTCGTGCCCGCCTGGGACATACGCGAGATCTTTCTGCACCGTGACACCCACAGGCAGCGCCCTCCGATTGGGCTGTTGCGCGCCCGATGGCAGGCTCGCCCCCAATAACATGGCCATAATGAAGCCTCCTAATGGCTGATGTTTCATGTGATTAATCCTCTACTCCTTGGCTGTTTCGAAACGATCGACAGGCAGATGACAATAGGGGTGCTTGCCAGTCTTGAAGTAATAGTCCTGATGCCGGCCTTCGGCCTTCCAAAAGCGGACTGCTGGTTGCACGCGTGTGACCACGTTATACCCCTTACCCTTCAGGAGCTGGATCAGCTTTTCAGCTACAACCTTTTCCTCGGCATTTCCATAATAGATTGCCGAGCGGTACTGCTCTCCGATATCCGGTCCTTGACGGTCGACTTGCGTAGGATCGTGAATTTCAAAGAAGCGTCGCGCCAGCTTTTCGTAATTGGTTTGCTTCGGATCATAGAGCACTTCAACAGCCTCGATGTGTCCTGACTTCTTGCTGCAGACCTCCTCGTAGGTCGGATTCTCAACCGTGCCGCCCGTGTAGCCGCTGACTGCGGCAATCACGCCTTTGGATTTTTGCAGATAGTACTCTACGCCCCAGAAGCAGCCGCCGGCAAAGATGGCGCGCTTGAAGGTCTTGTCGATATCCTCTGCTGCGACAAAATCCATGGAGATGGAATTCACGCAATGACGGGTGTTGGTGGGCGTCAATTTTTCGCCGCTAAACACATGCCCTAAATGACCATCGCAGATGGCGCAGAGGATTTCGGTTCTGCGTCCATCGGCATCGATGTTACGCTTCACCGCACCGGGAATCTCGTCATCAAAAGCTGGCCAGCCGCATTCGGCTTTGAACTTGTCCTCTGAGCGATAGAGGGCAGCGCCGCAGCGCCTGCACGTATAAATGCCATCTCCTGTAAAGGTCTCATATTTTCCTGTAAAGGGCTTTTCAGTCCCTTTGTTCACAATGACGCGTTCTTCCTCGGGAGTCAATGTTCGGTACGAAGTGTTCATACATTTCTCTCCTTTTAACTCTCCTGCGTGAGCAAGCAGGGCCCCCACAAGGCAAGTATACCCAGCAATGAATAAGTTAATGATACGTGTGCGCAACAGTTTCATGTGTATGTTCATGAGTTTTGACTATACCACGACCGTGTATCATATTGCAATTGTTGTCTTGAATCTGAACCTAACGAAGAGTAGAATTTAAAACAAAGGAGATTCGTTATGACATCACGTCGTCTATTCATAAGTTCATTGATGATCTTACCTGCAGTTTCATTGCTCACCTCTTGCCAGATGGATACGCCGCCCCTCCCCAATGCGGCTGCCTCACGCTTCAAGGCCACAGGGGCTACGGTGATCGATTCCAATGAGAAGAAAACGCGGATTAAGATCAAATGTGGTAGGTGCGGTTACACGACAGAGATCGAGATTGATACACCGACCACAGAAAAGCCTTACTCACAGGAATGGAAATGTCCTCGGTGTGGCCACAAGCAGAAGGTCATTGTCGAAGTCGCCAAAGCGCAATAAGCTTGGCTATTTTTTAAGCGAAGTCCAGATCTCGAAGTATCGCGCTCCAAAAAGATTGAGAGCGTCGGAGTTGAAATGAAGATTGTCGCCTTTGTCCTTTAGTCCCTTTGCGGAAGCAATGCCACACAAGGGGATACCCTTGATCGCCTCTGGAAGCATCTTATTGAAGGCTGTAAACTTGGACAAGAGTTCTCCTGCGACAACAGGGGCGTCTTCGGCATTTAGCTCTTTGCGAAGGTCTGCCATGAGAACCTTGAGCGCTCCTCCATAAGTGGTTGCGCTGTCCTTGGAGTTGCCTTCGCCTTGATGCCACAGAATACCTTCGATCTTTCCATTCTTCATCGCGATCTTTGCGCGTTTAACAGCCTGCTTGTAAAGCGCGCTCTCAGGGCCCCACTTGTCGATTGATGTGCCTCCTACCGCGCACGGGATCAGTCCTACTGTCTTGTCTGGATGGGCCTTCTCATAGCAGCGTGCGAATTCCTCGCACAATCCTGTTCCTGCCACTGTCTTATCAAAATGGACCGGCGCTTTCGCAATGACCCACTCATTTGATTTATTGAGCATCCAGACGTTCTTCCCCACAGGACTGCCCAGCTCCTTAATCGCCCCGCGGCCCGCCATGTTCGATTGGCCGATCAAAAGAAATAAGGCCATTTCTTTCCCCTGTGCCAAGACTGTCCCGCAAGACAATATGACACCCATTGTTACGACCATTAACATGACGCTTCTCAACTTAAGCATTTTATGCCTCCCAAATTTTAGAACTTTTTTACCTTACTTATATTTTGCATGAGAAGCAAGGGTAAAATCATGGGAAACGCCATTGACGCATTATCAGAAAAGGTATATCATCTCGATTCATTCTGTTGATCGCCCCATTGCATCGGGCCTAATCAATGATTCGGCATGCAAGAAAACTGATAGGACGAAGAAATGAATGTACAAAAAATGGCAATCCTTTCTCTCTTGACGATGGCGACACTTGTTAATGCTCGGCCCACCGATATTCAGATCAAAGCAAACATCCCGACAGATGACCCTTGCCCAGGAAATCTTGTTGTGGAGTTAAATCTTTACGGGAAAGATCTCCGTGAAATAAAAGGGATGCGTTGCGTATTGGACAAGGCGGTGGATAATAAAGGCAAGAACCTGATTCTGAAAGATCAAGATTTCACCCAGACTAATCAGACGTGGACGCCCCTCGTCTATGACCCCAAGATTCCTCCGGGCATGCAACTCATTCTGGATCTTCCTGCCCAACAAGCCGCTACGGTTAAAGAGCTCACGGGCCGCCTAGAAATCCTCACGCCAGTGCATGATCCCATGTGCCTCCTGACCTTCACACGTATTGCCGCACAGCTTGATGTCGAACTGGCAGATCCAACGCTGCGTGCGGCGCAAATCAAGATGAGTGTGTCCACGAAAAAAACCAGTGGCAAACACAGCGTGGTTGTGCGTGTCAACGACCCCTTAGCCAAACTCTTCTATTTCGAGATTGTGGATGCCAACGGCAAAGAATGGGATGCCGCGGCGAATACCATGACGATGGGAAACACAACCACCTACACCTACCCAGGATCTCTGCCGGAAAACGCAAGCCTTCGCGTCTGCGTGCCGACACCCAAAGCCATCATAACCGTGCCCCTGACCTTAAAGGACATCGCACTGCCTCATAAAACCAATGCACGAAAGAAATAAATGATGACAAACTTCAATCCATGGATGACCATAGCAGCAGGTGCTGTACTTATTCTCTCCTCTTCAACCAACAGTCAAGCCGCTGAGAAGAGTAAGCTGGTCTCCAATCTGGAAGCAGGCAAGAAGCAGACCGTGGTAACGTACGGGACGAGCCTGACCGCAGGTGGCGCCTGGGTGGGACAACTCTCGACGGAATTGAAACGCCACTATCCTGGATTGCCAACCGTGATCAACAGCGGGGGTAGCGGCATGTGTTCGAAGTGGGGCGTTGACAATCTTAACACCCGCGTGATTAGCAAGCAGCCCGATACAGTCTTTATCGAATTCTCCATCAACGATGCCTTTTCAAAATATAAGGTGTCCGTGCCGCAAGCGCATTCAAATCTACTCAACATGGTTGATCGCCTTCTTGCGACAAATAAGACATGTGAGATCATCCTCATGGTGATGAATCCGCCAATCGGCAATCATTTGACCGCGCGACCTGACATTGAGTCTTATAACCAGATGGTTCGCGATGTGGCAGCCGAGCGGAGCTTGATGCTCATCGACCATTATCCAGACTGGCAGAAGATTCTGAAAGCCGATCCAAAACAATTCACCGCGCTTGTCCCTGACGGCATCCATCCAAATGCTGAGGGTTGCAAACAGATCATCCTGCCAAACATCCTCCGTGCGTTAGGCGTGAAGTCCGAACCCATACCTGCAACAGGCGCGAAAAAGTAAGAAAATGTAGATTGTCCTATTTGCGACCGGCGGGACCTTGGACAAGGAGTACAATGAACCTCTCTTGTGTGTAAGGCGATCCCTCAAAAAGGCAGACGACTACGCCGTGCAAGAGACAGCCCAGTTCATCGCCCTTGTACGCCAATACTATCCGAACGTTCTGATGGGTGATATCGAGACGTACCCGTCCACTCCGTCCGCGATTTCGCGAAGAAATTTGTTAAATAGTAAGTGCCCCGCCCAGGGCGGCTCAGTGGCAGTCTGCAGTACATTCCCCGGGAACAAACTGAGGAGTAACTTTCTCAATTAGGAGTTAAAAGTTAAACGTTGAGCGTTTGAATATTTAACTTTTAATACCCAACGTTTAACGCTTAAGTTGAAATCACGAAATAAGGCTCGTTGAAGCGAAGCGGAAACCATTCGACGACTGTCGAAAGCGAAGCGGTAATTACTTCGCTTTGACGTCGAAGCAGTAGAGGTTGGTGTCGTAGCGTACAAAGAGGCGTCCATTGATGACAACGGGATGCGACCAGCTACTGCCCGTGCCTTCGACTTGAATCTTGCCCTTGATGCGCCCCTCGCCGGCGGCCGGCTCAACCAGCGACAACTTGCCGCCCTGATCGGCAAAGGCATAGACCATGCCGTCCGCAAAGGTGGCTTGTCCTGCATAGCCAGGCGTGTTCCAGAGTGTCTGCCCGCTCTTTAGGTCCAGACAGGTCAAGCCACGCTTGCCTTTGCCATAAATTTGACCGTGGGCAACGACAAAGTTACCGGGATGGCTTCCGAATTCCCCTGACTTCCAGGCCTCTTCAAAGTTCCACGTCCCGTTTGCATTCGTGACCTTCAGGCAGATGCTCCCCTTGTTGTAGCCCACCGACCAGAAGAGATAACCATCGGAATAAGCAGGCGTCGGCGTGTTGGCTGTGTTATTCGCGGCAAAGGGGTTGCGATAGATCTCCTTGCCAGTCTTAAGATCGATGGCGATCAGGCCGCTCTGCGAACCCGTCACCAGGATCGTATCCTTGCCAACCGTGATGGGCACCAGTGAACAGTATCCAGCTGTCAAGGCCGCGCCGGAACTCCACACCTTTGAACCGGTCATCTTGTCGAGCGCCACGACGCCTTGAGCGCCGCCGGGGACAACAATCGCGAGCTTGTCGAGGATGGTGACGCTCTCCGCATATTGCCAGCCGCCGACCTTGCCAGCGAAGTCGGTGTTCATGTTCATCTTCCAGATCACCTTACCGTCCTTCGAGCTTTGACACGTGACGCGACCATTGCCTCCTGTGAGATAGATGCGGTCGCCATCAACCGTCGGCGTGGCGCGGGCGCCTCCATACTTCTGATGATTTGACTTCGGTCCCTGTGCGGCGCGCCAGACCTCCTTGCCAGTCTTGACATCGAGGCAAATCAGCATCTGGTTTTCGCCTTCGTTTCCTGTGGTGTAGAGAAGATCACCGACCACAGCGACTGAGGACCAGCCCGGACCGATGTTCGTATTTTTCCAGAGTTGAACAGGACCTGTGTCAGGCCATGTTTTGAGCAGTCCCGTGTCAGGAGAAATCCCGTCGCGCTTGGGGCCGAGAAACGTCGTCCAATCCGCTGCACTCATGGAAAATGCCAGCAGAACCGAGACCATTGCAGTGAAAACATATTTTTTTTGATTCATAGCGCTCACCTTTGATTAATTCACAATGTTTAAAATCATAACATGTAGAACTATGCCAAAGCCTGCTTGCAGAACTGGACGCATTTCGCGACTTCCTTCTCCGCATCGGAGCCTGCGGGAACCGGGTACTCCAACTCAATGTCTGCGAAGATGGGCAGCTTGTTCTTCTTCAGGTATTGCAGCACCGCCGGAACTGGCGTATCCCCCTGACCAAACGGCATGTTGGCACCCTTGCCAGCCTTGTTCTTTCGATCCTTGAGGTGCAGGCTGAAGATACGGTCATGGTACTTCTCGACGATCGCCAACACTGAATCGTCATTTGCCGCGACGTAATGACCGATGTCCAGATTGATGGCCAGACATTTACCGTAAGACAGAATCGGACCGTCGTAGGTCTTCGCGTTAATTTGCGTATGGTTGTGGAAGCCGATCTTGATGCCATGCTTGTCCGCGATCGGCCCGAGTCGCTTAGCCGCATCTTCAGAAATTTCGCGTGTGATGCACGTGGCACCGAGTGCCTTGGCCACGCTGAAGTAGTATTCATTTTTTTCATCGGTAACCTTCGCATCGCCGATGTTACCGAACTTGACGATGTGGATGCCAACGCCTGCGTCTTGGTACATCTTGCGAAGGAGCGCAACCTTTTCTAGGGATCCGTCTGCATACTTCTCGACCACATCACCCATCAGCTCGATTGAACTGAGGCCGCTGTTGAGGACGTGTTGAAGCACCGCCTCAGCACCGCCGGGCATCGACCGGAAGCTGTATGTGATGGCTCCGATCTGAACCCCGCCGAACAGGGAGTCCGGCTTGGCGACCGCTCCAAAAGCTCTCGCCGGAATCAAAGACGCAGCCCCGAGTGCCACTGTCCCACCCAAAAACGTCCTGCGTGAAAACATAATATCCTTCATACGTATTCTCCCTCCTTCATGATTTGAAACACATTCGAAACTTATTTCTTCATTAAGACGCCCATCTCCGCGATGGACGCAAAAGGTTGTCCATTCCACTCACTGAGACCCGTAAGCATCACAAAGTTCGCTTTGACAGGTTTATCAAAGACGATACGCTGCTCTTGCGGCGTCTTGTTGAGCTTGCCTTCGGTCACAGGAAGCCACTTGGTTCCGTCTGCACTCGTGCTGACACGATATTTCTTGATGAAGCCATTTTCACAGCCGTCGCTGCGATTCTTCACAAATAGTCCGGCGATTTCAGTTTCTACTGGGAGTTTCATGGAAATATAATGGGGATAAGGGCCTGCTTTATCGCCACACGTGGTATGCCAGAAGGTTTTTTCGTCTCCATCCAGCGCACGCGTGGCCGGATCCCCGCTCGTGGCGCAATCCACGCCTGCGATGCTGAGCCGCTTAGAATCGTATTTCGGCAAGTCGAGCCCCTTTTTCGGCTGTACCGTTTTGTCTTCGAGGCCCGCGAGTACCCAACAGGAACCACAGCGGCAATGCCCAAATCCGCACGTGCCCTGTACGACAGGATCGGGATAGGTAAAGAGCTCCTCTACCGCAGCAGCAAATTTTTTGTACTCTGAGGCGCTCTTGCTCTTCCAGACGACGTTCTGTCCCCAGCCACCTGCCTTTAAGGCAAGGGGGGCCATTAGGATGCGGCTTTCGGATGGACGTGCGCCATTGACCAGTGCGCAGATGGGTTGCTCGGCAAGCGCCTTGCCAAACTTGACTTTGATCATCTCGCGCAACGTTTTTTCTGCACCAGGATTGATCGTATAGTACTCCGTGCGGTTGTGATTAAAGGTGCCGTAGCATTGCGCATTCACATCGAGCCAGTTGATAATCCGCTGAAAATCGCCTTTGGCCAGAGACAGCTTCTTGTCCTTGTGCTTCTCCGTGAACGTCGTGATGAACTTGCCGCCCAGCGCATAGTAATCATAAGGACGGCTGATGTTCTTGGTTTCACCGTGCGAACTGCCCTTATTACCAATCGTTTTTGTATAGGCGAGCAAGGCTAGGTAAGAGGAGGGCCAGTCGTTTCCAGGCGAGGGGATCAGGTTGATGCCTTTCGGCGGGTTATCTGAGAGTCCATGACAAGAGATGCAATTTCGGTCGAGCACAGGTTGAACCATCTTGAGGAAGCTGACCCCCTCCCCATCATCTTGACCTGGCACAGGCGTGAGATCACGCGGTGAGCGGGTGAAGAGATCTTTGTTTGGTTTCAACGCCGTTCCGACCGGCTCATGGCAACCCACGCAGCCGCGACGCTCGCCAGCATGCAGATAGGAGAAACTCCGTTCCGTCAGCACGGCCCGAAACTCTTCGTCGAGGGCTTGAATCTGCAAGGGCATACCAGACGGGACGCGCACCGATACCGAGCCGTCCGATTCAACAGGTACAGTGCCCAAAATACGTTTGGGTGCGCCATTGGGTACATCCTTGCTGATTCTTCCACTGCTGGGGATAGGTTTCACATAGATTTCATTGAAACGTAGATATTTAATGGTTCCTGGCTTTATTTTCTTCTCAGGATCGTTGCGCGTGAGGTTGACATCCTGAATCATAAAAACGCCTGTTTCCGCATTTTTGCCCTTCAGCGATTTTTTCGGCGGCAACTGGTCTGGCAAGATGGCGGGTGCCGTGCGTGCGACAATCGGAAGCGGCGAGAAGCAAGCATTGTCGGGGTCAATATAGATGGGTTCGCGTCCGCCGAAATCATCCACGAGCATAATGATATAAGGTAAAGCAGGTGGCCTTCCCATGCCTGGCACATCCGTCGGCGAGTAGGTCGCAAAGATCAGATTTTCAGTCAAGGGCCACGGCATGCAATATTGCGCATACGTATTGTAGCCGCATTCATTGGATTCCGCGAAGAGGACTTCAGGCGTAATGCGGGTCATGGCTTCTTGCCCATTCTCTCCCTTACTCGTGTCGATCTTGACGATCGTGCCGTAATGAAAATTGTGATGCCCCATGGCGTTCGCGATAATGCGTGTCGAACCTGGAATCGCCTGTGCCTCAGAAATCATGAGCGGATTGATCATGTCATTACCGAAATAGTGCGAGACCATGGAACCATCTGGACGCTTCCACCACAATTTGTGAAATTCCATCTCGTGGCGGTCCACATATTCCCAACGGGTATAGATGATGCGTCCGTCGTGAAGGACGCTCGGCGTAGTCTCATTCTCAACGCCATACGAAAGTTGCTCAATGTCGTTTCCGTCCTTGTCGCACTTGTAGAGCATATAGGCGGGCGTAAAGCGTCCGCCATGACACCGGCCAAAATTCTGCGAACGCGAGGAGACAAAGACGATGTCGCCGTTCGGCAGATAACACGGGTCCTCGTCCTCGACAGGCACGGTTTTACGTCCCTGCCAGGTAGCAAAGGGATCACGCGTGGTCCCTGTGAGTTGCCGCAGGGAGGAGCCGTCGATCTGAGCTTCATACAGAAAGAAGGCGCGTTCATTGGCCTTGGGCTTGCTTGGTGCAAAGCCAAAGACAAAGCGCGTGGCATCATACGAAAGGGCGGGCCGTTGAAAAGCGCCCTCGGGCAGTTTGCCGGCGAAGAGCTGGACGGTTTTGGGCGTAGCCGTCTTCCAGTCGCTGAGGATCGCAGGGCCGAGACCGTTCCGGGCCATGGCTGAGCGATACTGGTCGCAGTTGTGACTGAAACTGGTCGGCGGATTTTTATTGATCAGGAGTTTTTCAAACTGCAGTGCTGGATGTGCAAAGAGGATCGCGCGACGCATGGCAAAGACGCGTCGGAAGAGCTCGCTTCCCTTAGGGACGATTGCTCCCTCGGATGCTGCCTGTATTTCTTTTTCCACCTCATCCAGTGCCTTGACAGAACTGGGTGGCGGTTCACCCCCGGACGCCTTGACAAAATCGATTGTCCTTCGCGCAAGAGCTGCGCGTTCACGCGCTTGCCAGAGATAGAACCACTCACGCACCTGTTCGGCCTGGTCAACGCTCATGCCATCCTTGATCAGAGGCGAGGCCTTCTTTTTGATCTCGTCAGGCATCTTGCTGACATAGCGCTTCGCAAGTTCCAAGGCGCCGCCTTTAGGGATCCAGGTTCTGCTGTCCCAAATACGCAAAGCCCGTTCGCGTTCGACTTCCACAAGCGTTTCAGGTGTTGAACACAATTTGACAATGTTCTGATCGACCCATGCGCCGTCTTTGTCTAGGATAGCTTTCCACCAGACCTGCGTGGATTGCGCAGAAGCCGCTCCACTCAAAGCCTGTACCCCGACAAAGAAGAGCATGGTCAGTATGCTTCTTCGTTCCATCTTTCCCCCCTTTAATTATTAATTCGACTATACCATCTCTGGTGCATGAATCAAAGCATAAAACCATATTCCTCTTGCGAACAAGTGGACAACACTGCCCAAAATGTATATAGTTTTACGCATATTTGAAAAGGGGAGAAGAGAATATGGTTATCAATAACAAGTTTTGGGCTGTCATCGCGGGCATGCTGGGTTGGGCTTGTCTTCAACTTCAGGCAATAGATCAGGTATTGGTCGAGGCTGAAAACTTTAAGGACAAAGGCGGCTGGGTTGTGGACCAGCAGTTTATGGACACCATGGGTTCCTCCTATCTGCTCGCACATGGTATGGGCAAACCCGTGGCCGATGCAAAGACCTCGGTTACTTTCCCCTCGACAGGAAGCTATACGATGTGGGTCCGCACGAAAAACTGGAAACCGGGTAACTGGGAAGCGCCTGGTCGATTTAAGGTCGTCCTCAACGGTAACCCTGTCGAAACTATCTTCGGAACTATCCCTGCATGGACGTGGCAAAAGGGCGGAAACGTTGAGATTCGTGTAACGTCCTGTGAGATCGCACTGAAGGATCTGACAGGCTTTGATGGACGCTGCGATGCGCTCTTCTTCACCAAGGATGCCACCTTCCTGCCACCGAACGACCTCAAGTCCATGCGCACCTGGCGGGATGTTCTGCTGGGTACACCGGCAGTTCCTAAAATAACAGAGAGCGTTGACCTTGTTGTGGTCGGTGGCGGCATTGCCGGATGCGCGGCAAGCCTCGCCGCTGAAAAACAGGGGCTCACCGTTGCGCTTATCCACGACCGCCCGCTCCTCGGCGGCTGCGCCAGCAGCGAGGTGCGTGTCCACACGATCGGCATCTCGGGCAAGGGCGAGGCGCTTCTCCAAGGTATTTATTCCAAACATTGGGCCAATGGCTCCGCAGAGTCCATCCCGGATACCCTCAAGCGTCACAAGACCTTAGATGCCGCCAAGGGCGTGAAGCAATTTTTGGGATGGCGCGCGTACGGGACCGTCATGGATGGCAAGCGGATTCTCGCTGTCGACGCTCGGCATATTGAAACCGGTGAAACCCGTCGCTTCAAGGCGCCTGTTTTTGTGGACAGCACAGGAGACGGCTGGATCGGCTTTTGGGCCGGCGCGGAATATCGTTATGGTCGTGAGCCTGCTGATCAACACAATGAAGCCTGGGATAAATATGGCGATTTTTGGTCCCCCAAGAAAGCAGACAACCGCGTCATGGGGACCTCTTTGCTGTGGAACACAAAAAAAGATGGGGAAGCTTCCACCTTTCCCCTGACGCCCTGGGCCATGGACATAGCCAAGGACAGAACAACAATCAACGGCGAATGGTATTGGGAGTATTCGGCAGATCATATCAATCAGATCGACGACGCGGAAGCGATCCGCGACCATCTGCTCTGCGCCATCTACGGTACCTTCCGCAACGTCAAGCGCAACGCGAAGAATGCCAATATATCCCTCGCCTTTGTTGGGTATGTCGGCGGTAAGCGCGAATCGCGCCGCTTGATGGGGGATTATATCTTCACCATGCAAGATGCGGTTTCAGGTACCAATTTTGTGGACAGCGTGGCGGAAGAGACCCGCGAACTCGATGTGCACGTCCAGAAGGCTTATTATAAAAGCGAGCCTTACGACTACCTCTCTCACGCGCTCTTCATGAAGACGCCTACATACTACATTCCCTTCCGGTCACTCTACTCCAAGAACATCCCCAACCTGATGATGGCGGGCCGCTGTTTCAGTTGTTCGCATGTCGGGCTCGGCGGACCGCGTGTCATGAAGACCACTGGCCAGATGGGTATCGCCACCGGCACAGCCGCAGCTCTCTGTAAGAAATATAAAACCGATCCGCGCGGCATCTACGAAAAACATATCGACGAACTCCGAGCCCTGATCGGTTACTGACCGAGTCGAGAACTTCAATTTTTTACCACAGAGGCGACCTTCCACAAGAACGTGCCGCTCGGAGAGTACGGGCACACCGGCCTTTCCAGCGAGTCAAAACGACTCATGTGTGAAGGCACTTCTGTGAATTCTTGTCACGCCATTTCAGCAGGTGTTTCTGGGCTCAAAACACTAACTGCTTGATTTTCAAATCCTTACTTTTTAAAGCCATTTTTTGGCATTCTTGATGCTTAAATAATATTAGAGAAACAATCAAACAACCAAAGGCAAAAGGCCATCATGCGGAAAGGAGCGTAATATGAAAGACATTATTCCATGGAGAAAGAAAGATTCAAGCGTAGAACGTTTGGGTGGTAAAGAAGATCAGGTTGCCACCTTGCAGCGAAGAATGAACAGTTTGTTTGACGACTTCTTTGCTGATTTTGGAGGTTTATTGGGAGAGAGCCCCTTTCATATCATGAGAGCGGCCGAAACCCCGTGGTTTGACTCCCCGAATTTCGAAGTCTCCGAAACAGAAGAGGAGTTTAGGATCAAGGCCGAATTGCCGGGTCTTGACGAGAAGGATATCGAGGTCAATGTCGAGCGCGATAGTGTGACCATCCGAGGTGAGAAACGTAGAGAACAGGAGGAAAAGAAGAGAAACTATCACTTCTCGGAAGTCAGTTATGGCCAGTTCAGCCGGTCATTCGCGCTTCCGAATGGAGTCGATCGTGAGAAAGCGCAGGCGCAGTTCAAGAAAGGGGTCTTGACCCTGACCCTGCCCAAGACAGAGCAGGCAAAGACAGAACGCAAGCGCATCGAAATAGCGACCGACTAAAGATGGGTTGACCTTATGCGAAGGCCTCCTGACGCAAGAGCGTCAGGAGGCCTTATATTTTTGCCTGAGTTAGTCTTAGGCCTTGGGCTTGGCTCCGCCGAAGACATAAGCGATATGTTCAGGGGGAAGTGGTTTGGTGAGATAAGCGATGACTACTGCGACCAGCGCGGAGATCGGCAGGGCGATCAGGATCGGATCGACCACAGCCCACGTCACACTGAATGCTGGGGAGACCAGGGTTGGCTTCCCGAAGAGCATCTGGCAAATCCCCAGTCCTGCAGCGGTCTTGGCATTGATGCAGACAGACCAGAAGGCGCTGATGAGAAATCCGGTCAGCATGGAGGCCAAGGCCGCAGGCTTGGTCATGCGTTTCCAGAAGAGCCCCGCGAGGAAGGAGGGCAGGAACGTTGCCGCGCAGATACCGAAGAAGATCGCTGTGGCTAAGGCAATGATATTACCACGCACCAACTTGCCCAGAACGATGGCGATCACGAGCCCAATCACGATGCCGAGCCGGGTAATGAGGACGGTTCGAGCGGCATTGCCTCTTGAGAGCGGCTCGCAGATGTCACGTCCAATCGCAGTGCCCATGGTGTGGAATTGGCTCGAAAGGGTGCTCATGGCTGCGGAAAGAAGGGTCAACAGGAAGAGCACGCCGAACCATTTGGGCAACGCACTGTTGACGTAACGCGGGATGATCGTGTCGCTGTTTCCCTTCATGGTAGTTCCAAGAGTAACGGTGCGTGCGATCGCGATAAGTCCAGGGGTGATGGTGTCGAGTTCGCCGTTGGCACCTCGGGTGATCTTTGTTCCAGGCGTCTTGATAATATAATTGGGGGCGACATCCGGCTTCTCGTTGGGCAACTTATAGGCCACAAAGGCCTTGCAACGGCTTGTCACATCCGCTGGAGCATCCAAGGCGGCCAGCTTGAGCACGCCATTACCGTCTGCCCCTGGATCAAGAAGAACGCTCTCATTTACGATCTGGCAATGGATGACCTCGTGTTTTGCAAAGTAGGCGTTCGAAAGTGCGCCCACGACAAAGGCGACGCCCGTCATGAAAAAGATAAAGATGCCGCCTGTCACGACCCCGCGGTTCAGGGACTGCTTCGATTTGACGGTCATAAAGCGCACGATGAGCTGGGGCTGGGCGAGCACACCGATCCCCACGCCCATAACGATCGTGGAGACCATGACCCACCACAAATTAAACTTAGCGGCTTCAGCAGCAGGGGCGCCTGGCGCGGCCCAGCCGAAAACAGGCATGGATGTCCATCCCTGATGTCCGATGGCTTGGAGCGCTTTGGGAACCTGCGGTCCGAGATCCGTAAGGGTCTGATGCGCGACCGTAAAGCCCCCGAGCTGAGAGTAGGTGATAAAGAGCAAGGCAACCATACCGACCAACATGATGCCGCCTTGCAGAGCGTCGGTCAGCATGACTCCTTTGATACCGCCTGCGATCACGTACGCCGCCACGATGAGCGCGAAGACATAAAGCGCGGCATCGTAGGAAATGTGGAAGATTGGGCCGATGAACTCAGCTCCGCCAATGATGACAGCCATCGCGTAAAGCGGCATGAAGCAGAATATAATCAACGCGCAGACAATTTGCACGAAACGACTATTATACCGTTTGCCCATCAACTCTGGAAACGTGTGCGCATCGAGGTGGTGACCCATGCGGCGCGTCGGATTGCCCAAGCAGACGAAGGCAATGAAGATACCCACGAAGATATTGAGTACGGTCAGCCAGAGGAGCCCCATGCCAAAATTTGCAGCGACACCGCCGAATCCGACAATAGCCGAGGTGCTGATGAAGGTGGCACCGTAGGAGAGAGCCATCACGACTGGGTTGGCGTTACGACCTGCAACGAGGTAGTCCGAAGCGGTCTTCGTCTGTCGATACCCGAGATACCCGAGATAACCCGTGGCCAGCAGATAGACCAGTAAAACGATAAAGGTGAACATATCCATGAAAAAAGATCCTTTCTTGTAATGCGTTACAGTGTTGTTTCAATGTCTTCTTTTTCTTCCTTAGCCCATTGCACATCTTCTGGCTTGACAGGCTCGTCACCCTTGTTCCAGTTTGCAATGCCATAGATTGCACATACGATGGCTCCGGAGAAGGCGAGCAGATACGCACCCGCTACGCAGGGATCTTGGATACCAAACAACATAATGCCTCCTTATTGGTTTTTTGATGCAGCCCGTTCCACCCAATGGAGCGGGACACGCCATGCATACAATCGACACGAAATAATTTCAAGATGTTATTATAAGTAGAAACACGTTGCCGATGCAACCCACAATTCAATAATTTTTTTGAAATGGCTTTGCCGTTGACAAAACAGCCCAGATAAGGGACACTAATCCCTTTCATTATTGATTGCTGGCGGACATTTGTACGTTCTTCAGCTAGGAGGTTTAAATTGGATACACTTGAAGTCATGCGTCATAGTGCGGCGCATGTGATGGCGTCTGCTGTCTGCCGTCTGTTCCCGAATGTGAAACTGGATATAGGGCCGTCGACCGAAGATGGCTTCTATTATGATTTTGATTTGGAGCATCGCTTGGCTCCTGAAGACTTCCCCAAGATTGAAGCGGAGATGAAGTCGATGATCAAGGCCGCCTTGCCTTTTGAGCGCCTAGAAGTCACGCGTGAAGAGGCCGCGAAGGTCTTTGCTGGACAGACGTATAAGCTTGAGCGTCTGGCGGATATCCCCGACGGCGAAGCTATTTCCCTTTATAAGTGCGGCAATTTTGTTGACCTCTGTCGCGGTCCGCATCTGGCGAAGACTTCAGAGGTAGGTGCAGTCAAGATCATGTCGATCGCAGGTTCCTATTATCGCGGCGACGAAAAGAATCCTATGTTGCAGCGTCTGTATGGTATGGCTGATGTCTCCCAGGAGGCTTTGGATGCCACGCTCGCACGTATTGAAGAGGCTAAAAAGCGTGACCATCGTAAGCTCGGCAAGGAACTGGAGCTCTTCAGTATCAGCGAAGACGTAGGCCCCGGTTTGGCGCATTGGCATCCAAAGGGCGCACGCATCCGTGTGGCCATCGAAGATTACTGGCGCAAGGAGCACTATCGTTCAGGTTACGAAATGGTCTTCACGCCACACGTGGGGCGTGCCCATTTGTGGGAGACTTCTGGGCATCTGAGTTTCTATCGCGAGGGCATGTTCCCTTGCATGACCGTGCAAGAGGGCGAAGGATCGCATACATCGAGCGAGCAATATTATGTGAAGCCGATGAATTGTCCCTTCCACATCCAGATTTACAAGACCCGCAAGTATTCGTATCGCGATTTGCCGCTTCGTTGGGCTGAACTGGGAACAGTTTATCGGTACGAGAAGGAAGGCGTGCGTCATGGACTGCTCCGTGTTCGAGGTTTTACACAGGACGATGCTCATATCTTCTGTACTCCTGAACAGATCGAAGGCGAAGTCCGTCAGACCGTTATTTTTGCCTTGCGCATTTTGCGCCGTTTCGGGTTCAATGACATTACGGCGTTTCTATCTACGCGTCCGGAAAAGGCTGTTGGCTTGCCGGAGCGCTGGGATCAGGCGACGGCGTCCCTGCGCAGTGCGCTTGAAGCCGAAGGCATTGCCTATCAGGTTGACGAAGGCGGAGGCGCGTTTTACGGTCCGAAGATTGACCTCAAGATCAAGGATGCACTGGGACGTCCGTGGCAGTTAGGCACGATTCAGTTTGACTTCAACTTGCCTGAGCGTTTTGATATGACTTATGTCGGCGAAGACGGCAAGGAGCATCAGCCCTACATGGTACACCGTGCGCTGCTGGGTAGCTTGGAACGTTTCTTTGGTATCTTGATCGAGCATTATGGTGGCGCGTTCCCGCTCTGGCTTGCGCCTGAGCAAGTGCGCATTTTGCCGATTACATCTGGCCAAGTCGAACATGCGAACGCACTTGCCGCGAAGTTGCGCGAAAAGGACATGCGCGTGGGCGTTGATGCCGACAACGAGAAGCTGGGGGCAAAGATTCGTCGTGCGCAGATGGAGAAGGTGCCCTTCATGCTTGTGATTGGCGGTCGTGATGTCGAAGCCGGCGTGGTGTCTGTCAGAAGCCGCGAGACGGGCGACAAGGGTGCCATGACTCTGGAAGCTTTTGAGGAACTTTTCAAGGAGGCCTTGAAGGCCTAAATTAACAACAAACAAAAGGCCGCGAAATCGGCCGTTAGTACAGAGGTGAGCTATCGCTTCATTCATTCGTGTAAACTTCAAAATTAGAGTCCAGACGGTTCGCCTGCTGGACCCCGCAGGACAGATGCTTGGCGTCATGGCAACGCGCGAAGCGCAACGCCTGGCCGATGCGCAGGGACTTGACCTTGTGGAAGTGTCTCCTAACGCCGAACCGCCAGTCTGTAAGATTATGGACTACGGCAAGTTTCGCTACGAGGAGAGCATTAAGCGCAAACAGGCGCGTAAAAACCAGAAGGTTGTTCAGATCAAGGAAGTCAAATTCCATGCCACGACAGATACGGGCGATCTTGAACATAAGCTGCGCCTGATTAAAAGTTTCATCGACGAAGGCGACAAGGTCAAGATTACGTTGCAATATCGTGGACGTGAAAATGCCCATAAGGAGATTGGTGTGGAGCTCGTGAACAAGGTTGTTGAAGCTTGTTTAGCTTTCGCGATCACCGAGCAATCTCCCAAACTCATTGGCCGTGTGCTGGGATGTATGCTCGCTCCGAAGCCAGTCAAAGCCGGCAGCGGTGGTGGTGGCGGGGGTGGGTCGAGTGGTGGCAGTGGCGTGAAAACGCAGGAAGCTCCCAAGACAGAGCAGCCCCAGGCTCAAGCCCCGAAGTCCGCGGCTCGCGCTGACTTTGATCCGCTCCAGATTTAAGCTCGGAAGCAGTCTGTGCTGTCAATCATGCGGTGATTCATCATGGACCGTTGTATCTTGCATATCGACATGGATGCGTTTTTTGCATCTGTGGAACAGCGTGACCGGCCCGAATTGCGCGGCAAGCCTGTTGTCGTTGGTTCCCCGCCTGATCAGCGGGGCGTTGTTTCCACGTGTTCTTATGAAGCGCGGGTTTTTGGTATTCACTCAGCCATGCCTTCCCGCGAAGCGTACCGCCGATGCCCACATGCGGTCTTTCTACCGCCGGACATGGCGCGTTATGATGAAGCCTCCCGAAAGGTCTTCGAGATTATCGAGCGCTTCTCTCCGTTGATCGAACCAGTATCGTGTGATGAAGCCTTCATCGATGTGACTGGCGCGCATACGCTCTTCGGTTCAGGCGAAGCCATGGCCAAGCAATTGCGAGCTTTGATTCACAAGGAGGTCAATCTCGCGGCTTCCGTGGGTGTGGCGCATAACAAATTCTTGGCCAAACTGGGGAGTGAACGTGCCAAACCGGATGGCTATTTTATCGTGCCGAATACGCGTGGCGGCGTCATCCGTTTTCTAGGCGCGATGAAGGTCGGCAACCTCTGGGGCGTCGGTAAGGTGACGGGCGAAGCCCTGATAGGTGCTGGCTATCAGACGGTCGCGGATATTCAGAAGGCCGATCCCCAAAAACTGGAAAAACTTTTTGGCACTCGTTTTATGGAGCACATCATGGCGCTCGCCTTTGGCGAAGACAGCCGTGCAGTTGAAACCGATAACTTTGAGAAAAGTATTTCGCGTGAATATACCTTTCTGACGGATTGTTCGGATCGCGAAGAGATACGCGACATCATCCGCGGACTGGTCGATGATGTGGGGCAGCGTGTGCGGCGCCAAGGTTATTATGTGACGACTGGACGTATCAAGTTACGTTGGTCGGATTTCAAGACGATCACGCGGCAAGCGCCCTTTGATGTGCCGGTGTGTGATGACTTTTCTTTTCGGGCACTGGCGCTCAAGCTTTTTGATGTCGAAAAGTTAATCCAACCTGTCCGCCTGATTGGTTTTGGCGTAACAGGGTTGAGTCCACATCCTCGCGAGCAGTTGATGCTCTTTGACAATGACCCCGCCAGTCGTGCAAAAAAAGAAAAGCTTTGCCGCGCGGTGGATGCGCTACGGGCAAAGCTGGGTGAAGATGCTGTTCGGCATGTCAACCAGACCCGGACCCCGCGTCATGATGCGGGAAGCAATTGACGTCCAGCTTCGAAGGCCTTGATATTCATATCGAGCAGCTTGGCAGGAATGCGTTCCTGCATGGCCTGCTCCCAGACGTTAAGTTCAAAGGGCATCAACTTAGAGATGGCCCCCGCGATGACCATATTCATGGCGCGTGTATTGCCGAGATTCTTCGCGATCGTGAGCGCATCGATGTATAACGCTCCCGGATACTCGGCCTTGAGCCTTTCGGAAAGATCGGTTACTGCGGCCTGCTGTCCGCTCGAGACGGTGATGGGGGTCATATTCATGTCATTGATGAGCACCTTGCCGGTCGGCGCCAGCAGATGACGCCAGCGCAGTGCCTCAAGCCGTTCAAACGAGACCAGCAAATCACTGGTGCCGTCCGAGATGATCGGCGAATAAACCTTGTCGCCAAAGCGCACTTGGCTGATCACGCTGCCGCCACGTTGGGCCATGCCATGGACTTCGCTCTTCTTGACATCCAGGCCGGCGAGCGCGGCTGTCTTTGCAAGAATGTCGCTGGTGAGCAGGATGCCCTGTCCGCCAACACCGACTAATGATACATTGACTGTCTTCATATTTTTCTCCTATCGGATCTGAGAGATGGCACTAAATTTGCAGACTTGCTTGCAGAGGTTGCAGCCTGAGCATTGCACAGGATCGATATACGCCTTGAAACGTTTGCCATCTGCAACAGCTTCGCCACGCTCAATCGCCGGGCAGCCGAGCTTGAAGCAGGCGCCGCATGCCTTACAGGTCGCGCTATCTACAGCGAAGGTGCCTGCGTTCATCAGTTTGGCTGCAAGCCTGCAGGGACCGTAGGCAATGATGACGGACGGTTCGTCGGCGTCGAGCGCCTCGGTCAGTACCTGTTCAAGTGCCTTCAGGTCATACGCATCGACGCGCACGACGCGCTTGAAGCCGATGCCCTTAGCCACTTCCGCGATGTCTGTGACAGGAGCCTCGTCGCCAGTGAGCGTCTTGCCGGACCCAGGATTTTCCTGATGGCCGGTCATGCCGGTGATGCGGTTGTCGAGCACGATGGTGGTGACTTTGCCGCCATTATAGAGCACGTTGAGGATGCCGGTGAGGCCGGAGTGGAAGAAGGTGGAGTCGCCGATGACCGCGCACTTGCGACCGGGCAGTCCGGCCTTCTCCATGCCGAAGACGTTGCCGATGCAAGCACCCATGCAGATGGTGGTGTCCATGGCGTTGAGCGGAGGAAACGCGCCCAGCGTATAGCACCCGATATCGCCTGTGACTGTGGCACCGAGCTTGGAAAGCATGTAGAAGACACCGCGATGCGAACATCCCGAGCAGAGGACGGGCGGCCGCGTGGGAAGTCCGGCGTCGGCGCGTTTGGGCGTGGAGATTTCGGTGTCGGCCAGCACTTCATTGCGGAGCGCCATCAAGCGTATGGGGTTCATCTCCATCATGTTGAGTTCCGTGGAGTGGTCAAGGACCTGTATGCCCAGTGCGCGAATCTGCTCTTCCAGGAAAGGGTCGAGCTCTTCGATGACTAGGAGCTTCTCGACCTTGGCCGCGAACTGTTTAATGAGGTTCGAGGGCAGCGGATTGGAGAAACCGAGTTTCAGGACGCTGAATTCCGGGAAGGCCTCCTTAACATACTGATACGTCACGCCCGAGGTGATGATGCCGAGCTTGGTGCTGGCCATCTCGATGCGGTTGAAGGGCGTTGCACATGCGTAAGCGCGCAACGCCTCGGTGCGCGCCTGTGCAGCCACGCGTTGGGGCCGCGCAAACATCGGGACCGGGATATAATGCTTGATGTCCTTGACGTACGGCTTGAGCGGCTGTTTTTTCGGGACGAAATGGGCACCAACATCTACGATGGTCGAGGTGTGGGAGGTACGCGTCGTCAGACGAATAAAGGCCGGGACCTGAAATCTTTCAGACACCTCAAATGCAGCTTGGACCATATCGAACGTCTCCTGGCTGTCTGCTGGCTCGAAGAGCGGTGCGCGGGCAAACTTCACGAGATTGCGGGAGTCCTGCTCGTTTTGCGAACTGTGCATGCCCGGATCATCTGCGACAATGATCACAAGGCCTCCATTTGCGCCCACGTAGGTATAGGTCATGAGCGGATCCATGGCGACGTTGAGGCCCACATGCTTCATGGCCGTCAAGGAACGCGCGCCGGCGATGGAAGCGCCAATGGCAACCTCCATGGCTACCTTCTCATTCACCGCCCATTCGCAATTGATGGTCTCTTTGAACTTGGCGACATTCTCCAGGATCTCGGTGCTCGGGGTGCCCGGATAGGCGGAGGCAACGGTGCATCCCGCATTGGCCGCGGCCCAGGCAACCGCTTCGTTCGCCGACAATAATATTTTTTGACTCATCGCTCGTGCTCCCATTCACAGGTGTATAGAAATTGGTCATTAAAATAGCAAACTTTCAGGCGTATGTCACGCCCGGGTGTGATTCATTTTAGCTGAAATGAATCACACCAAATAGGAAGTAGGAGGGAGGAGAGAAGAGAACGAAAAACAAGACACAGTCTTTAAGGTGTTTTCTTCCGACTTTCATTATCGGCTGTCATTTGTTACTCTTTTTTCTGCACGGCATGGTGCGGCAGCTTGCAGGTCGTGCACAGAAAAGGATTTTTGCTATGAGTTATTTTAACCCTGTTGCCGAGACGTTGTCGCGGCAGGCACTGACGGCGATTCAGGATACCAAGCTCCGCGAGGTAGTCCGTACGGTTTCTGCCTGTAACCCCTACTTTAAAGCAAAATTTGCCGAGGCTGGTGTCGATGCACAAAACTTTGAGGGGCTTGAAGCGCTGACTTCGCTCCCTTTCATGTCCAAAGATGATTTTCGCAAGGAGTATCCCTTGGGCATGATGTGCGTGGATAAGACGAATATTGCAGAGATGCACATGTCGAGCGGTTCGACGGGGACGCCCGTGGTGATGCCTTATACCGTTGACGACCTTCACCAATGGGGTGAATGCATGGCGCGCTGCTACAGGATGGCCGGGGCAAAGCAGGGCGATGTCTGTCAGATCACGCCGGGATTCGGGCTATTCAATGGCGGGTTCGGCTGTTATCACGGCGCGCGTGCGGCCGGGCTTTTCATCTTGCCTTGCGGCGCAGGTAATACCGCGCGCCAGATTAAGCTCGCAAAAGATTTTAAGTCACGCATCGTCACGGGCGTTGTCTCTTATGCGGTGCGCATCATCGAGATGCTGGACGAACAGAAGAACAATCTGCCGGATCTTCAGATCGGCATCTTCGGAGCAGAAACATTTTCGGACGCCATGAAGGACCGCATCCGTTCAAGACTGGGGATTGATGTCTACGATATTTATGGCATGACCGAAACAGGCGGCATTGGTACGCTCGGTATGGACTGTTCCTTCCACAGCGGCTTGCATCAATGGGAAGACCATTACATCATCGAGGTCATCAATCCTGAGACAGGCAAGCCAGTGCCAGACGGCGAAATAGGTGAAGTGGTGGTCACTGCGCTTACGCGGGAAGCATTGCCGGTGATCCGTTTCCGTACAGGCGACTGGAGCAGCGTTGTTTCGCGCGAGACGTGCGCCTGCGGACGCACGGGACTGCGGTTGGCGCGCATTACAGGCCGTTTGGATGACATGCTCATTGTTTCGGGCGTGAACTTCTTCCCGGCTCAGGTGGAGCAATCGTTGCTCAAGATTCCGGGTGTCTGTCCTGAGTATCAGTTGATTATCGAGGATCACCACGGCATCAAGAAGTTGCATGTCAATGTCGAGGCTGAAGAGGGCGTGACTGGCTACATGGTTGAGAAGCAACTGAAGGAAGATCTCGGATTTTCACCGGACGGTGATATTTGGAAACCCGGCACGCTTCCTCGTCCAGAGGGCAAAGCCAAGCGCGTCTTCTTCAAAACCATCGAATGATACTTTATGTTAACTCCTGAATTTCATGAAAAGTATATGCGACAGGCTCTGCATGAGGCTGAGCGTGCTGCAGAAGCAGGCGAAGTGCCCGCCGGCTGCGTAATTGTGCGGTTGCGACCGGATGCGGCAACACGGGAGGGGCACGCGTCTGCGTGCCTTGGCGCAGAGGCCTGCGCCGCTCCCACGGACGCTGAATCACAAGGGCTTCCTTTAGCCACCGGAACACGAATCATTGCGCGTGCGCATAACCAGACCGAGATGCTCAAGGATCCGACTGCGCATGCGGAGATATTGGCCATCACGCAGGCTGCTGCCGCATTAGGGGATTGGCGACTGACAAATACGATTTTATATGTGACCAAAGAACCGTGCTCCATGTGCGCTGGCGCGATCGTGCTGGCGCGGATTCCGCTGGTGGTGTGGGGGCTTTCAGACCCCAAGCGCGGAGGACACTCTGTCTTTTCAATTCTTAATCATGAAGGACTCAATCATCGGCCCGATATTCTGAAAGGCGTGATGGAGACCGAATGCCGTGAGATGTTTCAAGCCTTCTTCAAAGCAAAAAGAGGCTTGAAGGAATAGCCGAAGTAGAGTATCTTCTTTCGAAGATGATTTGTTTGGGAAACGTGTTTCAAGGTGAACCATAGTTTTAACGAACGCAAGGAGGAATAAAGATGGCAAGAAAAGTAACGTTGTTTACCGGGCAGTGGGCAGATTTGCCTTTGGCAGAGTTGTGCAAGATGGCAAAGGGCTTTGGCTATGAAGGTCTGGAACTCGCCTGCTGGGGCGACCACATGGACTTGGATGTTGCGTCAAAGAGCAAGGGCTATTGCGAAGACAAGCGCGGACTTCTCAAGGAAAACGGCTTAGAGTGCTTTGCGATCTCCAACCATCTCTCGGGGCAGTTGGTCTCTGACAATATTGATGAGCGCCATTACATCTTCGCTCCGAAGGCCCTCAAGGGTGACCCCAAGGCTGCCAAGAAGTGGGCGATCGAGATGCAGAAGAAGGCTGCTAAGGCCGCGAAGAATATGGGCATCAAGGTTGTGAACGGTTTCACCGGTTCGCCGATCTGGCATCTGCTCTACTCCTTCCCGCCCTGCACGCCGGGACAGGTTGCAAACGGATATAAAGAATTTGCAAAGACCTGGAAGCCGATCTTGGATGTCTATGCTGACAACGGTATCAAGTTCGCGCTCGAAGTGCATCCCACTGAAATCGCTTTTGACATCGCCTCTGCGCAGCGCGCGTTGGAAGCACTGGACGGACATCCGGCCTTTGGTTTCAACTTCGACCCGTCTCACTTTGGTTATCAGGGCGTAGACTATGTGAAGTTCATCCGCACCTTCCCGGATCGTATTTTTCACTGCCACATGAAGGATGCGTGGTGGGGACATGGCGACGGCACGGTTGGCGTCTTTGGCGGGCATACGGAATTTGCAGATCCGCGACGCTTCTGGGACTTCCGTTCACTGGGTCACGGCGATATCAACTTCGAAGAGATCATCGTCGCACTCAACGATATTCGCTATACAGGGCCTCTGTCGGTCGAGTGGGAAGATTCCCGCATGGACCGCTGCCACGGCGCCAAGGAAGCCTGCGAATTCGTCAAGAAGGTCGACTTCGCGCCCAGCGCTATCGCCTTCGACGGCCAGTTCGACCGGTAAGCGTGTTGGCAGCACGAGCCCTTCGCTTCGTCTGGCGACTCGCTATGGGCTCGGGGTAGCTAAGAGAAGAACAAACGACTCTCTACAGACTTAGAGACGAATCGAAGTCTGAAAGACGTAGAGAGTCTCGTCACAATAAAGGACTACACTCATGCTCTATGCTACCGAAGCCAAGCTCGCTTCGCGCGTAAAGGCATTGGGTGAGAGCGCTTCTTCTGCGTGCTTTGCAGAGCTCCAGGCGTATTGTGTCTCCGAATCACCGTTGGTGCGGCGTATCGCGGCATCGGCTCTTGGCAAGCTATCGGGTGTGATTAAAGCCAAAGAGGCTGTGCCCGCGCTCATAATGTTGCTTACAGATGGCCATCCGCAAGTCAGGCAGTATGCCGCCAAGGCGTTGAGCGCCTTCGGGGCAGACGCGGAAGAGGCCCTGCCGATCCTGCGCGATATGTACCGCAATCCGTCTGAAAAAGATTATGTGAAGCGAAGCGTCAAGAGCGCTGGTGTGATCATCAAGGAGGCGGTAGAACTGCGTGATAAAGCCGTTGTACACAATTGTTCGCGGTGCGGGGTGCGCGTGCAGCCCGATGAGTATGCCCGCAGCCAGCGTTTCTTTCAGCGGATCTTCTGCGATGCGAGCTTTGATGAGACAGCCACGGAGCGGCGCAACTGGGAGACGAAGGTCGAAGACAAGAAGACCCTAAAAACGCTCAAGGGGACACTCGTGCAATCGGCTGGCGAAAAACAGGTGGCTGAATGGCTGGAACGAAAGGGCATCCCGTATCGTTACGACGGACGATTACGGATTATCGAAGGATTTCAGATCCGTCCTGATTTTTATCTGCCGGAGTTCGATGTCTATATCGAGTATTGGGGTATGGATACGCCTCTCTACAAGGCAGGCATGTACCTCAAGCAAGACCTCTATATGCATGCCGCCAAAAAACTCATCTCCCTTTATCCCTCTGATCTTACTCATCTCGACGTAATTCTGTCCACCAAACTGGAGGCTCTTAAGATGACGAAATGAGCGAGGAGTCCACGTACTTACTCCAGATGCTGGCCGGGGTGGGCGAGCCAGTCTTGAAGAACGGCACCGAGGTGGGCGGGTTCGAAACAGGCCGTGGCGACCTGGTCGAGGGGGTGCCACTTGAAGCCGATCCAGTCCTCTGTGGCGGAGAGAGGCTTGTCAGGGGAGATTCCGTCGACGGTGAGTTCGAAGACCAGGTTGATTTCCGATTTCGGCTCGCCGTTCTGGACGAAGGAATGCTCACAACAGCCAAGGAAGCGTCCGGCTTGGGAGGTGTGGCCGAGCTCCTCCTGAATTTCGCGCACAAGAGCTTGGCGACCGGTTTCACCGAAATCAATGTGTCCGCCCGGCAGGTAGGAGATTCCGGATTTGCGTCCATAGCAGAGCAAAAGCTGATTGTTCATTACGCAGGCGCCACGTGCGATCACTTCAACGGTGTTCGGGTTTGTCATGACTTAAAAATATAACATGATTCTGTTTTTTAGACAAGATTGGCTTGGATTTTTTAAGCGAATCCGATATAGTCTTGAAACCTTTTTTCTGTTTTTGAAGGGTTAAAGAGGCACGATAAGATTCAAAAGGAGTCATACGATATGAAGCGTTCATGCATGTCTGTGCTGTTGGCTGTGGGGGTTTGTTCGTTGCAGGGTTTGGGTGCGGACTGGACCCAATGGCGTGGTAGCAATCGCGATTTGATCATTACGGAGAAGGGACTACTGCCTGCGTGGCCGGAAGGCGGACCGAAGCAATTGTGGCAGGTTGATCTACCAGGTGTTGGGTATTCAGAGCCAATCCTTGTCAAGGGCGTGATGTATATTACAGGCAATGAGGGGAGCAAGGGCGATCTGACGGGTTACCTTTACGCTGTAAACCCGAAAACAGGCGCTACGCTGTGGAAGCAGCCGTATGGACCAGAATGGGATAAGAGTTTCGAATGCGCCCGTACGTCGCCGACCGTGGTGGGCAATCTGCTCTATCTGATGAGCGGTGAGGGCGGAATCGCCTGTTTTGATATCAGCCTCAAGAAGAAGGTCTGGTTTGTTGACACCGTTAAGGAATACGGTGGCCGCAATATTACGTGGGGCATTGCTGAAAACCCCTTGGTGTATGATAACAAGGTGATCTGTCAGCCGGGCGGACCGGATGCATCGGTCGTTGCTTTGGATGCAAAGACAGGCAAGTTGAGCTGGAAGAGCATCGGGTTGAGCGAGCGCAGCGCGTATTGTTCGCCGGCGTTGCTGACCATCGGCGGTAAACGCCAGGTCGTCACGATGCTGGAGGACCATGTAGTCGGTGTTTGTGCCGAGAAGGGCACTCCGTTGTGGAAGGTCGCCCACCGCAATAAATACGCTGTTCATCCCAATACACCTATCCTCGTCGGCGAAAACAAGATATTTGTCTCCTCGGGGTACGGTCACGGCTCCGAGATGATTGAGGTCAGCGGCAACGATGCAAAGATCGTCTGGAAGGACAAGTCCAGTGACAACCATTTCCAAGGCGCTACCCTGTATGACGGACGTATTTTCAGTTCCGGCGGGGGCAGGCTTTCGTGCTTTGATCCGAAAGACGGGAAGGAATTGTGTACGGTAGAGGGTGCGAAGAAAACCTCGTTCTGTATCACGCCGGTGGGCATGATTACGTATGACGAAAATGGAGGGAAGGTGATGCTGGTGGATACCAAGTCCTGTCCGTGTAAGGCCATCTCTTCTTTTAAGATTAATTATGGTGATGGAACGCATTGGTCTTCGCCCGTTGTCTCAGACGGCGTCCTTTATCTCCGTCGCGGCAAAGGCGTCGCGGCGTTTGATATTCGAGCCAAGTAAAAGTAAGTGCGTGTGCGGTATTCTGTCGTGCACAGGAGAAACTCATGAAAAAATCAGTAATGACAATTACCACAGCTAGTGTGTTGGCTGTGTGTGTGACAGGGTGTATGTTGTGCCAGAAAGGACAAACTATGAATGGTCAAGAATCTTCGGTTGTGGTTAAACCCTTTGGTAAGACAAAAGATGGACAATTGGTTCATCAATATACCCTGACAGGTGCTGGTGGTGTGGTGATGGACGTGATTGACTACGGCGGAAAGATCGTGCGCCTCTATACACCTGACCGCATGGGCAAAACCATTGATATCACGGCGGGTTTTAATACGGTGGCTGGCTATGAGACATGCGATCCCTATTTTGGTTCCTTGATCGGCCGTTTCGGGAATCGTATTGCCAATGGCAAATTTACGTTGGATGGCAAGACCTATACGTTGCCCACGAACAATGAGCCTGGAGGCATCCCCTGTTCGCTTCATGGCGGTACAAAAGGTTTTGATTCTGTCGTCTGGCAGGCCGAGCCTTTGACAGAAGGCAAGACGGTCGGACTGAGACTTTCGATGACAAGTCCGGATGGCGATCAGGGGTATCCCGGAACGCTCAAGATTCAAGTCACCTACTGGTTGACGCCTGAAAATATCTGGCGCATTGAATACAACGCGACAACGGACAAGGCGACGCCAGTGAACCTCACCCAGCACCTTTACTTCAATTTCAAGGGCGAAGCGAGTGGCGACATACTGGATCACGAATTAACCCTGTTCTCTGACAAGACCACGCCTGTTGATAAGGGGCTTATTCCCACGGGGAAAACGGCATCTGTTAAGGGAACACCCTTTGATTTCACTACCCCGCACGTGATTGGTGAGCGTATTAATGCAAAAAACGAACAGCTTGAATTCGGCGGCGGGTACGACCATAACTGGGTTCTCGATAATCCGAATGGTAAGCTGGTGAAGGCTGCTGCGCTCTTTGAAAAGACCACAGGCCGTTATATGGAGGTCTGGACAACAGAGCCAGCGATCCAGTTCTATTGCGGTAATTTTATGACCGACAAGATGCCGAGCAAAACACCGGGCAAGAACTTGTGCTATCGCGGTGGCCTCGCATTGGAAACCCAACATTCGCCAGATTCCCCTAATCAGCCGAACTTCCCGTCGACGATTCTGCGCCCAGGCGCAGTTTACAAGACGACCACGGAATATCGTTTTGGAATAAAATAAGGGATGCGTTTATTAGAGTGGTTGCTGAGGAATACGAAAGTTAAGGAAGGAATACAAACATGCAGAACGTAACGTTGGGGTGGATGGATTACAGCATCATGATCATTTATGTTGTGGCTGTGCTCGGTATCGGCCAGGCCCTCCGCAAATACATGAAGTCGAGCAACGACTTCTTTCTCTCAGGGCGGTCGATTCCTGCTTGGGTTACGGGATTGGCTTTTATCTCGGCTAACTTAGGCGCCTTGGAACTGGTCGGCATGGCGGCCAGCGGTGCCAAGTACGGAATGATGACCTGTCATTTCTACTGGATTGGCGCCATCCTCGCCATGACCTTCCTGTCGGTATTTATGATGCCATTCTACTATGGGTCCAAGGCTCGATCGGTACCTGAATACCTGAACATGCGGTTTGACGGCCGCGTCCGGTGTCTGAACTCTATCACCTTCGCCGTGATGACCGTCTTCGCCTCCGGTATCTCGATGAACGCCTTGGCCAAGCTTCTGCAATCGCTCCTTGGTTGGGACTATCACCTGAGCCTCTGGATCTGCTCGGGCGTTGTGCTTCTGTACGTGCTCAAGGGCGGACTGACGTCGGCCATTTACACGGAAGTGTTGCAGTTCTTCATGATCGTGTTGGGTTTCTCCCCAGTGGTGTATCTTGGGCTCAAGGATGTAGGTGGCTGGAGCGTTCTCAAAGAAAAGCTGGCCGGAGTGGCTACGAATCCTGCCTCGATTGGGGTTGGCGACAAGGCCTTCTTGCCGGATGCTTGGACTGGGGCTTGGAGTCCGATGCTCAAGGGTGCGACCGCCAACCCGATGGGTGTGGATCTCTTTGCAATGGTCTTTGGTCTCGGATTTGTGCTGGCCTTTGGGTACTGGTGCACCAACTTTCTCGTTGTCCAGCGCGCGATGGCTGCTAAGGATATGAGTGCTGCCCGTCGTACGCCTCTGATCGGTGCTATTCCCAAAATGCTGATTCCTGCCCTGGTGATCCTGCCCGGTATGATTGCTGCCGGCTTGGCGTTTTCGGGCAAGGACGGCTATCGTTTGCCGCCGAAAGTGATTGCAGAATCCGCTTATGTCAATGTCATTGCAGCCGTCAAGCACGTCGCGGCCACTGGAGTCACGGGCGAAGCCGCCGTCCAGGAGATCGCCAAGGCTGCAGGTCTCAAGATGATGTCGGCCAAGATGGAGGCGATCATCAAGGATGTTCCCAAAATGAACGACTTGGACATCAAGACTCGCGTGCAGAATGCGGTGGCGGAAAACGATTACGATGGCGTGATCCTGTCGCTGATCAAGCGGTACTGTCCTACCGGGCTGCTCGGGTTGGCGCTGACGGCGCTTCTGGCGTCCTTCATGTCGGGTATGGCGGGGAATGTTACGGCATTTAACACCATTTGGACCTACGACCTGTATCAGGCCTATCTCGCGAAAGGCAAGACTGATGCCCACTACATGTGGATGGGGCGGGTGGCCACGGTGGCCGGCATCCTGATCAGTATCGGGTGCGCCTACTTCGCGGCCATGTACAATAACGCCATGGACGTCATCCAACTCGTGTTCGGCTTTGTCAATGCGCCGCTCTTTGCCACCTTCCTGCTGGGAATGTTCTGGAAACGGATCACGGCAACGGGCGCCTTCTGGGGTTTGTTGCTGGGGACCTCAACATCGGCGATTTTCCATGCCCTGACCCTCGCCACGGGAAATGCCCCCGGTGTCAAAGGCGGTTATCTGGCAGTGTTGCAGTCGTTCCCGAGCGAAATGGCCCAGAATTTCTGGCTGGCTTCCTTTGCCTTCTTGACCTGCTTGGTGCTGACCACCGGGCTATCGCTGGCCACAAAACAGAATAAGACCGATACAGAGCTTACGGGCCTCGTGTATTCGCTGACACCGAAGATTCCTCAGGCGGACGAAGCCTGGTACATGCGTCCGGGCATTCAGGCTGTGGCGCTTCTTGCCGTGTGTCTTGTTCTCAATATTATTTTCTGGTAGAAAACTGAAAGGACTCTATTATGACACTCGATATCTGCTGGCCGATTGGAATTATGTTCTCCTTGGTGGGCGCGATGCTGGCCATTTTCGGCTTAGTGACCAAGGCGTCCGAAGAAATGTACAAGCGTTCCCTAGACATAAACATCAACCTCTGGTGGGGGCTGGTTCTGTTGTTGTTTGGTGGACTCATGCTTTTGAGCGCATGGAAGAATTCCAAGAAAACACCGTCTAAATAGGGACGAGCGGGTATCACAAAGATAGTACTGGCAGGACAGATGGATGGTTTGCGCGCTTCTTTGAATTGAGCAAGTCGGATTACACATTTTCCCAGAAAGGGGTTGCTTTTGCGACCTCTTAAGGATAAACTAAAATACTAAATAGCAGTAAAGTGTTTCTTGTAACAGAGTCTGTTGACAGGAGGTTGTCATGAATTTATCTGTACAGTGTTGGGTGTCTGGTGCAGTCGCACTAGCGGTTGTTTTGGTAGCTGAACCGGTTTTTGCGCAGTTGCGCACGGGCACAGGGAGTCGCTTATCTACAACAGGTTCCGCGAAAACGATGGTTACAGCAGAGCGGGCGGACAAGAAGAGCGACAAGGTTGAGATTAAGCGGTTTCCGAAGCCGAACAAAACATCTATGGTTCGGACCCCTGAGTTTAACGCAAATGCTGTAGGAGGTCAGGCCAAGATCTCCAAGAAGCCTCGTGAGTGGGCGCTTTTTGAGATTCATTATGCAACGGCCACGAAGTGGACGGATGAGCTCTCCTTCACCTATCATGTCATGACCAAAGGCAAAGACGATGAGGGTAAAGAAGCGTATAGCTATTATACTCTGACCCTTCGATATGTTAATATTCCAAAGGGCGACCACATGAGCAGCGTAGCATTGCCTCCCAGCATGGTCGAGCGGTATGGAGAGCCCATCTCGTTAGCGCTAGAAATTGTTGGAAAGGATGGTACGGTTCTGGCTTTTCAGTCCGAGTCAATCATCAATTATCCGACGAAAGAATGGTGGAAAGACCCCAACGTATTGGACAGACCGCAAGTTTCTCGTCGTACAGGTGGTTTGATGGACCGTTCGAAGACGCCGTTCGCTTTAATTAATGCGGACGATTACGAGGTGGTGCAATAGTGTTTTCCTCTAATCGAATTCTTGCGCTCAACGTAGGGGCAAGTAAAATAGCTTTGGCAGAATTCGCAATTCAAGGCGGGAACACGCCTAAATTGGTGAATTATGGGCTGGCAGACATGGCGCCGCTAGCAGAAGGGGCAACGAGCAATAGCGAAGTGTTAGTCACGACGATTCGCGCGTTGATGAAGTCGCACGGCATGCGACAGGCTCCTTTGCTGATTACGTTGTCGGGGCAAGTCGTCTTCCCTCGGTTCGTTAAACTTCCGGCTGTGGCCAAGGACAAGCTCCTGCAAATGGTGCAGTACGAAGTAGAGCAGAATGTGCCTTTCCCCCTGGATGAAATTGTCTGGCATTATCAATTTATTGGCGATGATTCCTCGGGTGAGCAGAACGTGATGATCGTTGCGGCGAAGCTGGATAGTGTCCGAGAGGTAACGGACAGTATTGTTGCTGCTGGATTTGAGCCTGAAATCATCGATGTTGCGCCGATGGCTATTTATAATGCTCTGCGCTTCAACCATGCGGCGTTGGTGGGCTGTACCATGGTGCTGGATATTGGTGCGCGTTCGACGAATTTGATTTTTGTTGAAGACGAGCGTATCTACAGTCGCTGTATTCCAGTTGCAGGCAATGCGATTACTCAAGAGCTTGCCAAGAGTTTGCAAATTTCAGTGGAAGCCGCAGAACAGGTGAAGCGGGAGAGAGGATATGTTTCCCTCGGGGGTGTTCATCAGAGCGAAGATGAGACGAATGAGCATGTGTCTCGTGTCGTGCGTAACGTGATGACACGGTTGCATGCGGAAATCAGTCGGTCTATTAATTTTTATCGCAGTCAACAGGGGGGGGCCGCACCGATACGTCTGATCTTGACTGGTGGGACCTCGTTGTTGCCGCATTTGGATCTGTTTTTCAAAGAAAAACTGCAAGTTGAAGTAGAGTATCTCAATCCCTTTGTTAATATCGGCATTGCGCCGCGTATTAATCGCGAGCAGATTGGCGTGGATGCCTTCATGTTGGCAGAAGTGGTCGGTTTGGCTCTGCGGCGTTCGCTGGCTTGTCCCGTAGAGGTCAATTTGATGCCACCGGAGTTGGTCAAACAAAAGACCTTGAAAAAACGGCTACCTTTTCTCTTCTTGGCCGCAGTGGGCGTGTTGATGAGCTTAGGCAGTTGGACGCTTTATCAGAGTAATATGACCACGTTGTATGAGTCACAGCGCGAGCAGGTCGAGACCGAGTTGAATAGCAAGCAGGCGGATCAAGAAAAGCTGAATACGGCCCGTAATGCGAAAGACTTGGTAGAGACAAAGACGAAGGCGATGAAGGGCTTGCTCATGTCTAGATCGGAATGGCAACGGCGCATAGATGCTGTTCGTAAGAGCATGTTAGAAGGCATGTGGCTGATGGAAGTCAAAACCATTAAAAACGAAGGGGGTGTCGTTGAGGGATTGCATCTCCAGGGGCGAGGATGGGTTGACGCCATGCGCCAGATCGAAGAGAAGGCCAAAATGCGGGGTCTCCGAATTAGTGCTGTTGAAGAACTGTGTGACCGGTTGAAAGAACAGGCCATTTTTGGAGAACATACAGAAGCCAAAATCATTGGTAGTAAAGAGATTGAAGCCTATCTGACCGAATTTACAATTGAAGTGCGCCAAGGTGTTGTCGCCGGAGCGAAGGGTGTCGTAAAATGATAATGGTAAATCGTCAACAGGGAATCGTCATTGGGGGGGGTGTTCTATTAGGTGTGGCCTGCCTTGTCATCGGCGTGTTATTTTTCATGGCGTTTTCCACCAGCGGCGGGGCGGCAGAGAAACGCGATTCAGCTTACGATCAATTGAAATCGCTTTATGAATCTAAAATTTTTCCCAGCGAAAAAAACATTGCGCGCATCAAGGAGGACAAAGTTGTTCTTGAAGCATGGGCAACGCAAGTCTCCAATTTATTAGCGAAGGCGTCTATCAAGGTTGATGATTTAACGCCCGTACGGTTTAAGCAAGAGCTACAAAAGACGGTTCGTGATCTCGTGGTGGAAAAATCCCTGTCCGGTAAGAGTTTTGTCGCCTCGGATTTCATGTTTGGCTTTGATCGGTATTTAGGGAATTCAGATAGTCTTCCGCAGGGCGGAGATGTCGCGCAGCTCGCCCAGCAATTGCAACTCATCCGTTTAGTCGTTCGTGAGCTATATGCGGCAAACATTGGGAGGTTGACATCGGTTGAACGCGATGTGTTTGAGGCGGATGCGTCTGAAAAGAGGCAAGGGGTGTCGCCAGCGGCGTCGCGTCGTCCAGCAGCGGCTGCGCGTAAGTCAGGACAGAAACCGGTCGTAGGAGTAATAGCGGATGTCAGTGATGCCATGGATCCAGCATTAAGCGCACTGCTCATTCGGCAGAAATTCGTATTCGGGTTTCAAGCGAAACCATCGGCTCTGACTGGAGCGTTGAATCGTCTGGCCGCCATGGAAGCCTTTGTGGTGGTTTCAGGGGTCGAATTCTCAAAGGCTGAGGATTCGATCCTGCTAGCAGAGCAACGAAAGAAAGAAGTTGCAAAAGCCGCTGAAGAGGTAAAAACGACTCCTGCTCCCGCAGCAGCGTCCGCCCGCGACCGTATTGTCACGGATCCCGAGCGGGAGCCTCCGATGAATGTCAGGTTGAGTGTTGATGTCTATTTGTGTAAGGGAGTTTAAAAACCGTGGCTGTGAATCAAACACGTGATGATAGGCCTCTCATGCGATACTACGACAAGGTCGTGGTCGTGGTGGCTTTGGTTATCCTATTAATTTCACTTGCTTGGCTGATTACGGCAGGTGTGAACCAAAAAGAGCAGGTCGCCAGTTATATGCGCGATGAGGTGGGAAGTTTAAAGTCGGCTAAGTTAGATCTTGCGGCGATTAATATGGAGTCTTATGACAAGGCTGTAAAATCAGTGATCTCCCCTTTCAAGATGATGGAGGAAGACGAGACAAAGCCTAGCTTCCTGGTCCCCGAGCGTCGCATTAGATGTGCCAATAGTATATGTAAGAAACCTATTCCGTTTGAAGCCGAACAATGCTGGTCTTGCGGGGAGAAACAGCCTCAGGCAAAAGAATTAAGTGCGGATGTGGATACAAATGGCGATGGCGTTCCGGATAAATGGTTACGTGATTGGGGGTTGCCTCCGGATACGGATGTGTCGAAGTCCTTGCACGATGATGGTTTTTCTGTCTTGGAAGAGTATAAGTTTAAGACGAATCCCAGAGACAAGAATGCCCACCCCCCTTATGTTGAGAAGCTCGTGCTGAAAGAGTTGAAGAGTATGCGCCTCCCACTGGTGTTTCGTGGTGTGAATATTATGCCAGGCGGTGGAAAGCAAATGACCTTTAACTGGTCGGGGAAGCTGCCGCGTACCTATTGGGTGAAGGAAAATGAGCAAATCGGTGATACGGGATATGTTGCTGGAGAGGTAACAGTAAAGACGGAAAAACGTGAAAATCCAATGACTCCTGGAAAACTTAAGGTGGTAGACGTATCAACGGTGGTGGTCAAGCGTAAATCAGATGGCAAGGAAATCATATTGCAAGTCGATGAAATCGGTAAGAATACAGATGTTGAAGCAACACTTGATTTTCTAATTGATAAGCTGGAGTTTAAGCTTATTGAAAATCAAGAATTCAAGTTGCGTGACGAAACATACCGTGTCATTACGATTGAAATGGCTACTAATACGATTAAAGTAGAGAACACAGCAAATGGTAAACAAAAAGTTGTCAGAAAGCTTGATTAGTTAAGTGTAATAAGCTAAACTGGCACCTTTATTTATCACTTGGTAGGTGGAAGGTGAGTAAGAAGGAGTGGCTAAAAATGAGTTTCAAAATGAAATTGTTTTTTGTTGTATGTATGTTGGCTGTATTTGGTGTGTCAAAGGTTGTGTTGGCGGCCGAAGATAATTTAGAAGGCCTGCTCCAAGAGCTTGGCGGGACAAAAAAAACTGTTGTACCTGCTGAAAAGCCCGCCGTTGAAGTTAAGCCAGCAGCACCCGTTGAGCCACCCGCCGCGGTGACGCCCGCTGCGCCCGTCGCAGAAGCTAAGCCTGTTGCAG
>JBAXOG010000006.1:0-65448 GCA_037133395.1 bacterium | reverse complement strand
GAGCCGTCGTAGGTGAGGTCAACCGTTTGACCGGCAGGAATGGTTGTCGCAGTGACAGCCCTGGCGGTACCGTTGTAGATCTGGTTCGTGTTACTCAGTTCCACCGAGGCAAGCGCTTTGGTGACATTGAAGGCGATGTTCGTCGCAGGCGAGGCGATCCAGTTGGCGTCGCCTTCCTGGATGGCACTCAACACGACGGGGCCCGCGTTGGTGAAGCTGACGATGCCAGCGCTGATCACGGCTGGTCCGCTGACCACGCTGAAGTTGGTCACGCTCAAACCGGATGTCGCGGTCGCGCTCAAGGTCACGATGTTCGTGGTGAGCTGGTCGCCGATGTCGGAGAAGTTGACCGTCTGGCTGCCTCGGGTGACTGTCAGCGTGCCGGTCGTGCCGCCCTGATAATTCACTTCATTGACGATGCCGATGACAGTATAGGCCCCCACGTTCGTCGGTGCATTTATTGAGCCATCATACGTGAGGTCAACCGTTTGCCCTGCAGGTACCGTTGTCGCCGTGGCAACCCTAGCCTCGCCGCTATAGACCTGGTTCGTGTTGCTCAGTCCCACCGATGCAGGTGCCTTAGCGCACTCCACGACACCGGTTACCGACTGCACATTGTACAACGCACTCGCGGCTTTGGTGGCCACGACGACCACTGTGCCCGTGCCTGAATTGACAATGAGATTGGCTCCTGCGGGAGGCCTATACGATCCTGTAAACCCAGATGATCGGAACGTATCATTCCCGAAGATCGTCCCAGGACCGGAGTACACGACATAAGACACCATGCCAACACCGGATCCGCCCGTGGCGGTGATCGTGTTGGTGGTGGCATAAATCTGCGGGGAGGCGGGATTAAACGTCAGCACCGCCTGTTCGGCCAGGCTGACCGTGAAGGTATTGGTCTCGCTGACCGCCGGATTCCAGTTTCCGTCGCCAGCTTGCTCCGCCACGACACTCACACTGCCTGCGCCCGTGAAGGTCAGGTTGGTGCCCTCGCTGATTAAGGCAGAGCCACTGACCACGCTAAAGTTTGTCACGTTCAAACCAGATGTTGCGGCAGCGCTCAAGGTCACGATGTTCGTCGTAAGCTGATCGCCAATGTTTGCGAAGTTTACGGTCTGAGCCGCTTTGGCCACCGTCAGCGTAACTACCACGCTCTGCGGCGAGTTGGTCGCGTCGGCGGCGGTCACAAAGTTGGTGGCGGTGTAGGTTCCCGCGTTCAGATTCGTGATATTGGCCGTAAAGGCGAGGTTCGTCGAAGCGGAGGCCTCGACCGTGCCGGCCGCCGGCCGCGCACTCAGCCACGCCAACGCGCCCGAGCCGTAGGCAATCACATTCGTGTAGGTGAAGCCGCTTCCCCCGACATTCGTCAGATCCACGCTCTGCGCCACCGGGTTCGTGCCCGCGTAGGTCGCGCCGTAGAGCAGCGTGTTGGTCGTCAGAGCAATGCCACCGTCTAATCCGACACCCACCACGTTCACCCGATACGCTGTGTTCGTCCCGTTGTAATAAATCGTGAACACCGCGGTCTGGAGTCCGCCGGCACGCGGTTGGAAGGCCAACTTGAAGGACACATCGTCGCCATCGATAGTCGTCGCGAACGGAGGAGGGGAAACCAACTCGAACGAGTTCGCCCCTAGGCCGGTCATCGTCACGCCACTGATACCTGCTGGCGCATTGCCGATGTTTCTGACCACAAACTGATTCGTTACCGTGCTTTTCCCGATCACGCAGGCACCGAAGTCAGTACCGTCCGCTATAGAGACAACATTACTGTTCGCCACCACCGCGCTATTGGTACCCAGCACCGCAAGTTGCGGCCCTAGCACAGGGATAAAGTTAGTCACGGAACTTGCCGCCTTATAATTTTCGTTGCCCGTCTGTGCCGCCGCGATGCCGACAGTGCCATAACCGGTGAAACTCAGATTCGTATTATTGCTAATCAAAGCGGGGCCAGAAGCGACAGTGAACGCCACACCCAAACTGCTCGATGCGGTCGCCGCCAGAAGCAATTGATTGGTCCAGAACTGATCGCTAAAGCCAGTGAAGGTGATACCTTGCTCGGCCTTAGCACAGTTCACTAAACCCGTTATCGATTGCGCACTGTACAACGCACTTGCAGCCCGGGTAGCCACGACGACCACTGTACCCGTACCAGAATTAACAACGAGTTTAACGCCCGACATACCCAGTACGATGAACCTGAATGTTGGGCCAGTCCCCAAAATCGTTCCGGGGCCAGATTGAACGGCATACGACACCAGACCCGTGCCGGATCCGCCTATGGCGGAAATTGTATTGGTGGTGGCATAGATCTGCGGAGAGACAAGGCTACTAAACGTCATCGTTGCCTGCTCAGTCAGGCTGACCGTGAAGGTGTTCGTCACGCTCGTGGCGGAGTTCCAGTTCCCGTCGCCACCTTGCGCAGCCACAACACTCACGTTGCCTGCAGTAGTGAAGATTAGGTTAGTGCCCTCGCTGATTGAGGCAGCGCCACTCACCACGCTAAATGTGGGAACAAGGCCCGAGGAAGCGGTCGCCGCTAGCCCGACGCTGTTGGTTGTGAGTTGGGCGCCAGGGTTCGCGAAGCTGATCGATTGACTGGCCTTGGCCGCCGTCACGCCAGAGGTGATGGACGTCACAAAATACAAGTTATCCTGCGCCTTCAGTGCCCGAACCTGAACGGTTCCTACGCCGCCGGTCATCACCAAACTCGTGCCACCAACGATTTGGCCGGGACCGCTGAGGACGTCATAACTGACCGCCCCTGTTCCGGAACCGCCTGAAACGGAGAGCGCATTGGTCGTTCCAAAGGTCTGAGGACTCGCCGGTGTGAACACCAGCGAAACCTGTTCGACCCGCAGATATTCAAACGCATTGCTCTTAATTGTCGTGCCGAAGCTGGTTGAGAACACACGCACATCGCCGAGACCCGTCACGCCAGAAACGCCGGCTGTGACTACAATCTGCGTCGAGCCGTTCACTGCTGTGACCGTCGCGCTCACGCCACACAGCGTCACGTTGGTCACGTCGCCCATTGTTCCGTCGCACAAGTTCGTGCCTGAGATGACTACAGAATAACCTCCCACCCACGAGCCGGACGACGGGGTGACTCCGAGATCTGCCGGGAACGTCGGGCCCCACTTTGCCACGCGATTGGCCGCCACGCCACCTGCGGTCGTGAAACCCCCGCCTGCGTATAGATTGGCCCCATTTTGAGCCAAGGCATACACAGAAATGTCCATGCCGGCGCCCATATTTGTCCAGATGCCCGACAATGTATCCCACTTCGCCACCCGGTTAACCGTAACACCGCCTGCGGTCGTGAATGAACCGCCTGCATACAGATTCGCCCCGTCATGCGACAAGGCCATCACATCGCCGCTCGTGCCACTGCCCATATTTGTCCAGCTCGTGCCATTCCACTTCGCCATCCGGGTGGCCCCCAAACCGCCTGCCGTGGTGAATGAACCGCCTGCATACAGATTCGTCCCATCATGTGTCAAGGCATACGCATTGCCGTTCACACCGCCAGCCAGATTTGTCCAGCTCGTACCATTCCACATCGCTACATTATTGGCTGACACGCCCCCCGCAGTCGTGAAATAGCCGCCCGCGTAAAGATTCGTCCCGTCATGCGCCAAGGCATACACATAGGTGTTCACGCCACTGCCCAGATTCGTCCAACTCGTGCCATTCCACTTCGCCACCTTGTTGACCGTCACGCCGTCTGCAGTTGTGAAATAGCCGCCTGCATATAGATTCGTTCCGTCATGCGCCAAAGTAAACACCGTGTCGTTCATGCCGGAGCCCAGATTCGTCCAAGTGCCTGACGACGCAGTCCACTTCGCCACCCGGTTGGCCGTTACACCGCCTGCAGTCGTGAACTCCCCGCCCACGTACAGGTTTGCCCCGTCATACGCCAACACGCGCACAACGCCATTCACGCCACTGCCCAGATTCGTCCAAGTGCCTGACGACGCATTCCACTTCGCTATCCGACTGGCCGCCTTGCCTCCCGCGTTAGCGAACAGGCCACCCACATATAGATCGCCATTCGCGTCTGGTGCCAACGCCTGTACAGCAACATCCACACCACTACTCAGATTCGTCCAGACGGAGGGGCCGGCCGGTAGGCCAATCACGCCTGCTGGGTTGACCGTATAAGCACCCGTCAACGTGATATCGCCGTTGTTGGAGGTCTGCACCACAATGTCTTTCACGCCCGCCGAGCCCGCGGCTGGCAGGGTGATCGTGAACCACGTCGTACCCGACCCCGTGATCGTCGCCTGCACACCGCCCACCAAAACATGGGTGATGGTACCGAAGGTGCCGTTGGTTACAGTGATGGTGTTGCCGCCCACATACGGACCGCTGTTCGCCGAAAGTTGGTAACACGAGCCCGCCAAGTTAACCGTGTAGACGGCTGTAGGCGAATTGTTAGATATGCTGAGCGTTGATGTAAAGCTCCCGACCGCATCGGGATTGAAGACCACATCAAAGCTCGACACTGCGCCCACAGAAACCGTCGCGGGTATTCCCTGAACTCTGAACCCTGCCCCCTGAACCCCTGCCCCGCTGATCGTCAGGAGCGACATACCGTTGTTCGTGATGCTTAAGGTGTTGGTGACGGTTGCGCCCGGAAGGATCGGGGCGAACTGGGTGCCATTCAGCGGCGAGACGCCGCTGCCACTTTCAATCTCTGTGCCATTCGTGCCGAGAACTTGCAGGTCAGGCAACAGGATTTCCGCAATCGCCAAAGAATGGCTAGCCTGTGGTTCTTTGGCCAAACTGGCGACCAGCAAACCGGTCACCTGCACCGGCAGATTGGTAGAATCCGTCGTGCCGTTGCCCAGCTGTCCCTTGTTATTGTAGCCCATGGTCCACAGCGTCCCGTCCGCTTTTACAAACAGGGAGTGCTGATAGCCACCCGCCGCCGCCGCCACGTTGTTCGTCACATAAACAGGCCGGTTGGTCTCCGTATTCGTGCCGTTGCCCAACTGACCCCATACATTGTTACCCATGGCCCACAGCGTCCCGTCCGCTTTCACAAACAGAGAGTGCAAACGGCCGCCAGTTGCCACCACCACGTTGTTCGCCACCTGTACCGGCAGGCTGGCGTTGTTTGTCGTGCCGTCCCCCATCTGACCAGCAGCATTCCAACCCATGGCCCACAACGTGCCGTCCGCTTTTACAAACAGGGAATGACCACTGCCGCAAGCCGCCGCCACCACATTGTTCGCCACCTGTACCGGCAGGTTGGTTCCTGTATTGGCTGTCGTGCCGTCCCCCAGCTGCCCATAATTGTTTTGACCCATAGCCCACAACGTGCCGTCCGCTTTCACAAACAGGGAGTGACCACTGCCGCCAGCCGCCGCCACCACATTATTCGCCACCTGTACCGGCAGGTTGGTTCCCGTATTGGCCGTCGTGCCGTCCCCCAGCTGCCCATAATTGTTTTGACCCATGGCCCACAACGTGCCGTCCGCTTTCACAAATAGGGAGTAACCACTGCCGCCAGCCGCCGCCACCACATTGTTCGTCACGTAGACAGGCAGGTTGGTATTGGCCGTCGTGCCGTTACCCAGCTGGCCTTGAGCATTGTAGCCCATAGCCCACAGCGTCCCATCCGCTTTCACAAATAGGGAATGAGAAAAGCCGCCAGTTGCCACCACCACGTTGTTCGTCACGTAGACGGGCCGGTTGGTATCGGTATTCGTGCCGTCGCCCCGCTGGCCACTCACATTGTTACCCCAAACCTGTAGCGGAGCGTCTGGGACACTCAAGCTGGCCGGGAAACTGATGGTCATACCATACGCATTGGTGATGACCACGGAGTAACTGCCGCTGTTCGTAAACGCAAAGGATGTATACGACAAGGTCCTGTTCGTCTGACCCGCTAGGATCACGCCATCCTTAAGCCACTGGTAGCCGAACGGTCCTGTGCCGCTATGGGTGGCACTCAGATTGGCTGCCTGCCCCGCTGTCAGCACCGCACTGACAGGCTGGGAGGAGATGGCCGGAGGATCGATGGCCGTTACGCTCACGGAGCTGGTCACGCTGTTATAACTGTTCGTGTCCGTCGGCGTAAAGGTGACACCGTGTGAGGTGGACCCCACCGCTGGAACCGTGGCTGGCAAGGTGAAGGCAAACACGCCAGCCACCGAACCCGTTCCACCGCTCAGCGTGGAAGCGGCCAGCGTTTGGCCAAACGTAATTGTGGAAGCCGTGGGCCAGGTCGTCACACTCGGCGTAGCCTTGTTCACCGTCAACGTGGCAACGGCGCTGGTTGTGGTGCCAAAAGGACTGACAACGCTCACAGCATAATTGCCGGCATCGCTCACAGCCGCGCTGGAAACCGTGTACGAGGCATTCGTGGCATTCACGATATTGGTGCCATTCTTTTGCCATTGATACGTGAACGGACCATCGCCTGTGACGACGGCCACGAAGTTCGTGGTTTGGTCGACCGTAACAGTCTGGTTGGATACGGATACCACGGGTACTGCGCCCGCGATCGCCAGAGAATGCTCAGCCAATGGCGCTTGGGCCAGAACAACGGTCAGGAGGCCGCCAGAGACCTGAGTCGGACAATTGGTGCTCACCGTTTTGCCGTTGCCCAGCTGACCATAAGTGTTGTTTCCCATGGCCCACAGCGCGCCGTCTGCTTTCACAAACAAAGAATGATTATACCCAGTAGCCGCCATCACCACATTGCTCGCCACCTGTATCGGTTGGTTAGTGGAACCACCCGTTATACTATTGCCCATCTGGCCAAAATTATTGTTTCCCATGGTCCACAGCATGCCGTCCGCTTTCACAAACAGGGAATGAGCACCCCCAACAGCAACGGCTGTTACATTGTTGGTGACCTGGATAGGACGGCTCTCGTTGACCGTCGTTCCGTTCCCCAACTGGCCACTGCTGTTCTCTCCCATGGCCCACAGGGTGTTGTCTGCTTTCACAAACAGAGACTGATCACCCCCAGCAGCAACGGCCATCACATTGCTCGCCACCATGATCGGCAGGTTGGCATTGTTTGTCGTGTTGTTGCCCAACTGGCCATAGACATTGGCACCCATGGCCCACAGCGTGCCGTCTGCTTTCACAAACAGGGAATGGAATTCACCGCCGGCCGCCGCCACCACGTTGCTCGCCACCTGTACCGGCCGGTCGATGTTGGTATTAGTGCCATCGCCCAACTGGCCATCAACATTGCGCCCCATGCTCCACAAGGTGCCATCCGCTTTCACAAACAGGGAATGAAAAGCGCCGGCAGCCGTTGCCACCACGTTGCTCGCCACTGCAATGGGGCGGTTGGTGTCTGTCGTCGTGCCGTTGCCCAACTGGCCAGAGAAATTATAGCCCATAGCCCACAGCGTGTTGTCCGCCTTCACAAATAGGGAATGGAAGGCACCGCCGGCCGTTGCCACCACATTGCTCGCCACCGTGATGGGCAGGAGGGCGTAGACCCCCGTACCGTTCGTGCCGTTGCCCAACTGGCCATAGACATTGTTGCCCCAAACCCGTAACGGGGCATTGGGAATGCTCAGACTAGCTGGGAAACTGATCGCCATACCATACGCATTGGTGATAACCACGGAGTAACTACTGCTATCGGTAAACTGGAAGGATGTATACGATAAGGTGCTGTTCGTCTGACCGGCTAGGATCACGCCGTCCTTGAGCCACTGATAGCCGAACGGCCCTGTTCCACTGTTCGTGACGCTCAGGCTGGCTGCTTGCCCCACGGCCACCACCGCGCTGATAGGTTGAGCCGTGATGGCGGGTGGAGCCGGAGGCATGACTTCCGCGATCGCCAACGAATGAATACTGCCTGCTTTTTTGGCCAGACTGGCTGCCAGCAAGCCAAACACCTGGACTGGCTGGTAAGCATTGTCCGTCGTACCATTGCCCAGCAGACCGCCACTATTAGCACCCATGCCCCACAGCGTACCATCCTCTTTCACAAACATGGAGTGACAAAAGCCAGCGGCCACTGCCACCACATTGCTCGCCGCCTGTACTGGTCGGCTGATTTGGCCCGATGGCTCGTTGCAAAGCTGGCCATACGCATTGTACCCCATACCCCACAACGTACCATCCTCTTTCACAAACAGAGAATGATCTGTACCGCTCGCCATCGCCATCACATTGCTCGCCACCTGAACCGGACTGCTTCTGTTAATCGTCGTGCCGTCGCCCAATTGGCCAGAATAATTGTAGCCCATGGCCCACAGCGTCCCGTCAGCTTTCATAAACAAAGAGTGGGACGTTCCTCCTCCTACCGCAACCACATTGCTCGTCACCAGAACAGGACTGATTTTGATAGCCGTCGTGCCGTCGCCTAACTGACCGGCAAGATTGTATCCCATGGTCCACAGCGTTCCGTTCGCTTTCACGAACAAGGAATGCTCTCCTCCGCCAGCCACCGCCACCACATTATTCGCCACCTGTACCGGCTGGTTGGCATCGTTATAGGTGTTGTTGCCTAACTGACCATAGTAATTCCGACCCATGGTCCACAGCGTCCCGTTTGCTTTCACAAATAAGGAATGATATTCGCCAGCGGCCACCGTCACCACATTGCTCGCCACCTGAACGGGAATGTTCGTAATCCCCCCTGTCGTGCCATTACCCAACTGGCCATAATTATTTTTCCCCATGGCCCAGAGCGTGTTGTCCGCTTTCACAAACAGAGAGTGATAAAAACCTCCAGCCGCCACCACCACATTGCTTGCCACCGTAATGGGCAGATTGGTGTGCGTCGTCGTGCCGTTCCCCAACTGACCATCCGAATTGTAGCCCCAAACGCGCAGTGTGGCATTTGTTACGCTCAGGTTGGCAGGAAGACTGATCGCCATCCCCAGAGCATTCGTGATGACCACCGAGTAACTGCCGCTGTTCGTGAAGGCGAAGGAGGCATAAGACAAAGTACTGTTGGTCTGCCCGGTCTGCCGTACCCCATCCTTAAACCATTGGTAGCCAAAGGGCCCTGTGCCGCTATTCGTGACGCTCAGACTGGTGGGTTGTCCCACCGTCACCACCGCACTGATCGGCTGCGCCGTGATGGCGGGTGGAGCCGGAGGTACCACTTCCGCGATCGCCAAAGAATGGTCGTAAGACGGCCCCTTCGTCAGACTGGCGAGTAACAAGCCTCCACCAGCCACCTGCACTGGCGAATAAGAAGTGCTTAACGTACCGTTGCCCAATTGGCCATAAGCATTGAGCCCCATAGTCCAGAGCGTGCCATCTGCTTTTGCCAACAGCGAGTGAGAAGCACCACAAGCCACCGCTACCACGCTGTTGGTCACCTGAACTGGCAAGTTGGTGGTCGTCAACATCGCACCATTACCCAACTGTCCATTGTCATCCCGACCCATTCCCCACAGCATGCCGTCCGCTTTTACAAACAACGAGTGATACTGGCCACCTGCCACACCCACCACATTACTAGCCACCTGAATAGGTGAAAGGGCGTTGGCCACTGTACCATTGCCCAACTGACCATAAGTGTTGAACCCCATGGCCCACAGCGTGCCGTCTGCTTTCACAAACAAAGAGTGATAATTGCCGCCCGCCACTGCCACCACATTGCTCGCCACCATAATGGGGCGGTTGGTGTTTATCGTCGTGCCGTTGCCTAACTCGCCAGAATAATTGTAGCCCATCGTCCACAACGTACCATCCTTTTTCACAAACAACGAATGAGAATCGCCAGCAGCGACCATCACCACACCATTCGTCACCATGATAGGCTGGTTGGTCGCGGTCGCCGTGCCGGCTCCTAACTGACCAGAAGTATTATCGCCCATGGCCCACAGGGTGCCATCCGCTTTTACAAACAAAGAGTGCCTATAGCCGCCAGCCGCCGCCACCACATTGCTCGCTACCTGAATCGGTCGGTTAGTATTTGAGAACGTGCCGTCGCCCAGTGCTCCATAGGGATTCCAGCCCATAGTCCATAGCGTGCTGTCCGCTTTTACAAACAAAGAGTGATACTGACCACTCGCCGTCAACACCACATTGCTCGCCACCTGAGCAGGCACATTGACGCTGTTCGTCGTACCGTTACCCAACTGGCCATAGTCATTACGCCCCCAAACTTGCAACGGGGCGTTGGTCACGCTTAGGGTGGCCGGAAAACTGATGGCCATCCCATACATACTCGTCACCACCGCGTAGTAACTGCCGCTGGCCGTAAATGCAAAGGAAGTATATGATAATGTAGTGTTCGTCTGGCCGATCTGCCGTACCCCGTCCTTATACCACTGGTAATTGAACGGTCCTGTGCCGCTATTGGCGACGCTCAGACTGGCTAGCTGCCCTACTGTCGCCACCGCGCTGATCGGTTGAGTGGTGATGGCGGGTAAGCCCGGAGCTGCCATAGCCGATTGCGGCAGCAGCAGGCTGAGATAGAAAACTACCCCTACTACACCAAGACCTAAAAATCGGGAATATCGTGCGCGCATAACTTGCTGTTCAAGTCTATTTTTCATGATCTCTACCTCCCTATCGCTCAAAATCAATACAAAAAAAACATAAATGTCCCGTAGCATTTTACGCAACACTTATTACTATAACTTATAAAACCTTCGTTTACTATAGAAGGGAGGGTATGTAAAAGTCAAACTCTTAGTTCTTGTTTTCGTGAGTTCTAAAAAAAGACGGGGGCGCAAAGCGCCTTCAGATTTTCGGTTGGCGTGCCGGAGGGAATTTCGCAACCAGCCATCACGAGATGCGGATTGCCGATTTTGGCATAACTTTCAAGGACAGCCCCGCGTATCGCTTGAGGCGTTCCATGAAGAACATCGGCCACCGGATCGATCCGCCCGGCAATCGCAATGGCGCTGCCTATTGTCTTCCGCGCAGTTTCAGGATCGGTGATATGATCCAGATCCAGAATGTCAATGGGTAACTCGGCTATATGCGGAAGCAGATGCGTAATGTCGCCGCAAATGTGAAGCTTTACAAGCCCACCTGCAGCGTGGATCGCTTCGAAAAGTTGTTTCTCATACGGCCAGACCAGTTCGCGATAGAGAGCCGGCGGAAGCTGACTGCAAATCGCATCTCCCACGCCAATCGTATCTGCGCCTTCTGCAAGCTGCGCCTTTGCAAAGCGAATCGCCGTCTTCGTGCAGCGCGCCATCAAGACCGCGCACGCTTCAGGCTCCATCATCGTGTCCAATAGAAAATTCTCCACACCATGCAAATCTGCCGCCTCGGCCGCAGGTCCTTCGACCCAGCCTAAAATCGAACACTCCCCCCCTACACGCTTTTTATATTCGCGCACCGCCAGAAGACGGTCGAGCATGCGCTCGCAATGATACGGGTCGGGGTCCTCGGGCAAAGCAGAAAGGTCGGTAATCTCGGGAACAACAATCTGTTCGCACACGGGCGGATGATTGATTTCGTACCGGATCTTTCCGCCAAACCCCTGCACCTCGCGATAGGGATCCGAGATCACGCTGACCTGATCAAAATCAAATGCCTCGCGACAACGGATGTTCGCTTCCACAAGCACGTTGTAATCTGAAGCAAAGGCCGCATAGTTCGACCCAATATATTCCGCAGCAAACTGCATCAAGATGGGAACCCGCGGCAAGAAGTCAACGGGTTCACCCTTGAGGGTCTTGATGTATCTCTCTAATGAATTCATGGTGTCTTATACTTTACTGGAATGTTGGAATACGGGAATGCTGGAATAATGGGGAACGCCGACGCTTGAAACAAGTTGGAGGGTCGGGTTACACCCCGACCGTCGGTGCGGGTGTAACCGTACCCTCCATACCAGTATTCCAATATTCCAGCATTCCATTATTCCTTGTCTTACATCTCCCAACCAGCCCTGCGCGCACACTTGATCCATTGGTTGGCGCTGTCGATATTCGTGACCTTCATGGCGGTCTCGTCCCACACCAGCCGCGTGTCCGCGCGCTTGGCAATGTTGCCCAACAACGTGAGTTCCGTGAGGCGCGCCGAATACTCGAAGTCGGCACAGGATTTACGCCCTTCGACAATGGCGTTCAGCCAGTCGCCTTCAATGCCGCCCTTGGGACGCACCAGCGTCTGCTCTGGCCGCTTAAAGCTCTTCATGCGTGCTTCAGGAATGATGCGGGGACTATCCCCATAGATGCCTGCAATAATCTTCCCTTCCGTACCATTCAGGATGATACCGCCCTCAGCAGGCAATCTCTGGTCATCGGGAAGTTCAACAGGCCGCGGCGGACGGGTGCCTTCATACCACGTCACCTTCAGATCCGGCTTAGCAAACGTAAAGGTGATCACGGCTGACAGCGGATGCGTATCGGGATTATTGCCGCACGAGGTCGCATCAATCGCCACGGGCATTCTGCGATTCAGAATCTCAAAGACCACGTCAAGGGTGTGCGCCCCGCGGTCGCCCATCATGCCATTGCCGAAATCCCACCAAGCCCGCCAGGAACCCGGATGATACGCACGATGGAAATCACGCATCGCCGCAGGTCCAATGAAGATGTCCCAATTCATCCCCTCTGGCAGGGGCATCTTCTCTTTGGGCTTCGTGCCGATACACGACGACCAATAGGCATGGCCCCAGGGATAGTAAGAGAGGTCACACCACGAATCAATGCTCGTGAGGGTGCCGATAGCTCCTGCCGCCACCCATTCACGAATCAAGTAGTGCCCTGGCGAGGCGTGTCCTTGAATGCCCATCTGCGTCACGACCTTCTTTTCTTTGGCGATACGCATCAGCTCGCGGCACTCAAAAACATCATGGCAGAGGGGCTTCTGCACAAACGCATGCTTGCCAGCCTTCATAGCTGCAGCAGCGATCACCGCATGGGTATGGTCGGGCGTTGCAATCACCACGCCATCAATATTTTTCTCCTGCGCCAACATCTCGCGGTAGTCCACATAGAACTTCGCCTGCGGATATTTCTCGCATATCTTCTTAACATGATTGGGGTCCACATCGCACAACGCAAAAATCGTATGCCCTTTGTTCGCGACGGTGTTCAAGTTGCTCGCACCCTGGCCTCCAAAGCCAATGCCAGCAATATTGAGTTTACTGTTGGCCCCAGCCACATTTGCTGAGGGCGCCTGCTGCGCCTTCAGAATGCCCGGCAAGGCAGAAAACGTTGCTCCTGCGGATATGGTTTTTAAAAAACCATTGCGTGTCATTTCCATAAAAATCCCCTCCCTTTATTTAAACGTATCATCAGGTTAGCACATCCCAATGAAGTTTGCCTTGTATTATCTTCTCAAAAATTTGTAAAATCTTATCACCTTTTTCTTGAGGTGTATCAGACCCTTCGCTATGCTTATCGGATGAAACCATTAGACTTTCAACAGGCGTTCTTGGACCAAATCGGCGACCCCCGCCTTATTCAACACCTTTTTGAAGCCTTGCCGGATGTCGCCTTCTTCATCAAGGACACCCAAGGCCGCTTTATCATGCAGAATCGGCGCTCGCAGGAATATTCCGGGGTGCAAAGCGAACGCGATGTCATCGGCAAGACCGATCATGATCTTTTTTCAAAAGATCGCGCGGACATTTATGCCACCAGTGATCTAGCGGTGATCAAAAGCGGGAAGCCGATCCTAAACACCGTCGAACCCGCACCGGAACATTCCGACCGCCTGATCGTCGGGAGCAAGTTTCCGATCAAGGGTAAAAATGGCAAGACGATTGGCGTGGCAGGGGTACACCGCATCATTGACGGCATGCGTGATACGCCGGAGTGGTATGGCCGCATCGCCAGAGTCCTGGACTATCTTCACACGAACTATGCCACACCTATTACGCTCGCGGACTTGGTGAAGCGTTCGCGCCTTTCACAAGCCCACTTTGAACGGCGCTTCTCAAAAATATTGGGATGCAGTCCGATTGAGTACCTCCTGCGCGTGCGCATCCGCGCAGCGCGTGATTTGCTAGAACATACTGACCGCACGATCACAGACATCGCGCTCGCAGTAGGGTTCTACGACCACAGCCACTTCACGAAAACCTTCAAGCAACTGATGTCCTGCACGCCCTTCCACTATCGCAAACGCCATCAGCGCGAAGCATAGCGAGATGAGCGGACACAGGGACAGGTTATTTATGGGCTGCCCTGCAGTTCATCGGCCAGAGCAGTAGCACCATACACCTTCTTCAGCGACTCAAGAATGGCGCGTGAATGCACCGACACCGCACGCGCCTGCGTCTCCGTATAGATGAAATCCAGAACCAGGGACTGGATATTGCCATCAAAAATGATGCCCACGAACTCGCCCTTTTTGTTGACCACTGGGCTACCCGAGTTGCCGCCAATAATATCCGCAGTCGCGACAAAATTGAACGGCGTGTCCATATCGAGTTTGGACTTCCGCTTCAGCCAGCGTTCCGGCAAATCAAACGGCGGCTGGTTCTGATGCGCCTTGGACCGTTCATAAAGTCCGGCGAAGGTCGTTTGGAATGGGATCTTCTGTCCCTCTTGCTCGTAACCCTTGACCACACCATACGCCAGCCGCAGGGTAAAGGTCGCGTCAGGATACAGGCTCGTACCTTCAAGCGCAAATCGCGCGCAGGCGATTTTAGCATAAGCTTGCTGCTTCACCTCATCCTGAGTTTCCATGATCTTTCGTACCGCCCGCGACTCGGGATCCAGAAGCCGCGCCAGCTCGATCATGGGGTCATGTGCCATTACCACGTCGTGCGGCGTGCCCGCATATAATGTGCGCCGCAGTGCACTATTTTTTAAATCCGATTTGAGCACCAGTTCCGCAGCACGATCGCGCGGAGACTTCCCGGCTAGTACCTGTTGCACGAGCGGATGGGCAAAGCCGAGATTACCTGCCAGCCATGTCAACGACTGCCCCAACTTGAGCTGCTCAAAATCGTCATACAACGGCTCATCCGAAAACAGCTCCAGCTCCAACGACTCTCGGTTAGAATCTCGAAATTCACGCAGGCGGTCACCGTTGGGTTTAGACTTTTCTTCTGCGGACCGCAACAGGGTTCGCGCAATTACAAACAACGTGCTGTTGAAGCCGTGACCCCTTTCCAACAGGTTGTAAAGGAGAGCATGATCAGCGATTACTTTTTGCGCACCAGCCACCGCATCCCATGCTGACAGCGTTCCTTTCAATTCTGGCTTTGCTATTACAGTCTGACGAAGGTTTGTCTCGTCCGCCTGCTTGAGCGCCATCAATTGGGGATCCAACATGCCGGCCAGTTTGCCTTCAACGGCCTTGCGGCTATTTTGTATACCGAATAACATTTCCTTTGCCCGTCGGGCATTTTCCGCACTCCGCCCGCTGTATGAAATCAACATCACCTCAAGCTGATGTGCTAGATTCAGAAAATACGGATATCGCTGATCCCGTAGATAAGAAAGCTCCTCCATCGTCAACGACCGAGACGTATTCCCTGGGTGACCCGAAACAAACACCAGCTCGTTTTCAGCGGCCCCTGTTGCGCTGAACTTCAAATAATGCTGTACCTTGACCGGACGATCATTTTCATAGACACGGAAGAAACAAATGTCCAGATCAAACCTCGGATACTCGAAATTGTCAGGGTCTCCACCGAAAAAGGCGGCTTGCTGTTCGGGGGCAAATACCAGACGCACATCCGTATATTTCTTGAACCGGTAGAGGTGGTAGCGACCGCCCTGGTAGAGCGTGACCACGTCGCTCCGCAGGCCAGTCTTTTCGAGCGACTCTTTTTCAATGGCGGCCTTCGCCGAACGGCGGGCGGCAAAGGCCTGCTCAGGCGTTTGCCCAGGCTGCACAGCCGCTTTGACACGAGCTGTAACGTCCTCAATCTCCATCAACACATTGAGTTCAAGATCCAGACATTTCTTTTCCTCTTTGCGTGTCTTGGCGAAGAAACCATCACGCAAATAATTATGTGTCGCATCGCCGAACTTATGCAGGTTATCCGAACCCACATGATGGTTGGAAAGAACCAGACCGTCTTCTGAGACAAACGAGCCGGAACCCCCACTGTTGAAACGCACCGAGGCTTTCCGCACATGCTCAAGCCAGGCGTCATCAGGCTCGAACCCGTATTTGGCCTTGAGTTGCGCTCGGGGGGCATCGGTATACAGCCACATACCCTGATCGGCATAAAGGGTTGTTGTTCCAACCACCCAAGCCAAAACCATAATTAGAACACCGGGGGTTCTTGTCACATTCATACGTCCACTCCTCTATTAATTGCCTATAACTTCAAAAAAATCGAACAAAGGGACGGGGTATTTAAGGGTCTAGTTGCCTTCAACCCAGATCGTCCGCTCGGCTGCCATGGCCGCATGATCCTGTTTGTTCCAAACCAACAGGTTCACGCGATAGGCTCCAGGCTTGTGATAGGTATACGTGGGATCTCGTTCAACGGACGGAATGCCGTCGTCGAAATCCCAGAGCACGTGAGCGATCGCCTCCGCGTCCGTCGAGGTGTTTTTAAAAACCACCGGCTCGCCCGCGCGAACACGGGATGGCACCGAAAAAGACGCAACCGGCAGACTCCCGACTTTGCCTTGGGTTTTTAATACCACGTTCGTTCCGTTGCCCGCCACCCGGTTGTTTTCCCAAACCACGGTATCCCCCGGATAACCCAGGATCGAAGCTGCCCGGTTGTTCGCAATGACATTATTGACGAAGGTCAGGTAGTTGACATCTCGCCCGCATATCTGAAACCCCTGGCCAGCGTTGTCGATTATCCGATTACTGTCGAAGACCAGATGAGAGACATGGTTGTTGAGCCGGATCGCGTGTCCGTCCGCCCCTTTGTAAACAGCACTCGGATGACCCTTAAAGGTCCGGCTGAACGTGTTGTCATAAAAATACAGGTTGCTGATCTTGTTGCTCTCGGATGGTCCTTGGATCTGCATGCCCCACATCGTGCAGCATACAAATTGATTGTGAGCCCAGAATATGTAGGGTGCGGTGCCCGAAAGAGAAATACCCTCGATCTGCCCGTAGTGGATGATGTTGCCGGTCACAACCCCGTCCGGCCCGCCCCCTCCCTCGATGCCATACGCTTTCCACGTCCCGTCAGCAACCGTCACGATGTTCCGTCGCACCGCGCAATTTCCGCTGACAATGCTCAGCCCGTGGTCGACCACATTGTCCTCCACCAACGTTCGATCACTTCCACTGTGGACTTCGATCGCAAACCCGATGCCGCCCGAACCGGTGATCACGTTTTCCCGAATCACAGCCTCCGCAGCACCGTTGTTCGTGAAGATACCGCCACGCCCCGTTTTATCGATGTGGTTCCGCTCGATCACGTTCCGTAGCGAACCGTCGCCCACCCGAATGCCCGCCCCCCAAGGATCCTCTGGTGCGATATTGCTGATCGTATTATCGCTGATAACCGAGTCCGATGTCCGGGACAACAGAATGCCGTGCGGGCCAAAGTCCTCTGTGTCCGCAAAATTCTGGATGGTCAAATGGTGGAGGGACAACGACGTACACTCAGCAGCCACAATGCCTTGAATGGCCTTGGGGTTACGCCGAGCGTCAAGGGTCAAATGACAAACCTCCACTTTGGAGATTTTACTCATGTGGATGAAACAATGTTTATGCTCTCCGCAGAAGACAAGGCGCGTCTTCTCCTGCCCGGCACCTTTCAGTGTGACGCCCTCTCGCAGTTGTAGCTGTGCCGATAATAGAAACGTTCCTTCGGCAAGAGTGACCGTGTCGCCCGGCTGCGCTTGCGCAAGTACGCGGTTGATCGCCACCGCATCATCTTTATCATCGTCCGGAAGCGCCCCAAATTCGCCGGCAGGCCGCACAGCGGCTACCGCAACATTGAGAACTGCGCCGCACAAAAGGGCAGCCAGGCCCTTGAACCCGAATTCTAAATACCGTTGTTGCCCCCTGCATAAAACTTGATTCATTTTTTTCCTACCCGTTTTCGTCTACGTTATTCAGTTTGAATCACAACCGGCCCCAGTAGTCCGGAACGAATGGGCTGGGAATCTTTGGTGAAAGCATGGTACGTCGTCCAGGTCTTCCGTTCCGCCGCAGGTAACCGCTCATCCCCGATCAAGCGGTTGGCCCACGTATTGGCTACGTGAACTTCCAATTCGTTGCGGCCCTGCTTCAGTGCTTTGGCGATCTCCACCCGGTAGGGGTGTGTCCAAGCAATGCCACAGTCCGTCCCGTTTAGAAAGACTGTCGCAATGACCTCGACATTCCCAAGATCGAGCAGTACCTTTTCCGGAACCGATGAGGCCCAGTCGAATGCGGTGCGGTACACCGCCGTACCGGAATAATACTGGATGGCCTTTTCCGGCCGCTTCGCCCAATCCTCAAGCGTTGCAAAAGCAATGGACTCTGGCGCGCCCCAGCCCTTGAACGACACGCTCCACGGTGCTTTCAACGTCAGTGCTTCTGTGAGCGTTGGTTCGTTGCTCTTCGCACGTCCAGTCGCATCGGCATCTATGGATTTGCGGAAGATCACGAATACCGAGCCGGCCCGCTCGAAGTGCAACGGCAGGAACGTCCGCCCACCTTCCTGACGGAACGAGGAGGCCTCGTGCATACGCCCGGTGACAGGATCCCAAAGCTCGGGCCTTTTGCCACTGACGCGGAAGCTCGCCTCGATGTCCACGGAGCCAGGTCCCTGACAGGCAACGAAGTAGATCTCCGCATCATTATCACGGCGGTGAATAAAACGGATGTTCGCGTTTGCGTCACCGCAGGTATAGGCGAAGTCCGGTTGTAAGGCCATGACCTTCAGCGCCTCCGCCACCGTCACACCCCAGAACACGCGCCCCTTGCCAAAGGTGTGTTGCGTGACGGTCTTGCCGTCGCAGTCACCCCACACCTCATCCCCTACCGCTCGTACCGCTGCGTCACACCGTGGGTAATCTTGCAGGCTGGGGCTCCGTTGCGGTTTCGGACCCAGAATCGTAGCTCCCGCTTTCACCAGTTTTCGAATCTTTGCGGCGGCCTCGGGCGTCATCCGGTCGGAGTCGCGTAAGACCAACAGTCGATAAGCGGCGCCGTCCGATCCCGCCAACATGCCGTCTCGAACGGACAGCTCCTTGATCAGAAACTCCGCCGGCAACAGATCGAAATCATACCCCTTCGGCAGTTTTCCCCACGTGTCGCGAACTGACACGTTTTTGACAAACACGTTCGGAATCGGACCCGCAGGCTCTTCGCCGTAAAAACAGAGCGTATCAGCCGCGCCTTGACCGCGCTGTAGCAGGAACTGACACCGCGAGAGGTAGATCATCCACGCCCTTCCCTGTTCCCACCACGTCTGCCCGCGACTAAACGGCAAGCCGTATTTCCAGAAGGCTGGACCTGGTGCGAGCCTTTCAACATTGGGATTGTGCGCGTATGTATGGAAGACGAGGCGGCTGATGCCGCTACAAAAATATCCGTCGCTGCCTGACTTGAGGTTACCCGGATGGCTGGACCAATCGGCGCCGCCCCCTTGAGTAAATGTTTCCATCGCCACCACTGGCTTGCCTGTGAGGCGTGCGGCCGAAACCGCCTCCCGCATCGGTCGCCCGCCATCTTCTGTCATCGGAATGTCTGTGTACAGGTAATGCTGCACACCATCGGCCACCATCACACCCGCGCCGTTGCCGCCGCAGGACTCGGCATAGAGTTGCAGACCCTTTTCATGCGCACGTTTCCGCAACGTCCCAAAAAAGTTCTCGGAGACCAAGTCGCTGCCCGTCTGCCGTGCGTCGCGCAGATAACGCCGCGTGCGTTCGCGGTCGCCTACGATGAATCCCGCATAAGCAGGCAGATAAGGAAGCATGTCGTAGCCGCGCCGCTTGCGGAACTCATCCCGGAAAACCGGCGACCAATTCTGCGTACCCGCCTCCCAACTGTCCACCAATACCCCTTTCATCGCCTTGCTTTTAGCGGCCTTGGCTTCTGCGAGTATCCGCCCGATGTAGTTGTCGAAATGGAATGACGTCGCCGCGCGGCTGAACTTGTCGCACTCCAACCCAGACGCTTCACGCGGAGCGGGCGCGTTGCCTTTGCCGGTTCCCCGGTAGCCGACGCGTAGCACCGTCCATGAACCCGCGGGTGCCGTCCATGTCAGGTTGCCTTGAGCATCACGTTTCTCGGTGAGATCGATGATACCCGCTGGATCCACCGCGCTGTTCGCCTCATCCGGAAAATTCGGTTCGGAAACCATGGTTCGACCTTCGTCGCCCACTTGCGCCTTATGCGCTGTGATCACCGGCCCGGCAGACCACGTCACGCGCTTCAGGAGGGGCTTGGCTGGGCTGTCCCAGACGAGACGGAAGAACCGTGCCCGCGTGGCAGGAATCGCGTGCGTCACGCCGTCCTCCGCGCAGTTATACACGCAGACAAAGGTGGAAAGCTGAATTACTTTCTGAAAATGCTTCCCGTCGTCTCCCGCCCACACGGACGGACGCTGCTCATCCGGCTCGATACATTCCCGCCCGCCGCCCATGATCAGAACTGACCGGCAGGTCACCGCTTCGGGAAATTCAAACTGTACCCATCCCGGCTGCTTGGATGCCATTGCGCACACGATACTCTCCGACTTTTTATCCTTGGTCTGGGCCTCGCTCCGGTTAAGCATGCTCACATCGGGTATGCCATCAAAACCCGATGTCACCGTGGGCAAAGGCAATGTCGCTGGTTCGAGAAAGGCCGCAGGTGTGGGAAAAGCCAACACTGCAATGTCTCGGTAATAGGAAGCCCCTTTTTCGGGCCACGACGGCGGCGCCGCCAATTTCACCGTACTGCCGTTTGTGACCGACTGCTTTTCGCAGACCACATGAAACATCGCCTTGTCCGGCGTGATCCACGGTCCACCCGCTGTGGTCCAGCCCGCACAGTCCTGCGCGGTCAAGGCCAGCCCGAGGCGGTCGCACTCCGCCAACGCGTGGCGTACCATACCGTGCCACTCTGGACTGAGACAGGGTACTTTTGGATTCGGAATCGGCGGGTAGCCCCCCACCGTAAATAAGTGCGCTCCCCCCAGTCCGATACGCTTCATGGCCTCCAGTTCGGCGGTGATCCCCTCCTTGCCAATGTTGCCGTCAGCCCAGTGCCACCACGTCTGCGGCTTGGCCGAGTCAGGGGGATTCAGAAAGCCGACCTCCAGTTCGCCTTTGCCTTGGCTCGTCGCCGGATCGATGGAATTCTTCCCGAGCTCCACGGCGGGGTTGGCGTCCTTGGCGTATACGGCGCCCGAAAGCGTCAGGACAATGCTGAGCAGTGCTTTATTCATTTTTTTTTATTCTATTCCCAGGACAGTGGAGCGACACTGATCCCGCGGTGTGGGTGGTCGACACTGGACATGTACCACTGCCCGCTTTCGTCTTGGATGATCTCTGGCGCATGGACCGTGTATTCGGCCAGAACTGGCTTATTATGAAAGTCCAGTGGCGACTCCGAGCAATGAACAAAGGACCGCGGACAGTAGCCGCCCGTCGTCGGATCCGCCATGTCCCACAGGGTCCAGAACAAATAGAACAGCCCGCCATAAGGGATGAGGACGGGCGATTCGGTTTGGTAACTCTCTTTGTTCGGCTTGTAAATCGTAATCGGGGCTGACCAAGTGATGAAGTCCGCTGAAGTGATCAAACTGATTCCGTTGCCATCACAGCGCAGGAGGTAATAGGTGTTGTCCCAATGCAGGATGTAAGGGTCGCGGTTTCCCCCTTTCGCATTCAGCCTTCCCCTATCCGTCCACGTGAGCAAATCCGTGGAGGTCACACGCCCGAGACGGGAACCAACCAACGAATATTCTTGGCCAATCTTCACGGACGCAGGAGCCCAGCCGCAATCGCCCACCGTTATTTTGGGCAGATCACGCCACGACTGGAACGTGGCCGCCTGCGCGAACGTACCTTCCGGCGCGATAGCGTGAAAACACAATCCCTCACCCGAGTGGCCGTTATCGCCAGAGACCCAGGGCCTCGTGATGCCGAAACAGTGCCACCGGTTATTGTTGTCTTTGAGGAACGTGTGATCATTTGTCCGCCAGTCCGGATAGGTCACACCCTGCTTGTAGGTGATGCTGCCGTCGATCGGCTTAGTCGTAACGGTGGGCAAGGTGTACACATCCGCCTGCGGCTTGTAGATGTTGATGAATCGTCCCGACACCTTTGGAATGCGGGGGCGCCCGGGAGAATGAACCTGCTGGGTAGCAGTGACAGCCGGAGCCTCGGCGGCCCGGAGATGGCTCCCGACGCCCACAGCGGCAGCGGCAACAAGTGATCCTTCGAGGTATTGACGGCGTGAAATGTTTGCCATAAAATTCTCCTTTTTTTCGGGTTAACGAACGGAGAGCTGAGTCATGATCTGCACGATGATCTGGGCGGCAAACGTCGCATGGGCGCGGGGATTCGGATGCAACCCGCCCCAATAGCCGCTCTTGGGTGTGAGCGCCCGAGCCGCATCAGGCCCCAGATCAATGATTGAGATCCGGCGGTCGCCCGGATGAGCCCCTTGATAGCTATCGACCGTCTGACGGATCTCTTTCACCCGGTATTGGCCGAAGGGAATGATGAAGAAGAGGTGCGCGTCAGGAGCGGCCTTCCGCAACGCCTCAAGCCCCTGGGCCATGCTGGCCTGCAAATCGCTCGTGTTTGTCGGGTGGATCGCATCATTCGTGGCGTAGTTGATCAGGATCACCGACGGCTCTTGTCCAACCGCGCCAAACGCACTGATGCGGCCATTGGCATCCAACAACGAATGAAGCGAGTCGATCTTGTTCCAACGGCTCAAGGCATCGAAATACTGACCCCCTGCCCCGTTGACCGAATTCGAAATCACATAATAACCGGGCACATCACCCGGCGGATTATCACCCCGGTGCAACCAGCCGCTCCAGCCGCAGGCGCTCAGCGCATACTCGTAGCCCAGTGACCGGAAGGCCTGCCCCACCAAATGGGAATAGCCTTCAAGTTCATTCGCACCGCAACCCTCGGTGATACTGTCGCCCACGATCAGCGCCCATTTCGGCTGGGCAGCGTCGACACCCAGTTTGCTGTCGCTTCCCACCCGAAGCCCCGTGACACGAACAACATTTAACCCACTCGCGTCTGCTGAGCCCCAGCGCTTCACCTGCGCTGAGGTTTTCAGATAACCGATCAGCACATGCTTCTTGATGCGCGGGTTCATACCGGGTACAGCGACCTCTTTCGCACAGGAAAGATCGCCACTCCAAATTCCATCCAGATTACACGCGAGCTTAGGCGGACCAAAAGAGCCGTCATACGTCGAGGCATCCAGCAGAAGTGTCGGCACCGTGTTCGTCGAATCCGACTCCCACGTCACCCGAAAATAAGCACCCGGGTTCCACGTCTGCCGGAACACCTTACCACCGCGTCCAGCATCGCCTACCCAGTTGCCCGGCGAAAAAACAAACGCAGGCGAATCGACGGAAATCGTCATCGCCTGATCCCCCGCATAACCCACGCTCACAACCGCCCCAAGTAAAACCACACCCCAATATTTTCGCTGCATCGTCTTTCTCCTTCTCTTTACTTTAATAATTTTTTACGCCCGCCACGGGCGCTTGCGATCGATCTTTCCATCCAATACATCGTTGAGCAGATTAACATTCTCGACAAGCTGGAAGTCGTAGTTTCCGACGCAGATGAAGTCCGCCCCACTCTTGAACGAATAAGGGAACGCGTCTTTGGGAAGGATGGCTCCTGCCGCTAAAACCTTAAACGCGATCCACGGTTGTTCCAGCTTCTCCATGTAGGCGACCGTTTCATCGGGGTTCGTACAGAAGATGTTGTCGCGTTGCGGTTCGCCAGGTCGTGCCGACCAATAATTGGTCCGGTGCAGGGTTTTCATCCAGAAATCGGGGATGATTCCGTGCTCGACGCAGAACTTGACCGTGTCCAGATTGTGCGCGCCGATGCCGGCGGGTACACCCAACTTGCGCATCGCGGCCAGTGTGTCCGCGAACTTCTTGGCTTCGCCGTTCTTCGCCCAACCGTCCGACACACCGCCATGGGTATAAACGGCAGATGCTCCGTTTTCGACCGAGAGCTGTGCACCGCGGATCAATCCTTCTGGATGGCCGCAATCCGAGATAAACTGGATCTTGCCGCCTTCTTTCTTCCAGTAGTCGTTGATCACGCGCATCAGGGCTGGATTGGTTAGGATGGCGTTGATGCCGCACTGCTCGGCCATGTGGAACGTGCGAAAGATGCGCCAGTCGGAGTGATAGGCTTTGACCAGTTTGTCCGTGTAAAGCAAGTCGCGCGCATGCGCCCAGCCCCCCATCATGTTTCCGCCCAGAAACATGCGGCTGAGCTTCAGGTTGCCGATCTTGCCGTATTTGTCGATCGGCTTCTTCAGGTCCTTGATATCCAGAAAATCGAAGGTCTTAATGGTGGCACTGGTCACAGCATCCGGTTTGCCCTTCAGGTTTTCTCGCTCCCAAACTGGACCGTGCTTGCGGAGGAAGGCGTAGCCGAACGCGCCGATGATCGGCAACGACGTGAGGCTCAGCAGCAAGTCGCGCCGTCCAGCCGACTTGACACCCAGTCCGCTTCCACCGTCTGCCGCCGGATCGCGGCGCCGGATCTGCTTACAGAACCAGCCCGCGATAAAGCCACCCAAATCATAAGAAGGCAAGAACAGGACTGCCAGCAACGCGACGGCCTCTACCGCATTACGATCGATCCACAGGTAATGTCCCTCGGAAGACGCCGCGAGAAACGGTGGCTGGGCGACATAGTAGCAGGCCAGCAACAAGATACCACTTGCCGCCGCAGGACGAACCAGGACGCCGAAGAGCAGCCCCAGACCGATCAGCGTAAGCCCCCACATATTCATCAGGTCGCACGTCCGCAACAGCCAAGACGTCTCCGCGATGTGGTGGAAAAGCGGAGCGGCGAACCACTGGCTCGTTTTCAGAAAGCCCATGGCCGACCACCCGCCTGGCTGGATGAGCTTCCAAATCCCCTCATACAGAAAGTGCCAGCCAATCAGCATGCGTAACACCGTGATGACCATCGTCTTTTTCAACTTGTCCCCCTATTCAATATTTCTCGTTCTACAAAACCTCGCCTGTAACTTGAAGAAATTTCGCGAAGCGAATACGTTTATGCCTTATTGCGTGATTGCCTTATTGCCTTATTCAGTGGTACGTTTTTCAAATACTTTGTCGCGAGCTTTGTCGATCCGGGTGGTTCAAAACTCTGTACGCTCTGCCTGTCCGCCGTACACGTATTCGCGTAGGCGAATGCCTCTGTGAGAAAAAAGTTACCCGTCAGTTTATTCCCGGTACCCCGGGCGGGGCGATTATTTATTTCAGCGCATGCAGCATCATCGCTGACCAGGTCATACATTGTACCAATTGATCAACACCGAACGACTCATTTGGACAATGAATCTTATCTTCCTCGCGTCCGAAGCCCACCAACAAAGGCGCGGCACCTGAAATGGCTTGCAACGTTGCAACGATGGGAATCGATGCGCCTTCCCAGCGGAAAAGTGCACCCCGCGGATCCATCTGCCCCAGCACCTCCGCCGCGAGACGGAAGATGGGCGAATTAAGTGGGAGCCGGAAGCCGGGGGCACCTCGGCAGGCTTCTGATAATGCGACCTTCATGCCACGCGGGCAATGCGCTTCCAAATGCTTTTGCACCGCTAAATATGTTTCACTCGGAATCTGGCCAGGGACAAGGCGCATGCTGATCTTGGCCAGCGCTGACGCAGGAATCACGGTCTTGGACCCTGGGCCGCCGTATCCCGTGTGAATGCCATTGATCTCAATGGTTGGCATAAAACTGCCGCGCAAAATCATATGCATGTTTTCTGCGCCACCTGCCGGGGGACATCCGATCTCCTTTTCATATTGCTCATCGGAGATGGCCGCTTTCACCGCGTGTTCGCGTTCTTCAGCACTCGGCGGACACACCTTGTCGCTGAAACCAGCTACCGCGATTGAACCGTCAGGGTTGTGAAGGGACGTGAGCAATCTCGCCATGCCCTGAGCAGGGTTTGGAGCCACCCCTCCATGCACACCGGAATGCAAATCGTGATCCGGCCCTGTCAGTGTGACCGTAAAATGCTGCACGCCGCGAAGTCCTGCAACGATAGAGGGCTGCTTGTCCGGTCCGCTTGATGTATCGCAGACCATCATGACATCTGCACGGATGCGGGATGCCATTTCGGGTGCAAGAAGCGAGATGGCCTCACTGCCGCTCTCCTCCTGTCCTTCAATCAGCACCTTCAACGTGGGCAAAGGCTTGCCGGCTTCGATCAGCGCCTTGACCCCTTGGAGGAAACCAAAGAGCTGGCCTTTATTGTCCTGAGCGCCACGCGCATACACGCGCTCCTCAATCAGCGTCGGTTCAAACGGCGGCGTTTTCCATTCACTCAACGGATCTTCGGGCTGGACATCGTAATGTCCATAAAAGAGCACATTCATGGCGCTATGTTCGCCCAGGCGTTCAGCAAAGACGACTGGCACAGGACGCCCGGCGGACGGTGTCAAAATTTCAACATCAAACCCGAGCGGACGCAAAAATTGTTTCAACCAAGCGGCGCAACGAGCGCACTCCTTCAACCGCTTGGGATCCGTACCAATGGTTGGAATACGCAGAAAATCAAACCACTCATCCATGATGGCTGGGCGGTTCGTTTCAAAATAATCGTGAGCAAATTGGACATTCATGATTAACAAGTGTATCAAAAGCCCCTCGTGCTATGCAAGAAGTGCGAGGGTGTGAATTTCCCCTTGTCCTTTGATCAGAGAAGCACTATGCTACTTTCAAGGTTACACACCAAACAAGGAGACACGTTTATGGCAAAGGTTCTGGTTGTTTATTACAGCATGTATGGTCACGTCGAGACGATGGCAAAAGCAGTGGCTGAAGGCGCGGGCAGCGTTGAAGGCACGGAAGTTACCCTTAAGCGCATTCCCGATCTGATGACAGAAGAGGCTGCACGAAAGGCTGGAGCCAAGGTTGATCAGGCAGCACCGCTTGCGACCGTGGAGGAGTTGTCGAACTACGATGCAATCATCTTCGGCACACCGACACGTTTCGGCAACATGTGCGCGCAAATGCGCAATTTCCTAGATCGCACGGGCGGATTATGGGCTGGCGGGAAGCTGGTGGGTAAGGTGGGGAGTGTATTTATTTCCACAGGCACACAGCACGGCGGCCAAGAGACAACGATCACTTCGTTTCATACCACGCTCTTTCATCACGGCATGATCGTCGTGGGCGTCCCGTATGCCTGCCCTGAACTCACGAACATGAGTGAAATCACCGGCGGCACACCCTACGGCGCAAGTACGCTTGCAGGCGCGGATGGCAGCCGTCAGCCCTCTGAGAACGAACTCAAAATCGCTCGTTTCCAAGGCGCGCATGTGGCGAGAGTTGCAAAAAAGATATCAGCCTAATAAAGATAATCAATGAAAAAATCACTGACACTCATAAGCGTGATCCTCTCGCTTGTGATTCCGGATGGGAATACTCGTGCGGAAACGGCAGCGATTAAGCAAGGAGCTACTACTGTCGCGGACAGCAAAGCAACAGATCGCAAAGAAGTCATCCGCAAGCGGTTTGAAGAAGACCGGAAGACCTATTCCATAGACGAACTTCGTGAAATAGAGAAGCTCTATCAAGTGGCCAATAAACAGTGGAACACCCCGGAGGCAAAAGAGAGTTTAAAGAAGCTCATTGAAAAGTTTCCCAAGGCGAACCGGACAGGATGCGCTGTCCAGTATATGGGGCAGATGTCAGCTGGGGAGGAGAAAGAAAAGTATCTGAAACTGGCCATCAAGGATTTTGGCGATTGCTACTATGGCAGCGGTGTCCAAGTCGGTGCGTATGCAAGGCTCTACCTGGGCTACTATTATAAAGAAAAAGGCAAAGATAAAGAGGCGAAGGCTCTCTTTGATGAGATCAGGCAAGACTATCCCGATGCCGTCAGCCACAAGGGAAAACGTCTAGCAGACAATCTGCCTAAATAGCACCTAGCAAAGCCGACATGGGTGATTATCATAAGGAAGTTATTGTTGCCACGGATGGTTCAGCAATCAATAACAAGGCAATCTTGGTGGTTGATACATTCAATTAATCGTTTGATAGCTCAAAGAAAATCTTAAGTTTTTTTCTTTCTCAACTTCTTTTCCACCGGTAGAAGCGGGGCAGTCAGGGACTCATAGAGGGCGAAGAGGAATTCGACGCGCTGGCGGTCGGAGGTAAAGGGCGCGGTTCGATAGCAACGGTCAACAGCACGATCAAGGTCGGCGTGGGCCTTTACGAGATCACTCGGCATGGATGATGGGTCGTACAGATCAGCCAGTGTCGAGCGCGGATATTTCTCACGGACGTCCAGTACCGCCTGCGCCTTCGCCTCCACGGCAGCCACTTTTTTCGCATCACCCTTGAGGAGCCCGGCCCTGTGCCGCTCTTTGGCCTTCGCCTCTTCTTCTACGCTGCCTTCATGGTAAGAAGTCCAATACGACCGCGCCGCTGCCTCTTTGACGCAGTTCTCATCGGCGCAAGGCGTGCCGTAGTCCGGAATGGACACATCTAACTGTGGCCATGGAAAATTATTATAGACCAGCTTCACGGAATACTGATAATCGGACTTTAGCCTGCCAGTAACATGTCGCATCCAATCCATGTGCATTGCGGATGTTAGCACGCCAAAATGGAAAAGGGTTGCGGATGGGAGAAGGCGTACTTTATTGCTACAAACCATTTGAGCGGGCGACATAAATGCCATCGGAATATAATACCTTTTTTCGGAACTGACTTCAGGTATCACCAAGAAAGGCACTGTTGGAAAGTTTTCAACCTGGAACCTTGTTGGTGTCTTTGCAAGTTTGATCGTAGATGTCCGCTTACTAGCAAGACGGGATGCGCGTACGGCTTCGATGCGTTTCATTGCCTCGGGCATCTTTCGCAACTGATCAGGCGGGCAGTCTCTTAATAACAGACACCAACGTTCAATTCCGTTTATAAACTCTTCAGAACCAATCCAACGTCTGAACCAAGGTTCTGAAGCGGATTCAATGGCTATAAAAGCCGATTTTTCTTCAGGCGTAAAGAGATAATGGCCGGCATCGATCATCTGGTTGCCCATTCCAATCTCACATACATTACAGAGAGGTTGTTCACGATTTAGCAATACAGTGTTGCCGCCCTCTACAAGATAGGGGCTAATGTTGCGTACTTCATTAACAACGACTTTGTCGCCGATTTCTTCAAAAATACGTTTTTTTTCATGGAACGTTTGTGCAAATCCAATTATAACGACATGCACATGCGCCTTACCGCGTGCCTCGCTCTGCCACGGAAAGGTCCTGTACGCAAAAATCAATTGGAGGCCATGTCTAAAAAGCGCGTTCCAAAGAACTCCCACTTGTTCGCCCTGTGTGATTGAATTAGTAGAGACAAAACCGACCTGGATGTTTGTTTCATGGATAAACTCTGCGGCCTTCTTATACCAGCACGTCACATAGTCGAGAACCCCATATCCTTTTGCATCCCCCCAGATAGCCGCCATATCCTCTTTTTGCTGAGCGTTCTGGGACTGCTTGCCCACAAAGGGTGGATTGCCAAGAATATAAGAACATTCAACGGGATTGATCACGTAACGCCAATTGAGTCGCAAGGCGTTGTCATGACAAATACGGGCAGATTTCTTGAGTGGCAAGCGGACATAATATTGGCCGAACTTTTCAGCCAGTAGAAGATTCATTTGATGATCCATCAGCCATAGGGCCGTCTCAGCAATGCGGGCAGGCCATTCCTCGATTTCAATGCCGAACATTTGATCGACGTCTACGTGGGAAAGCAACGAGATGTCGGTAATGGTCTGTTCCCCATATCCCAATGCGTCGAGAACGTCCAGTTCAAGGAGGCGCAACTCGCGGTAGGTAATCACTAAGAAATTGCCACACCCGCAGGCGGGATCGAAAAATTTGAGCGTTCCCAGCTTCTGATGAAAAGTAGCGAGTTTTTTGCGATCATGTTTAATGGATTCAAATTCCGCACGCAAGTCATCCAGAAAGAGCGCGTGTATCAGCTTGAGAATATCGCGTTCGGAGGTGTAGTGCGCCCCGATCTGGCGACGTTCTGCAGGCAACATGATTGCCTGGAACAGCGAACCGAAGACGGCAGGGGATATTCGGCTCCAGTCGAAACACGTACAGCGCACCAACGCAATCCGCATCTCCGTATTCATCTCAGCAAGGGGTAAAACCTCGGCAAACAGTCCGCCGTTCACATAAGGCATGTTCAGCAGGCGGTCATCGAGATTCCTCTGGCGCTGTTCACGCGGGGTGTCGAGAACCTGGAAGAGACGTGCGAGGTGTAGCCCGAGGTCGGAACCATCACGGCGCGTCTCGCTATCGATGTATTCCGTAAAAGCATTCGGATCAAAAATGCCTGTGTCTTCTGAAAAAAGGCAGAAAAGAATGCGGACAAGGAAGCGCTCCAAGGCATGTCCCGTGTAGCCTCCGGCTTTCATGGCATCGTGCAGTCGGCCCATGACTTCCGCCGCCTTGATGTTGATCGGGTCTTCATGCGCGAACGTGCGGACCTTATAACCGGGAATAAAGCCAAAGAGGCGGATATGGCGATGCAAATCTTTTATTCGAATTTCGACACGCTGGACATGTAAGCCGCAAAAAATCGGTAACCCTTTCACATCATCGGGCTCGAGATCAAAAAGCGCGAGGCGGTCAAAGTCAGTCACGATCACATAGCGCGGGATTTCATCATGGCGGCCTGCACGGGCGAGGGATTGCAGATAATCGAAGGCCTGAGATTCGGCTTGATCGAGACTTTTCCCAAGAGACTTGTGCTCGACGAGGAGTCGTCCTTTCCAGAAAAGATCAATATACCCATACTGATTGTTGAGCTTTCGGACAGGTTCCTCAAAAGTGGCGACGCTACGCCGTGGAATGCCAAACACATTGAAGAAAGCATCCCAAAAGGATTTTGCTTCGGCATCCTCACGGGTCTCGCCAGCCCACTCCCGCGAGAATTGAACTGCCCGTTGTTTGATCTCATTCCATCCCAATTGCATGAACGACTTCCTCGGTGTATATTACGTTTTGAAAGTACCATAATTACCACCCCTCCGCAAGTCATGGGTTGGTCCTAAAACAAATGCTTCCGTGTCGTTTCGTGTGTTCCGTGGGCAAAAAAGAACGAGCCAGTTTCTTTACCGCACTACCACTTCACCACCTAACTTCATCCCGCACAACCGTTAGGGAACTTAACCGCGGGAGAGGAGAATCGTCTCGACATGTTCGAGCAATGCGTCGATGGGATAACAGATGCCGGTTTCGTCTTTCGCGAGATGCGGGCGGCCTTGCGTGACTCCTGCGCCTGTGTAGACATGGGCATGGGGCACGATGACGCCATCGACCTTCTGGTTGATGCAGCCGATGCCCAGTTGCGCGGCAGGATGCGCGGAGCAGGCATTCGGACATCCAGAGATTCGCACACCGTCGGCTACCCATTTCTGCAAAGCTTGGCGTTTGTTCGGATCCTCGGACAGCAGACGATCCAGCGACTCGGCCAACCGGTCTGCCAGCGCTGGCGTATCCACCATGCCGATCTTGCAGATGGATGCGCCGACGCAGGTCACAATGTGGCCCTTGAAGGAGCGGAAGAGAATATCCACCTCTGGCAACCGTTGGCGCAGTTGATGATAAAGCCACGGCAGCGACGAAGCTGAGGCAACAGGGATCAGGATATCTTGCGATGCCAGCAGGCGTACGCGAGTCGAGCCCGCCTCCGAAGCGATCTTAGCGATTGTGCGTACAGCAGAAGCCGTCAGATTGCCGTAAGGTACAAAAAGACGAACGGACTTGACCCAGTCGCCGAGACGCGTCGGTGAAACCGCCACAGCAGCCCAGCGGACATAGTCTGGATCCGAAGCAACACCCAACGGGGCGGGCAGAAATCGTTCACGCAGTCCGTCAATGGAATAGTCTCGCATCTGGACGGAAAGAGGCTCGGCGACTTCCGTGGTTGCATAATAATCCGCATAGAGTTTCCGGAACCCCTCAGAGCCGATCCGCTTGAGCAGAAAACGAAGTCGGGCGTGATTGCGGTTGGTCCGGTCACCATGATCGTGAAAGAGCGAGATCATCGCGAAGGCGACCTCCACCAGTCGTTCCACGGGCAGAAACTCAATCAGGCAAATGCCGACTGCACTGTCGCGACCCAAGCCACCCCCTGCATAAACCTTGAACCCCCGCTCGCCCTCCCGAAAGTTGGCCACGAAGCCAAGATCCTGTATCGAGGCTTTCAGAACATCCTTCTCGCAGGCGAAAAAGCCGATCTTGAATTTGCGCGGAAGTGTGAAGGCCTTGTCAAAGCCCTGCATAGCGCGATTAAGAGCCTCCGCATAAGGATAGACATCAAATAGGGAGTCCGGAGAAAGGCCACTTTCACTACCGACCATGATGTTGCGATAGGTGTTGCCGCCGCCGCCCTTGAAGGGCCATCCAAGACGATCACACGCGAGAACCGTCTCAACCACACGATCTGCCGGAATATTGTGAAACTGAATATCCTGCCGGGAGGTCAGATGCGCCTGTCCACCCACCCGTTCGAGCAGATCGGCAAAGGCTGTAAGCGTTACACAATCGATTTCACCCCCATTCACACGTACACGGATCATAAAGCTCCCGTCTCGCTGTTGATAGATACCATAAGGTGCGGCAACGGGTTTAAGTCCATCAGCAGTCAGCCGTTCAGCGATAAAATCAGTGAAGGCATCCTTGAGCGTCGTATAGTTTTCGTACATCCATTTCTCCAATGGGGGAAGAGAATAACAGATTCCCCTCTCAATAGCACAGCCTTTCGTATAGGGTGTGGTTCAGTTTAGTTGAAACTGAACCGTACCAAGGAGGAGGTAGGAAGGAGGAAGTAGGAGGTAATAAACAAAAACCTCAATAAAACAAGCCCTAATACAACTCCTCCCTACTACTTCCTCCTTCCTCCCTTGGGTACTAATTCAACAAAGTTGAATCGCACCCTAAATGCAGTACTCCGGGATAACATGGTTGCTTGCCAGCAAGGAGAGGACAGCTGCCAGTCCTGTTTCCCGTGGAGTGGACTCCAAGAGCGTAATGGTTGCAGCACCCAAGGTCTGCTTGCCGGCCTCTTCGATTGAAACCACCAATAAATCGTTCGGCTGGTTCAGCAGACTCAGCCGCTCGATCGTATAGTCATCTGCGGCTGGTAGCGCCGTGATGAAGATTAAACCTGCGTCTGTCAAGATTCGAGCCAGTTCGCCCAGACGCTGAATCTGTGCGTCATGTTCTGAACGGTTATCTGTTACATCCGAGGCCAACCCGCGCGACAAACTCGAGAACCCAAGGAAGTAGGAGCTCAGGTTCAAGCGAAAGAGGCGCTGTTCGAGTTGGCGGCCAAAGTCGCTCACAGTCTGTGTTGAGGAACCTGTCACGATGACGCTCTTGCCCACATGGCGGTTACGGATGAGACGATCCTTGGCCGTGACCAGTCCTGCTTCCCAATGAAACTCGCGACGTTCCACATGATCCCGCAACAGACTCTTGCCATCTGAGACAACCCGTGCCGAATCAGGATCTACGAAGACCGTGTCGGTCACCAAAGCGGCGCCTGCCGTGACGTTACTAAGCTCGTCGACGAAGACGAGACTGCCTGTGGCGTGGTTCACGGAATAGGGATCTACATAGAGCGGCTTGGTGGTCTCGACCACGATGCGTCCGATTCCGTTCAAGGGCAGCGCGTCGACCGCCTTCTGCTCCATGGTGTTGACATCGATGGCATAGACGAGCGCCTCAATGCGCGCCTTCACAAAGCGTCCCGCATGGCGGACAAGGTAATTGGCGCCCGCCTTCAAAGGCGTCTCGCTCATCCAGATCACCACAGCTTCAAAGCGGTCCTTCAATGCAGGACGGTTGTTGTCGTGGACAATCATGTCGCCGCTGCTGATATCCACCTCGTCTTCCAGCTCCAGCGTCACGGCCTGAGGGGCGAAGGCTTCGTCCAGGTCGCCATCAGCAGTGACAATGCGCTTGACGGTTGACGTCTTGTGGGAGGGGAGCACATGGATTTTCTCTCCGGGCTTAATGGTTCCCGAAACAACGGTTCCCGCGAAGCCACGGAAGTTGAGGTGTGGACGGATCACAACCTGCACCGGGAAGCGTAAGTCGCGCGTGTTGACATCGTTCGAAATGTCGACGGTCTCCAGAATCTGAAGCAGGGACGGCCCAGAATACCAGGGTGTCAGTTCCCGTGAACGGACGGTGACATTCGTTCCTTTAAGTGCGGAAACAGGCACAAAGCGAATATCAGGTATGTCGAGCTTCTGCGCAAAATCGCTGAAGGACTGGCGGATGGTCAGGAAGGTCTCTTCGCTATAGCCGCCGATGTCCATCTTGTTCACCGCGACCAGCAAATGTTTGATACCGAGCAATGAGGCAATGAAGGCATGACGCCGTGTTTGCGTCACCACGCCATACCGCGCATCAATCAGGATGATCGCAAGATTGGCAGTCGAGGCACCGGTGGCCATGTTGCGCGTGTACTGTTCATGTCCCGGGGTGTCCGCGATGATGAACTTCCGTTGCGGTGTTGAAAAATAGCGATAGGCCACATCGATGGTAATGCCCTGTTCGCGTTCAGCCTTGAGGCCGTCGAGCAGCAACGCATAATCGATCTCTCCCGCGCCAGTCGTCCCGTTCTTGTCACTGGCATCCTGCAACGAGCTGAGCTGGTCTTCGTAGATCAGCTTGCTGTCGTAGAGCAGGCGGCCAATGAGGGTCGATTTGCCGTCATCCACAGAACCGCAGGTGATGAACCTTAGCAGATTCTTGTTCTCGTGTTCGTCTAAATAGTTTTCGATGTTTTTCATAATTATGCTCCCAATCCAATAACGCAATAAGGCAATGGCTACTTAGAAATACCCTTCGCGTTTCTTTTGTTCCATTGAGGAGTCGCCATCATGGTCGATGACGCGTGTCGAACGTTCGCTGACCCGAACCTGCAACGTCTCGGCAACGATCTCCTCGACGGTGGTGGCGCGCGACTCGATCGCACCGGTGAGCGGATAGCAACCCAGCGTGCGGAAGCGTACCCAGCGTTCCTGAGGACGCTCGCCGGGATGGAGCCTCATGCGCTCGTCATCCACCATGATCCACTGTCCATCCCTTTCCACGACCGGACGCTGCGCTGCGAAATAGAGCGGCACAATCGGAATCTGCTCGATCCGGATATACTGCCAGATGTCGGTCTCCGTCCAATTCGACAGCGGAAAAACGCGCACGCTCTCGTCGGGATTGACGCGTGCATTGTAGATGTTCCAGAGTTCCGGCCGCTGGTTCTTGGGATCCCACTGCTGATGCTTGTCACGAAAGGAGAAGACGCGCTCTTTTGCGCGGGACTTTTCTTCATCGCGGCGCGCACCGCCAAACGCCAGATCATACTTGCCCTTCTTGAGCGCCTGAAGCAAGGCCTGTGTCTTCATGAGGTCTGTGTATTTCCGACTGCCATAATCAAAAGGATTCACCCCGTCAGCACGGCCCTGTTCGTTTGAATGTACAAGAAGCTCGAGTTCTTGTTCCTTGCAGAACTGGTCGCGGAAGGCGATCATCTCCCGGAACTTCCACGTGGAGTCGATATGCAGCAGTTTAAAAGGTAGACGTCCGGGAAAGAAGGCCTTCTGTGCCAACCGCACCAGCACCGAGGAATCTTTTCCAATGGAGTAGAGCAGGATCGGGTTCTGCGCCTGACTTACGGCATCGCGGAAAATATGAATACTCTCGGCTTCAAGTTGTCTTAACTGACTTAATGTTTTTTCACTCATGATGGCTGTTCCTCTCTTCGTGTTCAGCTTCTTGGTTACGCGCGTTTCATTCAGTTCAAATCCTGGGCGCATAGGCGTCCTCGCCTGTGCAACAATGTTTCGGGGAAGTGGCGGGCGGCCTACATGCCGCCCGTGAACAGGCGAGGACGCCTATTCGCCCAGAAACATCCGCCCTTGTTCCTCATCGGATGCTTGCCCCTCGGGCTTTCGGTGCAGGCCGCACTCCTTATGCTCCGGCTCTTCCCACCACCAGCGACCTGCACGAACTGACTCGGTCTGTTTGATGGCCCGTGTGCAGCAGGCGCATCCGATGCTTGGAAATCCCTTGTCATGGAGCGGATTGTAAGGCACGTTACGCGCCGCAATATATCCCCAGACCTGCGCTTCCGTCCAATCAATCAGCGGATTAATCTTCACCTTTCCGTTGAGCGCATCATCCTCGACCACGCGGACTAAGGCGCGCGTGACGGACTGCTCGCGCCGCAGGCCACAGATCCAAGCACTATAGGGGGAGAGCGCACGTTTCAGCGGCTCCAGTTTGCGCACCTGGCAGCAACGTTTACGATTGGCGATGCTGTCAAAAAAGAGGTTCACGCCTTGCTCTGAAACCATCTGTTCCACGGCTTCACGCTCCGGAAAGAAGATTTTAATTTTGATGTTATACTGCTTTTCGGTCGCCGCCAACAGATCATACGTCTCAGGAAAGAGACGTCCCGTATCCAAGGTCACAAAGGGAATCGGCCATTTGTTCCGTGCAATCATCTCGGTCAAAATCTGATCTTCCGCAGACAACGACGTCGCAAAGACCAACGACGCGCCAAAGCGCTCCCACATCAAGCGGAGCACGGTTTCGGGGTCTTTGCCCTCAAGATTATCTCTCCAGGTTTCTGTACTCATTTTAGAATTGCCTTATTGCATTATTACCGCTTCGCTTTCGGCATTCGCCGAATGGTTTCCGCTTCGCTCCAACGAGCCTTATTATTTGGACTTACTGACACTTACTGACACTTCCCGACTTACTGACACTCAGAAATGCTTAAGCATTTAAATCGCATAATCCACAGGTCCAACGCCTTCGCCATAGATACGCGATGCTTTGGGTACCAAGTAGACCTGATGACCGGCTTTAACAGGCGTCACCCGATAGGTTTCATGGGGTACATAAACCTGGATCAACTGGTTCTGGTTGTTGAGCAACTCAACCTTCACCAACGGCCCGGCGGTCAACACGCGGTAAACCTGTGCGGGCAGGCTGATGCCATTGCCAGGCGTCAATTGAATGTCCAGATCATGCGGACGGACCAGGAGTCGGACGCTTTCATCCCCGTCTTTCTGCTCATCCGTGAAGACGCCTCGATCATCATGGATGCGTCCGTGAAAGACATTCACGTCACCGAGAAATTTCATCACAAATTCCGATGCCGGATTCTGGAAGACCTCGTTAGGCGCACCGACCTGCTCGATCCGTCCCTTGTTCATCACCACTATGCTGTCCGCCACTTCGAGCGCCTCTTCCTGATCGTGTGTCACAAAGATGCTGGTCACATGAATTGTATCATGCAGATGACGCAGCCAGCGCCTCAGCTCTGTTCGCACCTGGGCATCGAGTGCGCCAAACGGTTCATCGAGCAAGAGGACTTTGGGATGAATCGCCAAAGCCCGCGCCAGCGCGATGCGCTGACGTTGTCCGCCGGAAAGTTGTGAAGGAAAACGATCTGCTAGCTGTTCGAGCTGAACCAGTTTAAGCAATTCGATGACACGATCTTTAATTTCCGCCTTCGTCAGCCGCTCCTTACGTGGCTTGACGCGCAGACCGAAGGCGATGTTCTCAAAGACGGTCATGTGACGGAAGAGCGCATAATGCTGGAAGACGAAACCGACTTGTCTGCGGTTGACGGGATTGGCGGTGACAGGTGTTCCATCAAAAAGTATATCGCCGCCATTTCCCTCGTCGAGACTCTCCAGTCCCGCCACAATGCGCAACAGCGTTGTCTTGCCCGAGCCCGAAGGCCCGAGCAGGGCGGTGAGACTTCCGGAGGTCACCTCCAGATTCACATCCCGAAGGGCCTGAAACGTCCCGAATGTCTTGTTCACGTTTTGAATGGTTATGCTCATAAAAACTCCAAAGAATTGCCTTATTGCGTTATTGCCTTATTCAAAATTCAACGTTAGATGTTGGACGTTCGATGTTGGATGTTCGTTTCATCTGTTGTTATCCTGACTCTTGCGCGCTCTTCAGCTCCACAATCGTCTTGATGGCCAGTGTTACCAATGCCAGTCCCGCCAGCAGCGAGGCGCAGGCGAAGGCGGCTGTAAAATTGTACTCATTGTAAAGAACCTCCACATGCAGCGGCAAGGTGTTGGTCTCGCCGCGGATATGACCGGAGACCACGGAGACCGCGCCGAATTCGCCCATGGCCCGCGCATTGCAGAGGATTATTCCGTAGAGCAGGCCCCACTTGATATTTGGCAGGGTCACCTTTATGAACGTCTGCCAGCCAGTCGCCCCGAGGCTGAGCGCGGCTTGCTCCTCTTCAGAACCTTGCTCCGCCATGAGCGGGATCAATTCGCGCGCCACAAAGGGAAAGGTCACGAAGAGCGTCGCGATGAGGATGCCCGGCACGGCGAAGACGATGCGCAGATTATGCTCCGACAACCATGTGCCCAGCCAGCCGTGACGACCGAAGATTAGGATAAAGATCAGACCCGCGACGACGGGCGAGACCGCGAAGGGCAAGTCCACCAGTGTCAGCAGGAGGCTGCGGCCCTTGAACCGGAACTTGGCGATAACCCACGCCGCGGCAATACCGAAGAGCGTATTGAGCGGCACCACGAGCGCTGTCACGCCCAGGGTTAAATAGATGGCGGAGCGTGCATCCGGCTCGTTCACACTGGCCAGCCAGACCTTCACGCCATTGGCAAAAGCTGTTTGAAGCACCACCAAAAGAGGCAATAGGATGAAAAGGCCCACGATCAGCAAAGCTGCAAGGGTCAGAAGGGCGTTCTCAACGAAACGGGGCCACGATATGGATTGTGCATTTTTCATGACATTAACTTCGCTGGAATGATGGAATAGGGGAATGTTGGAATGATGGGGAAACGGAATACCGGCTTTTGGAGGGCCACGCTTCGTCGTGGCCGGACGCGACGAAGCGCGTCCCTCCATGTCTTCTTCCAATATTCCAGTATTCCAACATTCCAGTATTCCTCTCTCCTGCCGTTTCAATTCCCGAAATACTTAGCCGTTCGCGCCTGCAACACGTTGATTAAAAAGATTGCGATCAGCGAGAGCGACAGCAGGGCGACAGCAATGGCTGTGGCGCCCGCATAATCGAACTGTTCCAGCTTGGTGATGATCAGCAGCGAAGCGATCTCGGTTTTCATGGGCATGTTGCCCGCAATAAAGACAACCGAGCCGTATTCGCCCAGCGCCCGCGAAAAGGCCAGTGTGAAACCGCTCAGGATCGAGGGTGCGAGAAGGGGCAGCACTACGCGCCTCAAGGTCTGGAACCGCGACGCCCCCAGACTGTGCGCGGCCTCTTCCAGTTCGCGGCTCAGATCCGCAAGCGCGGGTTGCACGCTGCGGATCACAAAAGGCAGGCCGATAAAGATCATGGCGATGGTGATGCCAGTCGTGGTGAACGCGACTTTAATGCCGAGCTTCAACAGCGCACCGCCCAAAGTGCTGTTCGGCGCAAAGAGCGCGGTCAGCGCGATGCCGCTGACCGCAGTGGGCAACGCGAAGGGCAGATCCACCAGCGCATCCACGAGGCGCTTCAGTGGGAAACGTCCGCGCACAAGGAACCACGCGACCACAACCCCGAGCACCACGTTGATCAACGCTGCGGCGAACGCCGTTGAGAAGGTCACTTTGAATGAGGCCAGCACGCGCGGGTGGGTGATGGTCTTGATGAAACCTGTGATGCCCAGCTCGCTGCTGCGCAGCACCAATGCGGCGAGAGGTACCAGCACCAGCAGTGACAGGTAGAAGACCGTGTAGCCAAAGGCCAGGCCGAAACCAGGCAGTACACTTTTTTCTTTCCAGTTCAGTTTCATCATGTTCCTTCTTCGGACATTGTTCTGTGCATGTTATTTTCCGGCGGGAAGGTAGATCTGATCAAACAAGGCGCCGTCTGCAAAGTGTTCCTTGTGCGCAATGCTCCAGCCGCCGGAGATGGCATCGATCGTCAGCAGGCGGGTCTTGGGAAAGCGGGCGATATCCGCGGGATCAGCCTGCTCCGGATTGCGCGGACGATAGTAGTGTTTAGCAGCAAGGCGTTGGCCCTCTGCGCTGTAAAGGTTCTTGAGGTAGGCTTCCGCAATCGCGCGTGACCCGCGCTTATCCACCACCTTGTCCACGACGGCCACGGTCGGCTCCGCAAGGATGCTGACCGGCGGGGTGACGATGTCGAACTTATCCTTGCCCAATTCGTTGACGGCTAAGTAGGCCTCATTCTCCCAGGCCAAAAGCACGTCGCCGATGCCGCGCTGGACGAACGTCGTGGTTGATCCGCGAGCGCCCGAGTCGAGTACAGGAACATGCTTGTAGAGGGCAGCAACGAATGTTTTTGCCTTTTCCTTAGCCGCCGAAGCTTGTGCTGCGAATTCCGGTTTGTTCAGCTTACTCAGGTCTCCGCCCAGTTCACGGTCGAGGATGAATCCCCAAGCAGCCAGATGGTTCCAGCGCGCGCCGCCCGAAGTCTTCGGGTTCGGTGTGATTACCTCAACACCTGGATTGATAAGATCGGGCCAGTCCTTGATCTGCTTAGGGTTACCCTTGCGGACCAGGAAGACAATCGTTGAGGTGTAAGGCGCGCTGTTATTGGGGAGGCGCTTCTGCCAGTCCGCAGACAGCAGTCCTGATTTTGCCGCAACCTCGTCAATATCGTAGGCCAGCGCCAAGGTCAGCACATCCGCCTCCAACCCATCGATGACGGCCCGAGCTTGTTTGCCTGATCCGCCATGCGACTGGCGGATGGCGACTGGTTTACCGCCATGCTCCTTTTGATAAGACTGGCTAAAGGATGTGTTAAAGTCTTTGTACAGTTCGCGGGTAGGGTCATACGAGACATTCAATAGGCTGGTGGCTTCCGTTGCCCATGCGGAACTCGCCGCCAGGGCGAGCAATCCTGCTGCGAAGTACGTGTGTGTTGTAATGCTGTTCATTGTTGATCTCCTTCTTATGCGGCACTGTGGCCATGTGTGTTAGCTGTCTCTTCTCCGCCTTAATCGGCTTGAATGGAGCATACAATAGCATCTATTCTCTACCATGTCAATAGACAATATAGATTATATTTTAAATATATACCCTGTTGACAGACTGGGGCAAATTGTCTACATTATACATCAATTCAATAGACAATAAGGTTGAAAGATTTTATTGTCAAGGAGGCAGCTTTGAGTTCAGCGAAACAAACACAGTTGACGACACGACTGGCCCAGGCCGGCACTCGGTATGATAAGGCAACGGGGTCGATCTCGGTCCCGATCTATCAAACGGCATCTTTTGTCCATCCCGGACTTGGCCAGAGCACAGGCTTCGACTATTCGCGCTCGTCCAATCCGACCCGGTTGGTGCTGGAAGAGACCCTGGCGGCTGCCGATGTCGGCCACCGCGGGTTCGCCTTTGCCTCCGGGCTGGCGGCGATCGATGCGGTGCTTCGCTTATTTGTTCCCGGAGACAAGTTGGTGGTCACTGAAGATCTCTACGGTGGCACATACCGGTTGTTTGAAAGAATCTATCGTCCGCTTGGGATCGAGGCCATCTATGTTGATACCTCGGACACGGCTGCCGTTGAATTGGCGTTGGCTATTCCGCGTGTGCGAGGCGTGTTGATTGAGTCGCCGACCAATCCGATCCTTCGAATTGCCGATATTAGGGCTATTGCTTCGTTGGCTCGTGCGCGAGGCATCCTCACGATTGTGGACAACACATTCCTTACGCCGGTCTTGCAGCGTCCGGTTGAACAGGGCGCGGATTTGGTGGTCTACAGCGCAACAAAATATCTGGCGGGTCACAACGATGTAGTGGCGGGCGCGGTGGTCACGGCAACCCCGGAACTGTCGGAGCGCATCGGCTTCTTGCAGAATGCATCCGGCGGCATTCTAGGTCCGCAGGACTCCTGGCTGACGCTGCGCGGACTCAAGACCTTGACTCTGCGTGTGGAGCGGCAGCAGGAGAATGCGCTGACCATCGCCACGTGGCTGGCGAAGCATCCGCGCGTACGGCGCGTCTATTATCCGGGGCTGCAGAACCATCCCGGACGCGATATTCTGCTGCGCGAGAAGAGCGGGTGGGGCGGTATGATTTCGTTTGAAGTGGATGATCCTGCACGCGTACCTGCAATTTTAGCTAACGTAAAGATTTTCCTGTTCGCCGAAAGTCTGGGTGGTGTAGAATCCCTCATCACGTACCCGTCTGTGCAGACGCATGCAGATATCGAGGAGGCGACGCGATGTCGTCTCGGCATCAACGACCGGTTGCTGCGGCTCTCAGTAGGCATTGAGGATGTGCGCGATCTGCTGGACGATCTGGAGACTGTGTTATGAATGACCGGACAACATTGATTCATTCGGGACGCGACCGCGATCCGTATACTGGCGCGTCGAGCATACCGATTTATCAAGTTTCGACGTTTAATCAACCTGATCCTGAACATCTCGGCGCGTATGACTACGCCCGAAGCGACAACCCGACGCGCGAGGCGCTGGAACATACCATCGCACTACTGGAGGGCGGCGCGCGCGGACTGGCCTTTGCTTCGGGCATGGCAGCGACCTCTTCGGTGCTGATGCTCTTTCAGCCGGGCGACCATCTGGTGGTTGGCCGTGATATTTATGGTGGCACCTACCGCGTGCTGACCACACTCTTCAAGCGCTGGGGGCTTCAGGTGACATTCGTCGACAGCATGGATCCTGATGCGGTCCGTAAAGCCATCACGCCAGCCACGCGCGGGCTATTCGTAGAAACTCCAGCCAATCCGTTGCTACAGATCACGGATCTGCGGACGATGGCAACCATTGCGCACGAGCATGGGATACTGGCCATCACGGACAACACCTTCATGACCCCGCACCTGCAGCGCCCGCTTGAACTCGGCTTTGACATTGTGGTTCACAGCGCGACAAAATTTCTGGGCGGACACAGCGACGTGATTGCCGGTCTGGCTGTCACCCGCGACGCGGATCTTGGAAAAAAACTCAAGTCCATTCAAAACAACTTCGGTGCGATTCTGGGTCCGCAGGACTCCTGGCTTGTGCTGCGCGGCATCAAGACGCTGGGCGTTCGTCTCGACGCGCAGCAACGGAGCGCTGGGGAGATGGCGCGTTGGCTGTCGGGCCGGAAAGAAATTCGCCACGTATTTTATCCAGGCCTTGAAAGCCATGCGGGGTACGCGATCCATGCGCAACAGGCTCGCGGCGGCGGTGCGGTCATTTCATTCGAGCTGGCAAACGGACCCACGGCTGTGGCCTTCTTGAAGCGTGTGAAGTTGCCGCTGGTCGCGGTCAGCCTCGGCGGCGTGGAGAGCATCCTCTCCTATCCCAGAACCATGTCACATGCAGCCATGCCGGCTGACGAGCGCCAGGCGCGCGGCATCACGGATGGACTCGTACGACTTTCTGTAGGGCTGGAGAGCCCCGAGGATCTCATCGCTGATCTTAACCAAGCGTTAAACTCTGAAACCTAAAAATGAAAATCACTACAAAAGGACGGTACGCATTGCGACTCTTGTTGGAAGTGGCACTGCATCAGCATCAGGGTCCGGTGACCTTGAGTGACATTGCCGCACGCCAAGGAATTTCGCAGCCCTATCTGTGGCATGTTGTCACCCCGCTGACCGCCGCAGGAATCTTGCGCGTAAAGCGCGGTTCACAAGGCGGATACGTATTGGCGCGTAAGCCCTCGGAGGTTAGCATCCGCGATATTGTCAACGTGCTGGAAGGGTCTGTGACCTTTGTTGCGGATCAAAAGGTTGAAGCTAAAAATCGAAACAGCGTTTACCTGATCACCCATAAAGCCTGGGTCGAATTAGAAAACAAAATTGCAGATGTGCTTGCCGGGATCACCCTGGAAGACCTGCTTGCCCGTCACCGTGAAGCGGAAGCCATCGACAGCTTGAATTATACGATTTAAGCGAAAGCTTTGTCTTTTCCCAAACGAGGTTAATCTAGCGCAATCTTAAGATTCTACTTGAATTTTGCGCTAGTTGTCAGCGGTCTTCCCAATGCTGACAAATTGATAAGGCCTGACGTGCATGGAGTTCGTTGTATCAACTATGGCCAAGCATACACCTTGCTTTTGAAGAAGCTGTATCTCAAGTAATGAAAGCGACACGCGAAAGAGCGCCTTTTTTTGAGGATTGCCGATCCCCGCGCTTCCACGACAGCGCCATTGCCGGATGCGCTTTTCAACCCTCGAAGCCGATCAAGATAGGAGTTGACTATTTGCACGCCCAAAAGCATAATAGTTCCCATTCATGGGTGATTAATAATTTCCCTCTTTATAGAATGAGAACCTTATGCCCCGATTGTCACTTGCCAAGCTTGAACGCCACCTCTATTCCGTTGCTGACCGCCTTCGCCAGGAGGGGCTGGATGCCGCCACGTACAAGGATTATATCTTCGGCATTCTGTTTTTGAAGCGTTGCTCAGATGTTTTCGACGCTGAACGCGAGCGGATCGTCGGACGCAAGGTCGAACAGGGTATGGCCACACATGAGGCTTCCCAAACGTATGGTGAGAATCCTGATTTTTATGACGGCTTTTTTGTTCCTGACCGTGCCCGCTGGGAGTTTCTCCAGGATAAGCTAAATGATGCGACGGAGGCCTACGGAAAAGTCCTCGATAAGGCCCTTGATGCGCTGGGGGAGTCGAACGAGTCACTCCAACACGTCTTGGATCACATCAGTTTCATGCGTGTGCAGGGGACCAAGCGCATCATCTCGGATGAAGCCTGTAAGGACATTGTCCGGATCTTCAGCCGTTATCGTCTCCGGAATGAAGATTTCCAATTCTCTGATCTGCTAGGCGCGGCTTACGAGTTCCTGATCAATATGTTCGCCGAGTCGGCAGGCAAGAAGGGCGGCGACTTCTATACGCCGCGTGATGTGATCCGCCTGATGGTCCGTATCCTCAAGCCTGCAGCAGGCATGAAGGTCTATGACCCCACCTGCGGTTCAGGTGGCATGCTTATCATCACCCGAGAGTTTGTCGAACAGTCAGGGGGCGACCCGACGAACCTGCGTCTCTGCGGTCAGGTCAATGATGCCTCTGCTTGGGCCATTTGCCGGCTCAATATGCTCTTGCATGGCGTGTCCGGCGCGGACATCCAGCTTGAGGATACGCTGCTGCATCCTCTGCATCGTGAGGGCGGTGAACTGGAACGGTTTGACCGCGTGATCGCCAATCCGCCCTTCAGCCAGAACTACACCAAGAGCAACATGGAGTTCCCTGAACGTTTCCGCTGGGGCTGGTGTCCGACAACAGGCAAGAAAGGCGACCTCATGTTCGCCCAGCACATGCTTGCCGTCTGCAAGCCGGGCGGCATGGTCGCCACCGTGATGCCGCATGGCGTGCTCTTCCGCGGCGGTGCGGAACGGGAGATCCGCAAGAAATTCCTGGAGCAGGATATCGTCGAGGCTGTCATCGGTCTACCGCAGAACCTATTCTATGGCGCAGGCATCCCCGCCTGCGTAATCGTGATGCGGCCTAATCTTATTGGCACGCCTCCCAATCCGCACAAGCCGGAGAATCGCCGCCGCAAGGTGCTCTTCATCAATGCCGACGCGGAGTTCCATGAAGGACGCGCCCAGAACTACCTGCGTCCTGAGCACATCGAGAAGATCGCCTCGACCTATGACCGCTATGAAGATATTCACGGCTATGCGCGTGTCGTGACGCTGGAGGAGATCGCCAGCGAGGCCAACGATTTCAATCTTAACATCCGGCGCTATGTGGACAACTCGCCGCCCCCGGAACCGCACGACGTGCGCGCCCACTTGCTCGGCGGCGTGCCCGTGGCGGAGGTGGCCACGCATCGTCCGCTCTTTGATGCCCTCGGCTTTGATTCCGACCATGTATTCTCACTGCGGAAAGACGAAGCTGCCTATTATGATTTCGCGCCAGCGCTCTCCGAGCGCACGCTTATCCGTGCACGGGTCGATGGTGACTCCGGTCTCCAGAACCGCCTCGCTTTCGTGAAGGAGCAACTCGACACGTGGTGGACGGCGCATGCGCCCCGTCTCGCGACGTTACCGGAACGCCGCGACCTGAACCGCGTCCGCACCGAGGTGCTCGATACCTTCGTGGAGGCTCTTGCCCAAAGTGGAAGCGGCGTCTCGCCGCTTAATACGCCGTGCGGCGTCTGGCCGCTGGCCAAGAAAAGCGGCGGGACGCCGCTTCTACCTTGCTTGGATCGTTTTAAACTGTCTGGCGTGATCGCCACGTGGTGGACGGATACGCTGCCTGATTTCAAGACGCTCATGGAGAATGGCTTTCCAGGGGTGATCGACGGCTGGGTGGACACCATCGCGGATGCGTTGGAGGAGGACGATTCTACTGGCCCCGCCTTCGACCCCTTCGGACATAAGCTCGTTCAGCATACCATGACCGACTATCTCAAACGTATTTCCGACAGCAAGTCCGACATTGCCCGTCTCAAGGCTGAAAAAGAGGCGTTTGAGCAGGGCAACGCGCCTGACGATCTGGAAGAGGAGGAACTGACTGCCTGGAACTATGCCAAGGATCTTGAACGCCAAAGCAAAGAACTCAAGGCCGAGAACCGGGATGCGCTCAAGGAGCTGGCAAAATTGGAGAAGGTTGCAAGCAAAGCCAAGGCAACCCCCGCAGAGAAACGCGCCGCCTCGGCGGCAAAAGTCGCGATTCAAGCGGTCTACGACCAACTGAGCACACTTGCTGAGTTGCTTCAACCCTATGAGCAGATCAAGACTCAGCTCGCGGAAGCCCGTGAGCTTTACCGCACCCTGACCGCTGAATTCGTGAACGAACTCAAAGGCCGCTGCCTCGCGATTAGCGACAGTGACAAGCGTGCCCTGGTCCTTGACCTCTTCGCGCAAGACATCCAGTCCGGCCTTGACGCGGCGATGTCCGAGAAGCGTCAGCAGCTCGTGCGCTTCATCGAAGGGATCTGGGACAAGTATCGGGTGACGCTGACAGACCTGACCCGCGAACGTGACACGCTTTCCGGCAAGATGAAGGGCATGCTGAGCGTGTTGGGTTACCAGCCGGAGGAAACATGAAAGAATCCGAAACAGTCGAACTTAAGAAAAGCCTCGCTGAACTCCATGCCGGGCTGGTCTCAATCTCAGCCATCCTGAACAAGCATGGCAGAGGCGAACTCTGGTTTGGCATCAAGGACAACGGACAAGTCGTCGGGCTGCCAGCCTCTGCCAAGACCCTGCGCGACATCTCGCAGGCTATCGCAGCACACATCGAGCCTCGCATCTATCCCAAGATTACGGCGGAGACGGTCGATCAGGCGGTCTGCATCAAGGTGACGTTCGAGGGAACCGAGACACCCTATTACGCCTACGGACGGGCCTATATGCGCGTGGCGGACGAAGACCGCCAGCTCAGCGCACGGGAACTCGAACGGCTGATCGTCGCGAAGAATCAGGGTCAACATGCGTGGGACAGCGCAATCTCAGACAAGAAGGTCTCTGATTTGGATGAAGTCAAGTTGCGAGCCTTTGTCGAACGGGCCCGTCTGACGTGGGATGATCCCGTCAATGCGCTTAAGAAACTGGGATTGCTCAAGAACGGACATTTGCTGAACGCCGCGACCCTGTTCTTTGATCGAACGGCTCCGATGCAGTTGCGCTGCGCCGTGTTCGGCACGCAAGAGAGTGCCATGATCTTAGACCGCCACGATTTTGACGGCGACATTCTTGAACTCATCGAAGAAGCCCAGAAGTACATCCTCAAGAATATTCATATCGGCATGCGGCTCGAAGGACTCTATCGCGTGGATGTGCCGGAGATCCCGGTCGAGGCGTTGCGCGAGGCCATTATCAATGCCTTTTGCCATCGCGACTATTGCGACTCTGACTATGTCCAGGTGGCTGTTTTCAAAGATCGCGTCGAGATCAGGAGTCCAGGACGCCTGTACGGTTTGATCACGATCGACGACTTGCGCAAGGGATATGTCTCGCAACGGCGCAATCCGTTGATTGCCGACTTGTTCCGCCGGATCGAGATGGTCGAAGCCTGGGGGCGCGGCATGCCTTTGATTCTGAAACATGTTCCGGATGTGATCTTCCGTGAAGTCGGCAACCTCTTTATCATCTCCTTCAACCGACCCTCCTTTGCCGAGGGTGAGGCGACTACCCAAGAAACGCTCAAAGAAACGCCTAAAGAAACGCTTAGAGAAACACCTGAAAGTTCGGTAAAGACTAGGACAAAAACTTCGGTGAAACCTAGGACAGAAACTTCGGTAAAGAAAAAGGGGCAAACTACCCAAGAAACCCCTGAAAATACTGCCCAGGAAAGCACTAAAGAAAAAAACCTTTCGCCTGACATTTCGGTAAAAACTAGGGTGAAAAGTTCGGTAAAGACTAGGGTGAAAAGTTCGGTAAAGAAGTTCGGTAAAGAAAGTTCGGTAAAGACGGGTGAAAAGATCCTTACTCTGTTGGCGACCCAACGGGAAATGACTATTCCCGAACTTGCTGAGCAGTTGTGTATGACGACTCGTGGCATTGAGAAGCATATTGTTCAACTGAGGGATGCAAGACAGCTTCTCCGAATAGGTGGGCGAAAACTTGGCCACTGGGAGGTGCTGAAGTGAGTTCATCTATTGAGGGGGGCATTTTTGCTGTGACCGTGTGCGAGGGGCATCAGAACAAGCGCCTCGCCAGCCGAGCTGGAGAAAACGAAGGAGTAACTTTTTTGCATCTGAAATGCACGAAACACACTACGGCTCACCGAGACGGTTCGCCCTACCTCCTTCGGATCAGGCAGATGCCCCGTGCGAAGCGGGTAGGGCGAACCGTCTCGGTGAGCCGCAGAGGGGAATTAGCATTTTTTGATTTTTTTGTGGATTATGTGGTTCCGTACTTTGAAGTTACAGGCAAAGGCATGTCGGCAGAAACGCCCATGAAAACGCTGGGGAAAAGTTCATCAATAGGTTCGCCAATTGGCTCATCAAAAACGCCTCTGGAAAATATGGTGAACACTACCCAAGAAGCTAGGGAGAAAACTAGGGAAAAAATTTTGGGCTTGGTTTGTGCTTCGGCGAACATTTCCACCGACGAAATGGCGTCTCAATTGGGAATCACACGCAAAGGTATCGAGTGGCATATCCGAAAACTGAAGGCAGAAAATATCCTCCACCGCATCGGCCCGGACAAAGGCGGACACTGGGAGGTGCTGAAGTGATTTCATTTAACTGGAATCATTATCCATGAATTCACCATGATTTGGGTTTATCAATGAAACAAGCAGGAACAGTTCATATAGCTGAGAAAGCAAAAGTCCTCATGGGGCAGTCACCATCTTCCTCTGCTTGTTCGGAGAACAACGACGGCTTACCCTTTATTCAAGGCAATGCTGAGTTTCGATGTCGAAACCCTTTACCACGACTTCGTTGCACTTCCCCTACACGCATCGCCGAAGCGGGCGATATGTTGTTAAGTGTACGTGCTCCAGTCGGAGAACTCAATCAGGCAAAAGAGCGTACGATTATTGGACGTGGTCTATCAGCTATTCGTTTTGATACTGACCAGCAAGGTTTCGCGTGGCATGCTATAAAATATTCGGCACCAACACTCGCCCGCGTGGCACAAGGTTCTACTTTCGTTGCTATTAGTCGGATAGACGTGGAAGGTATGGCGATTCCATGGTTTGACGAATCCAATCCTCGCATCGCAGCAGTGCTGGACACGATTGACGAGACGATTACGAAGACTGAGTCGGTGATTGAGAAACTGAGGCAGGTGCGCGCCGGGTTGCTTCACGACCTTCTCACCTGCGGCCTCGATGAACACGGCCACCTCCGCGACCCCATCGCCCATCCTGAACAATTCCAAGATTCACCGCTGGGACGGATACCGAAGGAGTGGATTTTCGAGTCGATGGGGGAACGGCTTCAAAGAATCAAGGGGACTATTCAAACGGGGCCGTTTGGCAGCCAGCTTCATGCGCACGAGTATACGGCGGAAGGTGTGCCCGTAATCATGCCTCAAGATGTTCTCGGCGGGTCTGTCAGTGTCGAAAAAATAGCCCGTATCCCATCTACAAGAGCGGACGAACTAATACGGCATCGTGTCAAATTAGGAGACCTCATTTTTGCCCGACGGGGTGACCTGTCCCGTTGTGCCGCGATTACGGAACGCGAAGTTGGGTGGTTGTGCGGAACAGGTTGCTTGTTGATGCGTTTTGAGGAACACACCCTTTCGTCTAAATGGCTCTCACTTGCGTATCGGCATGATACAGGCCAACGTCAGATCGCCGCGCGTGCAGTGGGGACAACAATGGTGAACCTCAACACTAAATTGCTTTCTCACTTGCAGTTTGGTTTTCCGCAAAAAGAGGAACAGGCTTTGGTTGTGTCTCGAATGAAGCAAGCAGATTCAGTTATCCTTCAAGAGGAAGCGAATCTCGCAAAACTTAACCTCATGAAGTCCGGCCTGATGGACGATTTGCTAACGGGTCGAGTGCGGGTGTCGGAAATAACGCGGAGTAACTGATATGTCCACAAAAAATGATATAGATATTCGGGGGGGAGGTTTTGATGCTGCTGTGTCTCAGCGGAAAGAGGACAAGTTGAACCGCTGGGCGTTTGCCTCCGAAATCTATGGCATAGCGACTACAGGACCAAAAGAGTGGCCTGTGCGAATCGGGATATATGGCGAATGGGGAACTGGTAAGACATCTGTATTGAATATGATAGCCACGTTGGCTGAAAGTCACGGTCACATTGTTGTTCGCTTCAATCCGTGGGAATATAGCGAGAGGAAAAGTCTTTGGCATGCATTCGTGCAGGCTGTGATTGAAAAAATTCCTGCTGAAGCAGTAGACACGAAACAGTCTTGGAAGAAATGCTTAAAGAAAAGAGCGGCACCCATATCTGAGTGGCTCTTAGCGCATAGTGAAGACATCAATGCGGTAGCAGAAAGTAAAAAAGCGGGTGTTGCATTGCTTGGCCTTGATTTGCTCAAAGGAGTTCTTTATTCAAAAGAGGCTGATCTAAAGGGAATCCTGCAGAAATACGAAAAAGGCCGATTAATTATTCTAGTCGACGATCTTGATCGAACGAGTAGCAAGATCGTACCCGAGATGCTATATGCCATCAAAGAAATTATGAATTGTGGTGGCATCGTATTTATCTGCGCCTTTGACCCTGTTGTTGTTGGTAAAATTCTTGCAAAAGAACATGAAGGCTTTGATGACGGTCTCAAGTTTCTTGAAAAAATTATCGACTACCCAAGATGGCTTCCAGCCGTCTCAAAGGATGATCTTCTACACATGGCTGAGTCGGATGTGTCACTTCATTGTCCTTACGTGCCAATAAATGTGCTTGCCTCTGTGATACCCTATTTACCTCAGAATGCGCGTTCTGTCCGTCAGTTTGTTCGCTTGCTTTCGTTAATGAAGATTCAAGTCGAACGTCATAGGGCAGATGAAGTTAATTGGCCTATTATTCTAGCGGCAAACGTTATTAAAATACGATTTCCACGACTTGCTCCTGCCCTTCTGGAAGACAGAGACCTATGGGACAATATCAGGATAAAAACAGTATATGCCGCTGATAACAACGAAGCGGGCGAACTGATCAAAACACATATTCAAAAAGTCAAAAAAGATTGTGAGTTAGAATTAACGGAAAAGGAGCAAGAACAAATCGGTTCTGTTCTGCTTATGCTGTCAGAGCATGTTAGCGCATGGATAGGAATTGACGATGAGAAATTGATGTATCAGATGCGTCTTGCAGAAGCTCCAGCTGCGGTGACTTTAAAGGAATATGATAGTTTTTTCACCATACATCGGGAGAAACCAAGTGCAAACGCTTTCGATGTTTGGATAAAGGCGCATGCCGATAAGGTGGGGCAGTCGGCCAGAGGAGTATACAGAGCCTTATTCCAGACTACTGTTCTTGCGCGTGAAGAAAGTTTAAATCGCGCAGCGGAAACCATAGATGAAGATGGGATGACAGTAGAATTGTCCGTAGCTGATGATTTGTTAAAGATTCTTGAGGTGTTAGCATTTGACCTTCGCACTATAGACGAGCACAGTTATGAGTTGTTGGCTTCTGATTTTGAACTAGTCCTAGACTCTTTCAAAAGATATTTGCACTTTACTAACACATCTGCTTACGTTGCTGCTAGGCAAAAGGAAACAGACTTCTTGTGTCATCTTGTTGACAAGTGGCAAAGCCCTGTAGCTCCATTAGTAGAAATTATTGAGCCCTTTTCTTCATACAAGCATGATATAGAAAGAGAAGAGATAAAAGATCTTTATAAAATGATGTCGAAGTTAATGGTGCCGCGTTATGCAGCAGAAGTTCTCGAGCAGTTTAAAAAAACCGAATTCCGCTCATTTACAAGGGCTACATATCCTGCTAAACAAATCGTCCTTGATTGTAATGGGCCATTGTGGTGTGATTTGCGCAAGGAGATGTTAAGGACATTGGAAGAGTCTTCTACTGTCTCAGTTATTCGTCAGAACGCATATGAGCTGATAGCTTGGTTTAATTATCTGCTCAAAAAAGAGTCGTCGCCTGAATGTGATGCACTGCGAGTTATCAAAGTACTGAGTGAAGCCGAAATCGTAGGTGCGCTATGGAATGCGGCAACCGCTCAACCGTTAAATCCACGCGCCGTTGGTTCACTTCGAGATTTCCCTGCAAACTGCAAGAAACTTTGTAATGTTGAGCTCAAGTTGCCCCACTGGTGGGTTAGAATACTTGAAGACTCTGATCTGGAAAAGAGCAAGGTCAAAAATGCAGAAGCAAGGGTGAAGGTATGAGCAAGATCCAATGGGAATATGACCTCGTTGAAAAACCTTTCTGCGAGCAACTCCGGGCGATGGGCTGGCAGTGGATAGAGGGCGATGTCGATGTGCCGGAGTTGACTGAGCGCGAGAGCTTCCGGGAGGTCTTGCTGAAGGGGCGGTTGGAAGCGGCGTTGCGTCGGCTCAATCTGCGGGATGGCGAGGCGTGGTTGGACAGCGCGCGCATCAGCCGCGCCATCCGGGACCTGGAGCGGGCCGAGGGGCATCGGCTCATGGAGGTGAACCAGTCGGCCACGACGCTCTTGCTCAAGGGCACGGTGACGGATGGTCTTCCGGAGTGGGAACACGGACGGCCTCAGCCTGTCAACTATATCGATTTTGAGAATCCCGCCAATAATGATTTTCTGGTCATGAACCAGTTCAAGGTAGAACTGGCCAGCGGACGCGGACACATCATTCCCGATGCGGTGCTCTTTGTCAACGGCATCCCCCTAGCGGTGGCGGAGTTCAAGAGCCCCGGCATTGAGAGTCCCTTGCAGGAGGCCATCAACCAGTTGCTTCGCTACTCGAATCAGCGGCGCGAGCTTTGGCCGACGCTGTACGCCGAGAGCGAAGGGGTGGAGCGGCTCTTCCACACCAATCAGTTGCTGATCGCCAGCGACTTCTTCGAGGCGCGTGCCGCCACCATCGGCGCACCGCCGGAGGCTTATCTGGAATGGGCGGACACCAGTCCGGTGCCCATGAGCACCGTGGCGGAGGAGGTGGGCACCTTGCCCAAAGCTCAGGACGTGCGGAGCGCGGCGGCTGAGTTGCGAACACTGGGGGCCGAGCAAGGGGACCGCCCCGGCACGCCCTTGTTCTTCCGCAGGGATAAACAGCTTCCAGAGGCGTTGCAACAGAAAGGGTGCACACTCCAAAGCCAGCAGATCCTGACTGCGGGCATGTTGCGGCCCGCTCACCTGATTGACCTGATTAGGAACTTCTCGGTCTTCCAGCAGGTGGACGGCAAGACGCGCAAGGTGGTGGCCCGCTATCAGCAGTTCCGTGCCATCCACAAGGCGGTGGCGCGTTTGCAGGAGGGGCGGACGATTGCGGACGGAGCCACGCGCGACGAGCGCGGGGGCATCATCTGGCACACGCAGGGGTCGGGCAAGAGCCTCAGCATGGCCTTCCTGGTCCGCAAGATGCGCATGACCCCGGACCTGCACCGTTTCAAGATCGTGGTGGTCACGGACCGTACGGATCTGCAGGAGCAGCTCGGACAGACCGCGCAGTTGAGTGGCGAAGCGATACGTCCGACCGACACGGATTTGAAGACGCGTGAATCACCGACGGCGCTGACGCAACGACTCTTAGGCGAGCGGACGCCCGACATCGTCATGGCGATGTTGCAGAAATATCAGCCTTCGGGCGAAACAGGCGGCAAGCCAGTGAAAGGACTGCTGACATGCGCCAGCGAAGAGGCGCTGGAGAGCGTCTCCATGACGATTGTCCGAAAAGAGAAGAAGCCTGGAAAGGACGAGCCGGTCGTCACAAAGGAAGTCACTTTCACGGAAAATATCCGGTTCGAAGAGTTCCCGTTGCTGAATGACTCGGAAGAGATCCTTGTGCTCGTGGACGAGGCGCACCGTTCGAACACACGCACGTTGCACCGGAATTTGCGCAAGGCGATGCCGAACGCGGCGGTCATCGGCTTCACGGGCACGCCGATCATCAGCGAAGAGAAGAAAGAGACGAAAGAGATCTTTGGCGACTTCATCGACAAATATCTTCTTCAGGACGCAGAGCTGGACGGCGCGACCGTGCCGATCCTCTACGAGAGCCGGACAGCGGACGGCATGGTGAAGGATGCGCTTAGCCTCGATGCTGTTTTCGAAGACATGTTCCGCGACTACAAGCCAGAAGAGTTGTCCATCATCAAGGCCAAGTACGCCACCGAAGGCGATGTGATGGAAGCACCCCTGTTGATTGAGCAGAAGGCGAGGGACATGATCCGGCATTATGCGGACGTGGTGCTGCCAGAGGGTTTTAAGGCTCAGGTGGTCGCCACGAGCCGCCAGGCTGTGGTGACCTATCTTGAAAAGCTGGAGAAGGCGCGGAAGGAACTGGTATCTGAACTGGAGGCACTGCCAGAAGCGGTGCGGTGTCTGCCGGACGACGAAGTGCTGAAGCTGGATGCCCAGACCCGCTATCTCCTGAAGGTCTATCCACGACTCGCGAATCTGCGCGTTCTTGAGATCGCGGGTATCTTCTCGGGAAACCACAACGACCCTGAACCGTGGAGGGATTGGACAACAAAGGAGAAACAGGAAGCGAACATCAAGCGGTTCAAGCGGAAGTTTTCCGCTGCAAAGACCGACAAGACTGATCCGCTCTGCATCCTTGTCGTGATGAACATGCTTCTGACGGGGTTTGATGCCCCGGTCGAACAGGTGATGTACCTCGACCGGAAGATCCTCGCGCACGATCTGCTACAGGCCGTGGCCCGTGTAAACCGTACGCATGGCGCAAAGAAATGCGGGTATGTGGTGGACTACATCGGCGTGGCCCTTCATCTGACGGAAGCGCTGGGCGACTACGACAAGACAGACACTCAGGGCGCAATGATCGACATTAGCGTTGAGCTGCCGTTGCTGCTTGACCGGCGGGCGCGGGCGATTGCTGTCTTTACGGATAAGGGTGTGACGGATCTCCAGGCGCAGGTGGAAGACTGTGTGCAGTTGCTTGGCGATTTGAAGATACGGGCCGACTTCATCAACAAGGTTCGTAAGTTCTATGAGACGCTCGGGTTGCTGGAACATCGTCCTGAAGTGCCCTGTGACGTATTTCGCGATGCCAAGCTGCTGGGCTTCATCAACAAGGTGGCGGCCAACCTGTATCGCGATCCAGCATTGAACCTGCTGGGGGTGGCCGAAAAGGTGAAAGCGCTCATCAATGCCCATATCACTGCCAGAGGTGTGGACCCCAAGATTCCGCCGGTGGCGATCACCGACGCAAAGTTTGAAGAGCTCCTGAAGGCGCAAGAGGGGAGCCGGGCACGTGCCGCTCAGATGCAACATGCCGCACGCTACCACATTATCGGCTTCACGAATCAAAATCCCTCCTACGCCCGCAAGATGAGCGAACGGCTGGAAGAGATTCTCAAGAAGTTCAAGGATGATGCCGATGCCCTGGAGCGCGAGTTGCGCACGTTTATTGATGACATGAAACAGGGCGACCGAAATGACTTTCCTGACCTCGACCCCAAGGTGCAAGTGCCCTTCGTGCGGCTTGTGCTGGAGGAGTGCAGTAAAGGCCAGGTGCTCTCAACGGAAGTACGCGCCAAGGCCATATTGGCAACACTGGAGATGGTGGAACGTATCCGGCAGGAGATACGGAAGGTCGGGTTCTGGCGGAATGCCGACATGCGCGAACTTCTGGTCAAAACACTCGTCCGCGACCTCGACCAAGCACGCTTCTGTAGTCCGGGTAGCGAACGCGACATGGCCCAGCGCCTTGTCGCCTTAGCCAAAGAAAACCACGAGAATCTAACCCTCGCATGAACAACGCACTCCAAATCGGTGGCCTAAACTTCGAGGTGCGGCGCAGCGACCGACGCAAAACCCTTGGGCTCACCGTGGGCCGTGCCGGCGAGCTGGTAGCTTACGCTCCAACTGAGACCTCCACCGGGGAACTCTCCCACTGGATACACAAGAAGCTTCTGTGGGTGCACGGGAAACTAGCGCTCAAAGAAGCGGCATTACCCAAGATATGCTCACCCGAATACGTGTCCGGCGAATCATTCTGCTATCTCGGACGGCGCTTCCGCCTAAAGATGGTGAAACGTCAAGAAGCGCCCTTGCTGTTCGACGGTACGCGATTCTTATTAAAGAGCGATTGCGGATTGCCCGCAGAACACTTTCAGCGCTGGTACATCCAGACAGGCATGGAGTGGCTGCGGCGAAGGGTTGAAAGACTCTCCCGGCTCGCAGGAAGCCAGCCGTCAGGCGTGGATGTCCGTGATTTGGGCTTCAGGTGGGGTTCGTGCGGTCGGAAAGGCATTCTCTTCTTTAACTGGAAGATCCTCCAGCTTCCCGTGCGACTGGTGGACTATGTCATCCTTCATGAGCTGATCCACTTACGCGAACGCAATCATGGCCACGCCTTCTGGCAAGCATTAGGCCGGGCCCTGCCAGACTGGCAGGAGCGTAAAAATGAGCTAGCCAAGGATGCCAAAGACTTCTTGGTTTTCGGCCTCTCCCATGCAGAAAAATGGTAAAGGGTAACTTTGAGACGTGACCCAAAGGTAATTGAGCAACAGGTTGTTGCGCAATTGGCGATGAGGCGGGTATTAATCTCCTGAAGCGTCGGGGTATCTGTCAAGCACACTGTCGCTCGGGGGAGAGATTTGTCTGTTGTCCTTGCTTGGATTGAGGGCGCAGGACATGAAGACGCCAAGACTCAAAAAAAGACGAAGGACATCAAAGACCTTTTAGTCTTAGAGTCTCTCTGTCTTGGAGTCCTTGGCCAGTCCTGCGATTTCGAATTATTAAAAATTATTATTGCGCTTCTCGAGGGCATTTGTTATATTGTCAACCATCTCAATAGACAAAGAAGACTAAACCGTGAACAAGGAGTAAGAACATGAGTAAAATCTACACTGACAATGCACTGTCCATCGGCAACACGCCGTTGGTCCGTCTGAACAAGGTCACGCAGGGCGCGAAGGCAACTGTGTTGGCCAAGATCGAAGGCCGCAATCCGGCTTACTCTGTCAAGTGCCGTATTGGCTCTGCCATGGTCTGGGACGCGGAGAAGCGCGGGGTTCTCAAGCCCGGCGTCGAGATCGTCGAACCCACCAGCGGCAACACGGGTATCGCGCTGGCCGCAGTGGCTGCTGCGCGCGGGTACAAGCTGACGCTGACCATGCCCGAGACCATGAGCATCGAGCGCCGCCGCGTGCTGGCTGCCTTTGGCGCAACTCTGGTGCTGACACCCGGTGCTGAAGGCATGAAGGGGGCTATCCGCCGGGCTGAGGAGCTCGCAGCTTCGGATCCCGCACGTTACTTCCTGCCGCAGCAATTTAAAAATCCAGCGAATCCGGCGATTCACGAACAAACCACCGGACCTGAGATCTGGGCGGACACCGACGGAGGGATTGATGTGTTTGTTTCCGGTGTTGGCACAGGCGGTACGATCAGCGGGGTATCGCGCTTCATCAAGAACGTAAAGGGCAAGGCGATTATCTCTGTGGCCGTGGAACCGAAAGAGAGCCCGGTCATCAGCCAGAAGCTAGCAGGCTTGGAACTGAAGCCAGGTCCGCATAAGATTCAAGGTATCGGCGCAGGCTTTATTCCAGACACACTGGATCTTTCCATCATCGATCGCGTGGAACAGGTTGAGAGCGCAGAGGCTGTCGCGTTCGCACGCCGACTGGCTGTCGAAGAGGGGATCCTTGTCGGCATCTCGTCCGGTGCGGCCGCTGCGGCTGCTGTGCGCTTGGCCAATGACGAGGCCTTCGCAGGCAAAACCATCGTGGTCATCCTGCCGGATGCTGGCGAGCGTTATCTTTCGACTGTGCTCTTTGAAGGAATCGGCGTGTAAAGCCCATTGCCGATGACGTCAATGGATTACTGGCATGATCGGGGAAGACAGGGAGAGGCACGCGCCTGCTACGTTACAACCTTAACGTAGGCGGGGCAGCGTGTGTTGGACGAGCAAGCGCTCGTCCCTCCTCTATTATAAGACAGTCTGTTTGCTCTCAACCCGTGCTGGACCAGAACCGTTTATGGCTTCTTTCGGAATGCCAAAGGCGAGCACCCCGAGGCTCTGTTCCAGAACGGTTCCAAGTCCGAACGCCTCCGCGTTATTGAACATCATGCGAACGCGAACTGCAGCTTCGGCTTCGGTCTTGCCTCGGCGAGACACATCGAGCGATAGACCTGGATAGGGCTCGACTTGCCGGGTCACGTTGATTAACGTCGTTGTGTTACGACTGTCATGATACAGCCCCTTGCCGTCCATAATGGTTGTGGCGAGCCCACGGAAGACCAACAGCATCTGGCAGAGGTCGCTGAAATTTAATTTTACGATAACACGGTTTTGCCAGTCAAAGGTGGCGTACTGACGATTGCCCTGAGCATCCGATCCTGAAGCGACGCTCTTCTGTTGCGCAAGGGTCATAAAAACCACACCGTCGCGCTCGCCACACGCTGGTATGACTTCAAACTGCACGGCACTACCAGTCCCTTTACTGTTTGCGTGATAAAACGAAAGACGCGGACGATAAGGGCGAAACGCGGATTCTTCGTCGGCGGGTTTCTGTGTATTGATTTGATTGTCGGTGTCTGTATTCATGTCTGTCTCCTCTTATGATGTTGATGTTTTGTCTCACGAACCATTCGCAAGAACGACATTAACATATCACACGTCGAAGACAGATATGTCGCTTGGCAAGCGACATTTTAGAAATGTTTAATTCATGAGAACAGGCTGCTCAAAGGTGTACAATGCATCGTTGATCATAAAAAGATCGTACACGTTACGTTCGACGAAGTATCGGATGATCAAGTCAAAGGGTGTACTGTTAGACAGTGCAAAGCCAGCAGAGGATAGAAGATCCCGCGTCTCCCCCAACGACAGGCGTAAGGCTAGGGCAAAGGCAATCACGGTTGCCTTTTTGGGCTGATAGTTCGGATCGCTCCGAATTTTTGAGAAGAGCTTACGGTCCACGTGCGCGCGCTTATAAATTTCGACTTCATCCAAGCCGCTCTTCCTAATAAATTGAAAAAGCCGTCGCGAGAACGAGATATCTGCACGAGCAAGATAGACAGTCAGTTCCGCCGGTGCTTCACAAACACACGTGCCTGCTGCAGACTCCTCAGGTGAATAATGCTCGTTGATATAGGCATTCAACGCGTTCAAGATTTCCGGGCTGAGGCACGGGTTTTGATGCTCATGATGTGGTGTTTCGTATAACATAGGTTTGAGTTCGTCTGATCAGCTCGTCAAGGGCAGGCTCACCGGACTGATACGCAATGCCCGAGCAGTATAAAGACCGCCCCATTCGCCGATCCGCATCTTGCGTGCACCATCCTTCCGCTTCGGACCGAAAAACGGACGATTATCCGCAAAGATCTGATCCACGAATGCCCTCCCTCCAAAAGCCATACCATCCGTGAAATAGCGTACACGACACCGTAAAACTTGAGGAAGGGGCAAACGGCCATTGGCTTCAATAACCTGGCCGACCGTTTCGCTCGTGATCCCCTTGCGGATAATTCGTTCTCCGTAGGCAGCGTGACGTTCCTCTCCTTCGACATAAAGCAGAACGCGATATTTTTCGCTGACAGAGCGCCAAGAACCAGGCTGTTGATAGGGTCGGCTTTCATGAATAGCCATCAACCCCGCTCGCGCGGACTTCCCTCCGCCACAAGCTTCGCCATAACCGCTCCAACGATAATCTTTCGGGTCGCCAACACATGCTGCGCGCACGGGGTTGAGGTCGATATATGCCGCAACTGTTGCCCTTGCGGGCTCACCATTCTCGACCAACAGGCTCTTGAAGCGTTCCTCCCATAGCGTCCCTTTGCGCTGATATCGGGCGTTGTAGGACATGCTGTAGCGCTGTTTGAGCGTCTTCACAAAAGCGCTGATGTCCCCCATCCTCAGACGAAGTCGATTCTGTTGTTCCTCGACCAGAGAGGCTGCACCATTCTTACGCCATTCCGCCCATTGTTTAAGCATGTTTGCCGTGTAAAGCGCTCCATACAGGGCGGAGACCCGGCGGAGCAATTCCTCCTGATCCACCTCCCCGCGTTCTGGAACCTCAACAAGCAAATGAAAATGGTTGGACATAATCGCATACGTCAGAATCTTCACGCCCGAAAAAATCTCAGCCCTGCGCATCATTCGGCGGAAGATCTCCTTCTCTTTATCATCAAGCCGGAAATTCCGATCCACGATTCTGCTCACCACATGGTAACACCCCGTGCCCTCAACCTTCACCCGTGCATGTCTCATGAAAGCACCTCCTCTTGATTAACGCCCCCACTATATCACCCCTCTTCCCTCAATTGCAACACATTTTTATTCTAAAGACCTGTCCCTTAGTCAAAAAGAGCACACAATTGAAAAGCACACAATTGAAATGTTAGTAGCGTTAATGGAGGTCTATTGTAAAAGCCTTGCTACGGTTTCGCGTAAGGCTTTTGAAGTATAGGGTTTGGCAATGGCATCTTTGAATCCGTATGCGGTAGGATTGGCCATCACAGGATTATCAGCGTAGCCACTGAAAACAATGGCTCGAACTTTTGGATCCAGCACTTGAAGCTCTTTGATGACTTCTTTGCCGCCAGGCTCGCCAGGAATGGTTAGATCTAAAAGAACCAGATCGAAAGGTGCGCCGGCTTCTTGCGCCTGTTTGTAAAGTGCAATGGCTCTCTTTCCACCAAGAGCAGTTGCGACGGAATATCCACTACTTATTAATATTTTGGAAACAAGGTCGCAAATCGTTTCCTCATCATCCATCACAAGAATTTTTGCGGGTTGGGGTGATGGTTGAACTTTTGTGTCTGATGGTTTGGTTTCTGCTGGCAACAAAGATGTAGAGGCGGGTAAATGAAATGTAAAAGCCGCACCCTTTCCCAACTCCGAAACCACACCGATATAACCATCGTGCTTGGCCATGATAGACCAGGCCGTGGGTAGCCCTAACCCTTTGCCAAATTTTTTAGTCGTGAAATAAGGATTAAAAATTTGCTTGATTACCTCTGGAGCTATACCAGCACCATCGTCTTTCACACTGACTTTCACATATTTGCCAGGATTGATCACGGTAACAGTATCCGCCGCAAGGTTGGCGTTTTCCAACGTAATATGCAGATTGCCCCCATTAGGCATGGCTTCACGAGCGTTGATCACGAGGTTGGAAACAACTTGCTGTATTTGCCCCTTGTCCGCATTAATGCGCCACAGATCGGCGGCTTGATTATAAACAAGTTTTACATTACTACCGGAAAGATCAAAGCGCGCGGTCTCTTCAATTACAGGTCCCAGATCAAACATCTCCTTGATAGGCGCCCCACCCTTGGCGAACGTCAGCAACTGCTTGGTAAGCCGCACGGCGCGATGCATCGATTGTTCTACTTTTTCAAGGGATCCATAGCAAGGGTGATCCTGCGGCAACACTTCTTTAACAAAGGAGATGTTTCCGTATAACCCTTGAAGGATGTTATTGAAATCATGTGCAATCCCGCCCGCTAGCGTACCAATACTCTGAAGCTTGTCTAGTCTTTGTAGTTCATCCTCGACGTGCTTACGGTTGGTGATATCACGAAAGGACCACACTCGCCCAATGCGTTCTCCATTCATCTTTATCGCTATGGAATAGCGTTCGATGATGCGCCCGTCTTTCAACGTGAACGTGTCCATGGGATCCGCATCGGAATCGTAGATTTCCATCACTCTCTTAATGAACGCCTCAGGATCGCTCAATTGACTTACCACATAGTTCAATAAAGCACTGTCATCGCCGCTTTCCATAAGAGACTGTGGTATTCGCCAAAGTTCTTTGAATTGACGATTGGTTTGCAAGACGTTCCCTTTGTCATTGACTGCAAGAATAGCATCGGCGGTGGATTCAAGAATCGCGAGGAGTTGTATTTTACTTTTCCGCAACTCCTCCTCGGCGTGCTTACGTTCGGTGATGTCTTCAAAGATACCCAGTACCCCAGCGAGCTGACCCTGTTCGTCGTAGTACGGCATTTTGGATGTGTGTACCCATCGAGTCACCCCAGCAATTGAATACTGCTCATCAAAATCTTTTGTTTGGTTGCTGTCCATTACAGCCTGATCGGCAGCACGATAGGCTTCCGCTTGTTCGGCCGAGTAAAAGGAGAAGTCATTTTTACCGATGATCTGCTCAGGCTTGATCCCTAAGTCGCTGGCGTAGTTTTCATTGCAAAATACATATACAAGATTACGGTCTTTCACAAAGATACGTTGTGGCAGGTATTTAATAAGTCGTTGGCTTAACGTCTCGAGCGCAAGCGATTTATCATCTGTACATTTACAATCAGCAAGATCCTGGGACTTCTGACAAGATGAGCAGGCTATGGTCTGCTCATCTATTTTGCTTTCCGTTGTGCATGATTGCTCACAACGCTTAGCCTTAAAGATGTTTATTAGGGTTCTTATCATTTAATTTGCATTCCACAACTTATTCACTAATAGATCGCACACCTACTTTGTTGTAAATACGGAATGTTATACATGCCATATCGTTGACATTTATTATGCTGGAGGGAGGCAAAATAGTCAATCACCGATTTTCTGGTGTCGATTTTCTGGTGTCATTTCTTTTGACGCAATGCGTATAACTCAGTTTTTATCATGAACAAGTGGACATGTCCCCTATTTTTTGGGAAACTGGAAAAAATGAAAATAGCACTGGTTAATATGCCGTTTGCCATGACGTGTCTTCCGTCACTCGGATTGGCCCAGCTTGAAACGGTGTTGCACGCGCAGCTTGGGGATCAGGTGCGTGTGACAACGCATTATCTAAATTTAGATTTCGCCAAAATAGTGGGTGATACAGAGCTCTATCATCACCCGTATTCACCGCATGGATTCATGACCGATGCCGGGGAATGGTTATTTAGCGCGGTGGCGTTCCCTGAGCGTGACGATAATACCGATGCTTATTTGAGGCGGTACTATCATGGAAATAGTCCTTCTATCGTTAAGGTGCGGGAATTTATCCTGCGGCAACGGTCTCTGCTCGAGGCGTATCTTGAGGAATTAATCGATTGTCATCATCTGGCGGAGGCGAATATTGTCGGTTTCACGCTCCTCTTTTCACAAACAGTAGCATCATTGGCATTAGCCCGCCTCTTGAAACGACGAAACCCCAGGCTCATCATCGTTTTGGGAGGGTCCGCGTGTGAGGGGGAGATGGGCCACGTTTATGTCGAACGTGTGAGGCACATCGATTACTGTTTTTCCGGACCTGCACTTGTGAGCTTCCCTGATTTTATTCGGTGTATGTTGGCTGGCAATATTGAAGGCTGTAACCATATTCATGGCGTTTTTTCTAAAACGAATCGCGCCTTATGGGGTGATGGTCGTGCAGGTACTTTGGCCCCCTTGGGAGATGATTTAGATATTAATGCGAATGTTATTCCAGAGTACAGCGAATTTTTAGATGCCCACGAGCGCTTATTTCCAAATCCACAGCGAACGCCTGTATTATTATTTGAGACGTCACGCGGGTGCCTGCGGGCACAAGGACAGGCGTGTCGTTTCTGTGGACTCAATGGCTTGAATGCGCACTATCGACAGATGCAGGCTGAATGTGCCATTCAACAGATTAATGCTTTGTGGAACTATGTCCCAAGGTCGAGATTTATGATAGCGGTAGACAACTTAATGCCGCCGGATTACCCGCGTGAGGTGTTCTCAAAATTGTCGCCGCCTGCAGGGGTTGCAATGCGTTATGAAGTGCGGTCGGATTTATCTGCTTCGGATATTGAAGCGTTATGCCGTGGCGGTGTCTCTTGGCTACAGCCGGGAATTGAGTCGCTATCCACTGCCACATTGATGCTGATGCGTAAAGGAATTACCGCCTTCAACAATGTGCGCTTTTTAAAAGAGTGTACGAGATATCCCATCACGCTGGAATGGAACTTGTTGATTGGTACACCTGGGGAGTCTGAGAAGGTTTACATGAAATATCTTCGGGACATTCCGTTGATGATGCATCTTCCGCCACCGACAGGAGCGTTCTCGGTTATGTTTGTCAAATACAGCGATTACTATAATCATCAAACGGAATATAACTTATCCCTTCACCCACAGGAGTTTTATGCGTATATTTTTCCGTTCGTCCACGAGGATATACAGCGCATAGCGTATCGGTATGTAGACGCAAAGAAGAATCCAGATTGGCTGGACGCATGGCTAGACCCGTTAAACGAGCTAATCAAGTGTTGGCGACAACGGTGGGATGGCTTAGATGGAAAACCGCCAGTACAACTCTGCCTAATGGAGGCGGAAAAAACGATTCAGGTTTATGACACGCGTTCGGGAGAACCCTCATGGTCTGACTTGACGCCATTTGCCACCCAACTCCTACAATTTTTAGAAGTTCCTGCGACCGTTCCCGAGATGATGGCGTATTGCTCTGCTGATGAGGCGCACATTCTAGAACACCTTAATTTCTTTAGAGCTCACGGATGGGTATTCGAGGAAGACGGGAAAAGTATGAGCCTTGTTTGTAACTTCAAAACAATTGCGTTATTGCCTGATTGAAAATTGGGAAGGACGGTGGATCGCCATCCCTCGGGCTTGCCTCTCGCATAATCACCCGTTACCGATTGACCTTAAGCCGGTAGAAGAGCTGGGGAGCTGACGCGTTCGTGTATGTGATGGTCACGGTGTTGGTGATGAGCGTTGGGGGTGCGTTCGTGAAAACAGGTTGCCACTGAATGGCGAGCAGGTTTGTTGAACACTCCAGATATTGCCAGGCATTGATGCCGCCGATCCACGTGATGGTTGCGCTTGAGTCAGATGCGCTGATCTGAGTAAACCGCAGTTGTGACTCTGAGTTTGTCGGCGTAAGATCGGCTTGATAGGATTGCAGATATGAGTATCCGTTGGCAGCTATATTCGTCGCGTCACCAAGATATGAAGGATCTCTGCTGTAGGCAAACTCCCAAC
>JBAXOG010000005.1:0-66160 GCA_037133395.1 bacterium | reverse complement strand
GCCTGCCGCGCCGTAGCCTTCTTGTCCGCCGTAGCGTTAGCGAAGGTGGAGGCGTAGGAGGGTCCCCGCCTGTTCACTGGCGGCCACAAAGCCGCCAGCAATAGACATCACGCTCCGCTGTACAGGCGAGGACGCCTATACGCCCAAGCTTACGACTAGCCATTTGAAAAAAGTTACCCATTCGTTTGTTCGCGGCGCACCCCTGGCGGCGGACTTACCTATTTTAGAAAAACAAACGCCGAAGGGTGTGTGCCTTCGGCGTTTGTCCTGTATAAAACAGGAGTGTGGTGTATATATTATTTAGTTGTGTGTGTGGTTTATATCTATTTGGTTTGTGGTGTGTATGAAAAACTGTATATACAATAGCAGGGGGCATGCCAAATATGTCTTACAGGGGAAAAAGACGTGTTTTGATATAAAATAAGAAGAAAATCGTATTTTTATATGTTTTACGTTGTTTACAGAAGTACCCCTCCGTATTCAACTGAATGCTATTTTGAAGGAAATGGCGCATACAGTAGTATGCAGGGGAATAGCCTACCGTGACAAAATATTGCCTACTTTGCGTCAAGTTGGCTCAGGCGCGCTTCGAGTGCGGTGACCTTAGCTTTGAGCTTTTCAATTTGACGGGGCATCAACATTTGCGCACCAAGCTCACGTCTTGACACAGCAGGAAGTCCAAGGTAAAACTCCCCAGGAGGAACGTCCTTGGCGAGACCGCTTGCGGGGCCGACCTGTCCACGGTCGCCGACGGTCAGATGTCCGGAAAGTCCGGCTTGCGCCCAAATGATACAGCCTTGACCAATACGGGTGCTCCCGGCAACCCCAGCCTGGGCAATGATACCGCTGTAGTCTCCTACTTGGACGTTATGGCCGAGCTGGACCAAGTTATCGATCTTTACGCTATTCCCGAGACGTGTACGTCCGAAGCGGGCACGGTCAATCGTCGTATTGCAGCCGATCTCCACATCATCGCCCAATTCGACAATACCAATCTGCGGGATCTTTTCGATTTTAATGGTTCCGTCCGGTTTGATGATCGGATTAAACCCATAACCATCACCCCCGAGGCGCACGCCCGAGTGGAGAATGACGCGATCACCGATGATGGTGCCTTCCCGAATGGTCACCTGTGGATAGACGTGACCGTGATCGCCGATCTTGACATTCGAGCCAATAAAAACCTGCGCTTCAATGACGCAGTGATCACCAATGGTCGTATGATCCTCAATGACCGTATAGGCGCCCACGTGCACGTCCTGGCCGAGCTGAACCTGTTCGCCGATGATCGCTGTAGGATGTACGCCTGGCTTGCGCACAACAGGTGACGGAGCATACCAAGCACCCACTTGAGCAAATGCCGCATTGGGACTCTCCACGCGGATAATAGCCGCTGCAGGACACTCCCCTGCCCAATCGCGCGCCACCAAGACACAACTCGCCTTTGTGGCGGCGAGCTGTTTACCATACTTTGAATCCGTAAAGAAGCTAATATCGCCTGTGCGAGCTTCGCTCAGACTGGACATCGAGACGATCTCAACAGATCCGTCGCCCGCGAGTTGTCCCGACAGTTTATCAGCAAGGTCTTGTGCACGCATGATCATGAGGTTACTTTTTGGATGTGGCCGCTGCTGCCTTCTTTTCGGCCTCTTCCTTAGCTTCCTTGCGGACCTTTGGGTCAATACCCATCCGTTTGAGCACATCGTCGGTCACATCCATCTTCGGATCCGAATAGGCCAGCGTTGAAGCGTCCATCACAAGCGTACTCTTTGTGTCCTTGGCATACTTCGTAATGGTCTCCCGGATTTCGCCCGTGACCTGACGCAACAGACGGGTATCCAGATCTGCGAGTTCGCGTTGAAGCTTCTGAGCCTCTTGGCGCAGATCGCGTTCAGCTTCCGAAACCACATCACGCTGCTTCAGCGCTTTGGTTTCAGCTTCAGAACGCGCCTTATCGCTCAACGCGGGATTACGCGCCTCCTTGGCGACGCGTTCAAATTCGTCACGAAGTTGCTCGAACCGCTCGCGGCGCTTATCCAACTTCTCCTGATATTCCTTTTCTGTATCCGTCATCAACTTGCGATCGCGTTCACGATTCGGATGATATCGAATTAAATCAATCATATTAACAACAACAATCTTTTCCTGTGCGAATCCCATCATGGCGGTCAACATGACCGCGATCATCAAACGAGTAACCTTCATTGTAACCTTTCTGCAACAGCCACCTTAAGCTGTTTGCGAACATCCATTATTCAAAACCAATTGAGAACGAGAAGATCTCTTCATTCGTGTAGTCATCATCCGTAATAAAGGGCTTGGCCAAGTCGAAGCGAATCGGGAAGCCGGGAATATCAATGCGTAAGCCCACACCTGCGGCAACACACACACCGTTCATGCCCTTACCAAACGCATCATCTCCCAAAGAACCTGCATCCGTAAAGACCGCCAGCCGAACAGCTTTGAATACCGGGATCGTATATTCCGCCGTGGCCATAATGAGCGACTTACCGCCGGTCGTCGAATAATGGTCGCTGTTGTCAGCAAAGATTTTTGGGCCCATGCCACGATATTCTACGCCGCGAATCGTGCGCGGACCGCCCAGGAAAAGACTCTCGTAGACCGGCAGTTCACCGCTATAAGCATCCACGGTTTCAGCACGGCCACGCAAACTCAGCACATGCTTCCACCACGGCATGGCAAACCAGTGGCGATGTGAAAGCCCGACGCGATAAAACTCGTTTTCTCCGAGAAACCCTTCCGAGAGATCGCCAAAAATCATGGACTGATACCCGCGGGTCGGAACAAAGGCCTGGTCACGCGTATCGGTTGACCAATAGATACGGCCGATGCTATTAAGATTGCCGCTGTACTCATTCTCCTGATCCTTCCAAAAATTCTTACCCGTACCAGGCGCATGAAGGACGTTCGGATCATTAAACCATTCGCCGTTCTTCACATCATCCATTTCCACTTGTTCGAGGGTATAACGGAACCCCAGACGGCCCACCAGCACCGGATAGGAGAGGCCAACATTTGCACCTGTGCGCGTTTCATCATACTGGTCAAACCAGCGCATCCGGCGATACATTTCAACGGTGAGCGCCAACGGACGATTGAAGAGCCAAGGTTCGGTCCAAGAAGCTTCCGCTGTTTGACGACGCGGACCATACTCAACACCCATGCGAGCCTTTTGTCCGGCACCCTTGAAATTCGGCCAGTTTAAAATGTCGAAGTTGCTCTGCGAAATTTCGCCATATCCGAAGATACTGTCCACCGTCGAAATACCCAGCCCCACCATGAAGTTGCCGGTACGCTGTTCCTTCACTTCATACACCAGATCGCGCTTGCCGGGGTCATCGGTCTTTTCGTTATAGTGACGCACTTCCGAGAAATAACCCAAATTTTTCAGACGCGCTTCACTACGCTCTGCGCGGACCTCATTCAAGATTTCACCCGGACTGACGAGGACTTCGCGACGGATCACTTTGTCCTTGGTTTCGTTGTTGCCGCGAATCACCACATTACGAATATACGCAAGCTGCCCTTCGTGCACCTCAAACGTAATCATCGCACGACCTGGGCGACCGGGCACAGGATCGATTAACGGGCGCACCACAGTATCCACATACCCGCGTGAACCATAATAGTCCTGGATATCCTTTGCTGCGTCGTTCACGGCTTGACGTCCGCAGACCATATCCTTCTTCATACGGGAACCTGCCAGCACATCGTTTTCCGGGAAGAGCTTCACGCCGCGAATGGCCGTGGATTCCGTCGTATAGGAATCGCCTTCCGTCACCTTAAAAATCATATCGACTTTTTCATCGCCCACTTTTTTCGACACCGGTGAGGCGACCGTTGCATCTAAGAATCCCTTGTTCTGATACACGTCTTCGGCCTGCTGGCGGGCATCTTCCAGTGCCTGTTCCGTCACAATGTTTTCACTGAACCATCCACGCGGATCATACCACGGCAGGTCACCGAAGGAATAACGCAGCTCTTCCGCGTCAATCGACGGGTTATCGAGAAACTTAAAAGCGTGTATCTTCTCGCGTGCGCCTTCATTGATAATCAGAGTGACTTGAGCAGAACCCACACTGTTTGTCATCGGCTCCATCACCACACTGACCTTGATATTCCGATAATAGCGCTTGATATATTCGTCGCGGATTTTACTGACTTTCGAGGCCAAGATTTGTTCATCGATGGGATCGCCGTTTTTCAACTCAGCATACTTCCGGACCTTGCTTTCGCTCATATAGTCGTTTCCACGGATCGAAATGGGTTCCTGGAAGCGATAACGACGCTTAACGGAATAAATAACATGAATGCCGTCCGAGAAACCGGTTTCCACCTCTGCGCTCACATCTTCAAAGCGCTCGGTATCCAAAAGCGTCCGCACATCTTTCGAGAGCCCCTTGGTCAGCTCTTCCTGAGAACACGAATCACCTTCTTTCACGCTACAATATTGCAACACGTCCGTGGCATCAGTACCAAATTTATCTAACGCACGTACCGTCACTTTTTTGACCGTTTCGCCAAAAGCCGTTCCAACCACAAATAGAACGACCAAACATAACCCACGTTGTAGCATAAACATAGATGCAAACCCTTTTTTTAGAATAGATTTCAAGAAGTATACGACAGCAGTAAGGGGATTACAAGGACGAAAAAACCATGTTAAGGCCCTCAGCTCACAAGGTCACGCTTTCTCTTCATGGATGCTCGGTGACTCATTACTTCGTGATAGGCGCGTCGTCGCAATCGAGATCGCCCAGAGCGTACTGAATGCCGCCGAGCAGAAACTGCAACAGGGCCGGCTGATCATAGCTCGCCGGGAAATGCGAGGGAGAGCAGTAAAAAACATGGCCTTTGCCCTGACGTTTAATCCAGGCGGTATACCGTTTCATCGGTGGCAATTTAGCAAGCCGCTTATCCGTCTTAATCTTAGCCATATCCATCTCAAGCAGAGGCTTAAAATTCATCTTTGTATAAGCTCGGGTAAAGAGATAAGGCTCATCCTTGTGAATAAACGATTTTCCTTCAAAGCATTTCGTCAAGGGATGACTCGCATCAACTGGATTCAGTGTGACCTCCTGTGCTGCCGGATGAAAATCAAAGCTGCCTCCCAGCAACGCACTGAAGCGTTCATCGCTGTTGAAGTTGGCGATTGCGCCGTGCAGAGCAATCAGGCCCCCGCCATTTTCCACATAGTTTAACAAGGAGATCAGAAGCGCCTTGGCCTTTGCCTCGCGTTCAGCAAGGGGTAGCTCTTTATATTTTGCTCCATATTTATCCACCAGATTAATCAGGACATCGCGAAAGATATCACGATCTTTGCCAGTGGGACAGTTGTTGTTCAGAACCACCGCATCATAAGCTTTCAGGGTTTCGGGCATGAATTGTTCGATGTCATTGCTCTCAACAACCTTCCAGGCGCCTGTCTTGGTTCCCAGCATCTTCACGATCGCAGCCGTTTTGGGGGCTACCTTATGATCAAATCCAGTAATCAAAGAGAATACCAGTACGGTTCGCTCTTTTTTCGGAGCGCACATAGCTTTACTCGGGGCGATCTTCTCCATCGCCGCCTGCCACTCCGGCGTGAGGGCATACTCATCGGCTGCCTGAGTGTTCAGCATACAATTAACCGCACATACCGCTGCCACAGTGGTATTCATGAACAGACGACGTGATATCATTCTTCATTCTCCTTTTGTAATTTTACTGATGCAACAAAAAACGATGATTATAATAATATACTTTGCTTAAAAATCAAACGATAAAAACATTCCAATAGGTGCATTTCGGTTATGATTACAAATTGTTGCAACCCCTGGGCGTATAGGCGTCCCCGCCTGTACAGTGGCCGGGGATAAATGGCTAGTTCGGGAACCGCTCCGGCAGTTGCCGGATCAGAGAACAGGCGGGGACGCCTATTCGCCCAGCCTATCTGCCCCAGTCAACAGGTCAATGAATCACAGATGCTCCACCGTTTCTTTATTTTAAGGGCGCAACCTTGAACGCGCGGAAAATGGCGCGGCCTTCCCCTGAACAATAAATCGCAGGACGTAACGCAAGGAATCCACCAAAGGTGTGCGTTGAGTAACCGCCGACATAGATTCCGTTGTAGACTTTCTTGCCGTTCACAAAGAAGGTCACATCGTTGAAGTCGTTGACGATCTTCAAGCGCATACGCCGTTCTGCGGGCTCGCGCAGAACACGCAACTCCCCGTGTTCGCCGGCAAGGACTTTTTTGCCGTCAATGGCAACACCCACGTATTGTTTCGCGTTATAAAACAACAGGAGTCCGGCCTGTGCATTCCCATCAATTTCAACATCCACAGTCACTTCATATCGGCTTTGCCGTGCCATTACACACAAGGGAGAGGACTCGCCCGCAGCCTTACCTTTGCCCTTCAGCGTGAGCGATGCATTCTCAAGCGTGACACGCTCTGGCTCATAAGCATCCCAAAATTGCCAGTGCATCCCCAGTGTCTTGCTTGAGAAATCATCGGAGATGGCTACAGGTGTTTCTGTGCGGACAGGCTCTGACTTACTCGCATATTTCAACCAGCCATCCGACGTCCATTCCATTTGCGCCAACAAAGTATGCCGACCCAGCGGTAAGTTATCGCGATTATAGGCGTGATACACCATCCACCACGATCCCTTGTCGCCTTCAAATACTGTTCCATGCCCTTGGGACCACCATTTTTCTTCTCGGCTCGTTGTGCGCACCAACGGATTATAGGGCGAGTTTTCCCAGGGCCCTGTGGGCGTCTTTGACCGCGCATGGACTACCATGTGGCTCGTGGACGGCCCGGCCGTCCCGCCCTGCGCGCAGAAGAGGTGATATGTGCCGTCTTTGAAAATCAGTTTCGGAGATTCCAAGCAAAAATTCTCAGTGCTCCATGCTTCTGGATATTTCCATCCGTCATAGACCTTTTCCTGCTTGCCTGCCGACGCAAGGCCGTCGTCCGTCAACGGCATCACATATCCATCGGAGGTATGCAGATAACGTTTGCCATCCGGACCGACCACATGTCCCGGATCAATACCATGGCATTCGATCTTTACGGGCTTGCTCCACGGCCCTTCAATCGTGTCCGCCATGACCACAAACTTCCCGAAATTATTGGGGTAGTAAATATAAAATTTTCCGTTGTGATGAACTAGATCGGGCGCCCACACATCGCCATGATACTGCTGAAGCGCGTACGTCACCGGCGTCCAGTTCAGCAGATCCGTTGATTTCCAAATCAGCAGCCCCGGCGCATACCGAAACGAACTATGCGTCATATAATACGTCCCCTCGACCTTCACAATCGACGGATCAGCATAGTCGCCCGTCAGTACGGGTACTGCAAACTGGGACCTCCTGCCATGAACAGCCGTTTCAGCGTTAGCCAAAAATCCCGCAACCATCACAAGTGCTATCACCCGATATTTCTTAGTCATTCTTTTATCCTTCATTTATTTTCCCTTCGCACTCTTTTTGAATCTGTCCGATGGCATAAAGCGGGAGATTGACGAGCCATGCTTCTTTACGATAATCCGACATGGAGGTACGAAAAGCCGTTTTTGGCGAGAAGTTCTGGACATATATTTTCAGGCTCTTCGCCCGAAGGTTTTCTTCGGCTTTGACTTCAACAGGAAAAATATCGTTCCCTTCCTGAAAGAGAAAATCGACCTCTGCATTTCCACTGGATGCCGACCAGTAGTTCGGAAGGATGTCACACTCAGCCCTCAGTTGCTGCTGCACATACTGTTCGGTCAACGCGCCTTTGAATTCCGTAAAAATCGCATTCCCTTCAAGTAAGGTCTTTACGTCCAACCGGCATTGAGCCGTGAGCAATCCGACATCCAGCGTAAAGAGTTTAAAAGAGGATTCGGCATAAGCAGAAAGCGGGATGTTCGGTTTCGATACATGGTCGACCTTAGAAATTAACCCCGCCCCAATCAGCCATTGCAGGGCGGTCTTAAAATCTTTAGCGCGTGCGCTGACCCGAACCATGCCATAGAAGAATTTCTTGTTCTCCTTCGCAAGTTGTGCTGGAATAGAGTTCCACAACATGCTTAAACGAGGAACCATTTCCTTTGGAGCGTGTTTTGCAAAGTCCCTTTCGTAGTCCCGGAGAAGACGCTGTTGCATAAGCCGTACCTCTTTGTATGACCGCCGCTCCCTGAATATGGCAACGGCTTCAGGCATGCCACCCACAAAATAGTAATTGCGGAGCCAATCGATATATTTGCTCTTGAACGCGGAGATGAGTGCCCAATCCCGGCTGTTCAGCATCTCGACAAGCTGGGTTTCTCCAAGCGCCTCAAGAAACTCGGTGAAACTCATCGGGCAAAGGTCGAGCGTATCCACCTTTCCAACAGGAAAACCCGTCCCCTGTTGAAGAGAGACCCCAAGCAAGGAACCAGCCGCAATGATCGCATAGTCAGGCGCCTCCTCGCAAAAATATTTGAGCGATGTCAAGGCTGCGGGATTCGTTTGGATCTCATCAAAAATGATCAGCGTTTTGCCGGGCTCGATCACGGTAGCGGACTCCGCCTGCAGGCCACTCAACAGACGCGGAATGCTGTAATCCAAGGAAAACAACTGTTGCATCCGTGGATTTCCATCAAAGTTGATATAGGCAACATTCGTGAACGCTTCTTTCCCAAACGCCTTCATCAACCAGGTCTTCCCGACCTGTCGTGCTCCGCTGAGAACAAGTGGCTTACGGTTTAGCCCTTCTTTCCACGCCTTAAGTCTTTGTGTTACAACCCTTTTCATAAACTCCCCTGTACGGATTTTGGTTTGCTAAAACACCATCACCGTAACACATAAAACTGCAAAAAGCAACCGATCTTTTACTATTTAAACTGCAAAAAGGCATCGATCTTTCATGCCTTCACTTGCAAAAAGGCACCGATCTTTCGTTATTTCCCTTTGATGGTGAGGAGATCGAAGACACGTCCAGCCTGTTTACCCGGGTGGGCTTGGAAGCGCACCGTGACCTTGTCCTTGCCCTTTGTGAGTTCCGCAGGCAAAGCAAAGACGCCATCTACGCGACCTTCCGGTGCTGGAACCTTCATCTCTCCGACCTTCTGCCCGTCCACCAGCACATCAAACGAAAACTTTTTAATACCGAACTCACCGCCGGAGCAACCCACGCGCAGGGTGATGGGCACATCAGGCAGGACCTTCAGATCCCAACTGAACCAGTCGCCGCTGTGCCGGGTCCGATACCCGAGATGCGACCACCCCGATGGCTTTTCCTTACCGTTCTGCGGGTTGTGCGCCTCATCTTTGAACGAAGGCCCCGTCCGATCAATGACGTTCGGAAGTTCTACGCGGCGTGCCACCTCTAAGCTGACTGCCGCGGCGTTACGTTCACTGCCAACAGGAGCCAACCATGCGCCATACAAATTCCGATCCGGACGTTTTTCCTTGTCGGCCTCGTCAATATACCAGCGACCGGCATTGGCAAAAGGCACCATCTTCACAACCTTGGCCGGTTGGTCCACGATCCGGACAGGTACGGCCAAGGCCGGCCCCATAAACCCCGCAGGAAGCGCTTCCACAACAGGTGCCGCACAGATATCGACGGCAACGGCTTCCATCGACCGCAAGTCCCGCAGCCCACCCTCAACCCAGATCCCATCAACCATGTAGACCAGCGGTCCGCGTTTCAAACAGACCAACCCGCTGTTGTTATACTCGCCCTTCAGCCAGTACGGGGTCATCGGTAAACGAAGTTCCACCACGTCGCCCGCCTTCCATTCTCGTTTCAGCGCGCAATAGGAACCGGGTTTCAGATCAGACACCGGCTTGCCGTTGACCGTCAAAACCGGTTTTTCACACCAACTCGGCAGTCGAACGCGCAGTGCAAAGCGCTCGGCTTTTTCGGGTGTCACGTCGATCCGGATCGTTTCATCGTTCGGATACCCTGTCGCCTGCTTGAGCGTCACCCCCGTGCCCGTCGCTAATTTAAGACGGACTGTTGAAGGAACGAACTGATTGACATAGAGACCCTCCTTGTCCGTGGCATAGAAGAAACGTACCAACTCAGCGGTCGCACGATGACCACTGCCTTGACAGCACGTTTGTCCGCCCATCTGGCGTACCTTGGTTCCCACGAGTGCGGTGTGATAACCGAAGCCTCCTCCATCACTCGCCTGTGCCGCAGGCAGATGATTAAACATCACCTTTTCGATCGTATCCGCATAAACTGGGTTAGCCGTCATTTCGAGCAGGTATTGATTAAGCTCCAGCCACGACATGCTGGCGCAGGTTTCTGCAACCGCCGAACCGTTTGGCAGGAGTTGATCCGTTTGGTAACACTCATGCACACTCACCGCGCCTGTCGCAAAAACCTGCCGGCTCATGATATCCCGCATGGCGCCTTCGACTTTGCGCAACAGCGTAGCATCGCCGGTCGCTTGATAAAGCCTGAGCATCCCCAAAAAATTCATGTGCCACGTGTGGCTGTGGGACCAGCCCTTCACCGCGCCAATGGTCTTCTTGCCGTCAGCCACGAGGTCGAGATCGTCGAACACGTTGAGCTTGGGATCATTCATCTTACCCCAGCGGTTGATGTTGGCAACCACCCATTGAGTCCACTCCAGATACCGCTTCTCGCCCGTGGCCTGGTAGAGCCGCATCATCGGATCAATGAAGAGCGTCCCTTCAAGACACTGGTGAGCCGCATGACCGGCGATCGTTCCGCAGCCATTGGATCGATCCTCATGCTTGGGCCAGAACTCGACTTTCCCCGGTCCGACGGTGTTGACGTAATAGTCCGCGAGTTTCTTGGCCGCTTCCAATGCCGGCTTGCTACCCCAGGCCTCGTACGCGGTGATCAGCGCGTGCAATGTGAAATACTGCTCGTAGGGATCCATGCCGCGCAACGGCTGCGCCGGCGTGCGCAGCGAGGTCGCCATGATACCCAGATATCCGTCGGGTTCCTGTGCCGCGATCATGCGGCGCAATGTCTCCTCGGCCTTGGCACGCAGCGCGGCATTGCCCGTGGCCTGTGATGACCAGATGGCCGCCTCCAGCCACTTACCCGGATGCTCGCCGACAAAACACCATTGCGCGGTCTTCTTCTCTTCGACCATGCGCAAAAACTTCTCGTATTCAAAGCCGAGGTCCCCGAGCAGGCGCGCTTCGGTGTTGAGTCGATATCGCTCCCCGATAAAGCCGCCCAACTCATGAACCTGTCCCGCCGGGACAGAGGTCATGCGGCTCGGCATAAGGAAAGCGGACGGAGCGTTTTCAGCGACCGCGCCCAAACCAAAAAGACAAAAAACAGATAACGCACGTCCGGTCATTCTACTAATTCTATTTGTTTTTCTCATGAGTCATTCCCTATTTTTCATTTATACGATTCGCGCTTTTCAACGTTGTTACCTATTTCGTCAGGATGCGGCATTCGTAGATGCCATAGACCGGCGAGGAATCGGCCGGGACGCGCAGCAGCACTTCGATTTTTTTCTTGTCGCCCAACAGATCAGGCGGAAGCGGGCAGGCAAGGGTGGAAAACTGCCCACAGGGAAGGCGCTCGACTTCACAAGTCGTCAACCCGCGGCCCTCGACCACGATCTCCAGTTTCCCCTGTTTCTGTGCCCATGCTCCGAGGTCGCGCAAGGGTGCTTTCCAAAGGCGCACATCCAGTTGCTGTTCTTGTTGAGGAAGCACCTGCATCTGATACGAGCACCAATCCCCGGCCTCCAGTGAACGGAAGTGTCCGGGAAGGTTGAAGAACATCTTGTGTGCGAGGAACTGGACATAGCTGGAGGAACGACCTTTGGGCGATTTGACAGGGACTTCCGGGGTCTTGAGCCCGTGTTTCCCTTCGCTGATCTGTGGCATGGATCGAACCATCCAGTCCTTGTTGGCGAGCAACATCGTTTGGAACGTGAACATCTCCTTGCCGCGTCCACATTGGACCATATCCACGGTGCGCGTTTCGCATTCTTTCTGGAGCTTAATTTCGGCGCGGACTTGCGTAGCCATTTTTTCAAAACTGGCCGGCGTCACGATGTCCCAGAATATCGCATAGGGCTCAGTGAAATTCGAATAGAGCGGACGGAAGACGACGGGCTTGTCGGATACGCAGAGGGGTGATGTACGAAAAATGCTGGCCGGCCCCTCAAAGTGCAGCGGCTTGCCGTCGATGGGTTTGAGCGTCTCAAGAAAGCTATCGTCCTTAGATTCAATCACCGAGAAGGGGTTGCCCTGTTCGGTGACACCAGCCATGACCATCGGACCATACATGAGCGCAATGCGCCTAGGGTCGTCCTTGAACCCTTCCATGCGCAAACTCATGGGCATCATCACGTCCACACGATCCCCGTCCGCCCACGTCCGCTCAATCTGCACAGTGCTGCCCGGGGTGCTTGTGATTTCCTGTTTCTTCCCGTTAATCAGGATCTCAAACCCTTTCGTCGCCCACCCCGGATGGCGGATCTTCACGTTCAACGACACGGGCTTTTGACAGGCAAAGAGCAGCTTGGTCGATCCTTGCTCCGGATATTTGGTTTCCTGCCGTAGGGTCAGCCCGTTACTTTTCCAATTCAGGACTGATGGAATGAACAGGTTGACATACAGTTCCTTCACTCCGTTGTGAAAATAAATGCTGTCAGCATACTTCGCGTTGCTTTCCAGGCCGGAGCCCTGACAGCACTGGGATTCGTGTCCATAAAGCTTGGCATTCGGCCCTTCGTTGAAAATAAAGCGCCACCCCGTGACCCACCCGTTGGGCAACCCTTTGGTGTTGCCGCTTTGCAGGAGCTGATAATAGAGTTGACCTCCTGTTTCGGGATCACGCGTGGATAAAATGTGGTTGAGCAACGCCCGCTCATAGTAGTCGGCATAAACGGCTTTTGGATCCGTACAGAAAAGAGTCCGCGTCAATTTCAACATGTTGTAAACATTGCAGCTCTCGGTGGTCCTCTCCCCGAGGAAGTGAGACAAATAACCCTTGGGTGAGAAAAGCTCATAATAACTGTTGCCCCCAGTTACGTATGTGCGGTCCGCAATGACAGCATTCCAGAAATGGACTGCTGCGGTTCCAAGATCCACTTCGCCACCCAGTTCATATTCCCTGGCCGCGCCGACAAATTTGGGTATCTGGGTGTTGGCGTGATACCCATCCAGTGGATCTTCACCCTTAACAAACGGATCGAGCAGCTTCTTGTGATTAAAACGTTGCGCAAGGCGGAAGTGTTTTGCATCACCTGTCGCCGCATAGAGATTGGCCAGCAACTCGTTCATCGCACCATGTTCGGTGCCCAACATCCCCTGCATTTTCTCATCCGAGAGCTGGTTGGTATTTTTATCAACCCAATCAATCGCTTTTTTCAACACATCAAATGCTTGCTGATTCTCGGCCAGCACAGCCATGTCGAGCAGGCCGGCATAGATCTTGTGGAGACAATACCAGGGGACATTTGCATTGACCGGGGGATCTTTAATCAACCCCTCAAGATGAAGAATGGATTTTTCAGGAAAGCCGCCGAGGTAACCGTTACCCATTTTTGCCTGGCATTCCGCAAGCACAGCGACCACACCATCGGCCTTCTTCTTGAGCTCAACATCTCCCGTGTTGCGAATGATCATGGCGCAAGCGGACAGATAGTGGCCGGCCACGTGACCCGTGTGATCAAATTTCAACTCGTCAGGCCCCTTCACTGGCGAAGGGAGTTTCGCCTCACGGCGAAACGGATACAACATCCGATCCACGTCCATCTTCAGAAGCAGTTGGCGCGTGACATCCTGGGCATGCTTGAAGGGTCCCTCCAGGAGCTGCACCTCCCGCAGATCAAACGGCTCGGCCTTTGTCTCAACTCTACGTGTTAGTACATTAGCGCGGTCGTTTGCCGATGCCGGGTCTGCCGCATGGACGGCCAGCGGAGCCAACAGCAGAGCGGTGAGCGAGATCAGGACGCAGACGCGTGAGTGGTGTCGTAAAGATTTCATGGATTTTTGACCTTCTGTGATTCGATCACGCACGGCTTATCGCCATCCCAACCGATTTTCACCCAGGACAGGAACCACGTCCGGCCTTGGTCGTTATTCGCTTGGTAAAACATGTAGAGCTGACCGTCGTCGTCCTCGAACATCCCGGGATGGCCGGACTCGGAGGAGTTCCATGTACCAGGCGCGCCATTGGGCAGCAGCGGCTTGTCAATGAAGAGCCGCTGGAAGTGGATACCGTCCTTACTCGTGGCACAACCGATTTGCTGCGGGGCGTTGTTGTAGCCGCCGCCGTAAAAGAGATAGAGGGTGTCGCTGCGCTTGATCACCGACGGCGCTTCGATGCAGGTCTTTTCCCACGGCAACTCCGGCTTCAATACCGGACCCTCGCAAAGCGATTTCCAATCGTCGCGGTTGAACCCTGATTTGCGCGGCGCGGCAATGGCGTGCAGCATCTGAATCTTTCCTTTGGGATCACGCGTGGCGTAATACATGATGAGCTGGCCGCCCCACTCGACCACGTCTACGTCGATCGCACGACCGTTGTTCCAGTCGCCGACGGGGTGCCAGATCGGGTTGGTGGGATTGCGGGTGAAGTGGAGGCCATCCTCACTCGTGGCATGGCAGAGTGCGTCCTTGGCTCCGTTGCCATACGAGTTGTAAAAGAGATGAAGCTTACCATCGAGCAAAATGATGCGACCATTGACGATGCCGTTCTTCTCGCACACCTGCTCCGGGAGAATCTCACCGATCTTCTTCCAGTTCACTAGGTCGCGGCTTTCAGCGATGCCGATGGCCCAGCCGCGCGGAGCATTGGTCGGCGCGAGCTCCTTCGCCCATGCGGTGATGGAATAATACATGAGGTAACGCCCGCCGAAACGGATGACGCTCGGGTCTTTGGCGAACGGACGACCCAACCGTGTCGCATCGCCAAAATACATCGGGGGAGTCCGTGTCTTCTCGGCCAAAGCGGGTATCGCTAAAGGTTTTCCCGAATCCACTGAAATCGGTCGTTCATCGGTGCGGAACGGGGAGGCGGGCAGGCCTACGGCGTTGTAGAGATTACATCCTTCGGGATTGTTGCCCCAGGCATAACGTACGGCCACGGGTGTCGTAATCTGGGGACTGCTAACTAATACGGTATCACCGTCGATCTTCGCCTCAGCCCAAACGAATTTCTTGCTTGCATCAGCAATAGCAAAACGTTGCAACGGGCCGCCTTTCGCGTTCAGTCCTTCAGCGTGGCTGAACTTTATCCGGATGGAGTTGCCTTCGATCTTCATGGATTCGAAGCGCGGGCCACTGGATTCGATTTTCTGGCCGTAGGTCTTTTCCATCGCAACGAGCGCCAGACGCTTGCCGACATCCTGCTTATTTTTGGGATGGATGCCCTCTTCGCCAAGATCAATGGCGACCGCCAAACCGCAGTTGGTCACTGTTGTTGAAACGTACAATTGGACTTCACGGACAGCCGCCACGCCGCTCTCAGCGGGTTCTTTTGGATCCGTATAGTAATTGGCCAACTGCACGATATGGAACGGGAAGTCACCCTGTCCCCATTGCGCACGCCAATCTCCGATCAACGCCGTAAGCAGTTGGCGGTACTCCGGCGCACGCCCCGCATTGCTCTCGCCCTGATACCAGATCGCTCCCTTGATGGCAAACGGGATCAACGGAACGATCATCCCGTTGTAGAGCGCTGAACTGACACTGCGGGAAGCAATGTCATTGGGTTTCGGGCGGGACTTCAATGCTTCCGGCGGCAGGCGCGGGAAGGTGGATTCGACCTTCAATAGCCACTGGTCATCCACGTTCTTCAGTCCGACAAAGGGGAAAACCCCCCGTCCCCATTGATGAACCCCAGCATTCTCCGTAGCTGAAACGACCCGGAAGGCGACCACGTTACGCCCGGCCTTCATCAGTTTCCCAGGCACAGGATAGCCGCGCTGTACATTATAAAAGCCCGGGGCCTTGTCATTGGCATGGCCGACTTCCACGCCGTTGACAAACGCAGTGTCATATTGCTCGCTGACCCAGTTGAAGGAGACCCAGGATGCTTTGCCCGCGAGTTCCTCGGGAATGAGAATCTCCTTGCGCAACCAGAACACCCCGCCTGTCTTGAAACCCAGATTCTGCCATCGTCCAGGCAGTGTGACCTGTTTCCAATCGCGGGTGTCGAGCGCAGGATCAGCCCAATTGCGCGCGGCTTCAGAAATCGGTGGCGGCTGGACGCCGTACTTGCGTTCCCACGCATCTCGTTCCCCGGGAAAACGTTTGTTGTCTTCTGGCTGCGCCAAGATCTGAGCAATCTCTTTCTGCGCCCGCTCGCCCAGTCCGGGGATGGGTGCCATCGCTTCCAGCCGTGTCCATGCTTCCGCCGGCGTGCCTCCGACAGAACTATGAAGCAGTCCAATCGGTATTTTCAATTCCTTGTGCAACTCGCGTCCGAAGAAGTACGCAACACCTGAGAATTCACCCACCGTCTGCGGGGAACAGGGCTGCCACGCGCCCTTGACCCCATTCGTCGGTGTCAGCGTGGGGCACTGCGCCACGCTGAAGAGCCGGATGGTCGGATAATGTGCGGCGGCGATTTCTTGTTCCCCATTCAGTGAGCCCTTCACGCCAAAGCCCATGTTCGACTGCCCCGAAGCCAACCACACGTCGCCGACGAGGATGTCAGAACATTTTAGATTTTGGATTTTAGAGTTGGGATTGGAAACAGAGACGGAGAGAACACCAGGCTTCTCACTTGCGGGCATCGCGTCGAGCTTGACGAGCCATTTGCCAGTGGCATCAGAGATGGCTGTCTTCGTTTGCCCGCCGAACTCCACCGTGACCTTTTCGTTCGGATCAGCCCAGCCCCACACCGGCACCGGCTTGTCCCGCTGCAGGATCATGTGGTCTGTAAAAAGAGAAGAAACCTTCAAGTCGGCTTCAGCCTGCGCCACCAAGCTGGCGAGGAGAAGAGATGCGATGCCTGCTACTGTATGTTTCATGGATTGTGTATTCCTGTCTGTGCTTTAAGTTCTGTTCCGTCGTTTATTGACAACTCACTCCTCCAGGACGACCCGGAATCCGACGTTGTAGACCCTCTGGTAGTCGCAATACGGCAGACGATAACTCGCCGTGGCGATTTTGGGTCTGTCAAACCATGAGCCGCCGCGTGCGACGCGTTCCGCCCCGATGGTGTCCGACTCCCTGCCGTCCTCTGCTTTGTATGGATAAGGCCTGTACGCGGAGCGTGTCCACTCCCAGACATTGCCATGCATGTCGTACAAGCCCCATGGGTTGGGCTGATATTTCTTGACCGGCTCTGAGATGAAGCCGCCATCGTTGAAACGGTCATCCCTCGGGATATAGGCGTCATACCGTGACGAGTTTGGTATGGGCACCCTGTATCTGTACGGGTCGCAAGCGAACTCCGCCAGTCGCTGGTCACCCAGATTGGCGTGCTTTGTGTAATCGGCATCGACCGCACCGAAAGAGAAGGGCGTCGCCGAACCTGCGCGGCAGGCGTATTCCCATTGGGCCTCGCTTGGCAGGACGGCCCTGACACTTGCTTTATTGGACAACCAGGCGCAAAAGGCCTTGGCCTCACGCCATGCAACGCGGACGGCGGGCTGGTCCGGCTCGTTGGCCTGGTAGCAGAGCTGCCCGAACTGGTAGCCATGCCTGTCCTCGCGACGGCTGTCATGCGTGGCATCGAACTGGACATATTGCCTGTTGCTGACCTCTGCTTCGCCGATCCAGAATGTCTTCTCGATCCTTACGACCGTCAGCGGCAATTCATCCCGATGTCCAGCGTTGGAACCCATCACAAAGGAGCCCGCTGGGATTTTGCGGAAGACCATCTTGATGCCGTCGCCAAGATCGACTTCCTTGCTTGTCCCTCCAAGTTCGGCCTGCTCCGCCCGAGCGGCGTCGGCGGCCAGCGGCCAGCCTTGCAGGGAGGGGACGGTCTTGTCCGGCTCGTTGCGTTTCCCAGGCATGACAATGTGCTGTCTCTCCCCGGCCTTGGGCTTCTCTTCGTGGTTCTCGTCGACATTGGCATAGCGTTTGCGCAGTTCAGCGCGCCGTCCTTCTTTTTGGACAGCCGTGTCGCCGACCACGCCCGACCATGTGCCATGGTATGGGCGATTGACATCTATCCATGTGATCAGCTTCTCCATGGATGCCTTGTCCAGCGTGACATTGTTGTGTCCTTTTCGGAGCATCTGTATCAAGGCCGTGGAATCCGCGTGGAACTCCATCGGCGTTAACAGACGCATATCGCTTTCGATTCCGGAACCACGCACAAACGAGTAGAGATCCGCATAGGCGACCGAGAATTTACCGGCGATACCTTCGATGTATGATCCGTTGCCCGGGTGCTTCGATGAATAATCCTTTATCATCACATCCCCTCGGAGATCTATTCCGCCTTTGGCCTGCTTGGAGCCGTCATGACAGCCGATGCAATACTTGTCTAGCACGGGTTGGATCTCGTTGGCGAAACTGAAGCCATACGTCTTGTCCTCACGCCACGTGCTTAAATCCATGGGCGTCTGGGTCGATGCCACGCTGGCGTTCGGCATCGGCGTGTCGTTGCGGTTCTCATGGCAGCCGACGCAGGAGACGGTCTCGCCCGGCATGCCGACGAACCAGCTACGCATGATCTGCAGGGCCTTGCCGTCCTTATCAAGAGGTTGCAAGGCTACCGGGCGGTTCGCCGGTATCCTGAAGCTCGCCGAGCCATCCTCATAGACCGGAACGACGCCCAGCACGCGCTTGATATCCCATGGGCCATCGATGCCCAGCACGCCATGAAGTCCGCCTGTGCCATGATAGCTGAAGGTGTAGCTCAGGATGCGCAGTGACTTCACCGTGCCTTTGGGGATGCCCTTGAGCCCAGGGCCATAATAGATGTTCTGGATATAGACGACTGCGTCGTCGCGTTTCAGATCGACACGTTCGCTGATCACCGGAGGCACGCTCTGTTTCCTCAACGGGACCGGCTCGAAGAGGGCTTGCCCTGGAATTTCCTTGAGGGGCAGCAGGTTGTCAAATATGTCCACAAGGTACACGCCCCACTGGGCGTCGGGGGTCGGTTTGCAGGAGACGAGAAAATACTTGTCGCTGAGGGGGTAAGGATGGAGGAATTTGGGCCATGACCTGTCCACCAACGCGTCAGCCACCACCGGCTCTACCTTCTTGCCAAAGCCGGGGATGCGCTGCACGACGCCGTCGGCCTCGGCCGTGCCCTTGGCAGGATCGAAGATAACCATCTCGCCCATACGTGGCGAACCGTGATGCCCGGTGACGATGCCGACAACCTTCGTCGGATGGTTTGGGATTGGCTTGGCGAAGAAAACCCCGTTCGGCCAGTAGGAGTTGCTTCCGTAATACGCCAACTGCCCGGTGCCATCCGGATTCATCGTGAAAAGGCGGCGGCTGTTGGAGTGAGGAAGGTCGGAGTATTCCCAGCGCAGGTAGAGGACTCGCCCGTCGTTCATCACGCGTGGGCACCAGTTGTGCTCCTGGTCGAAGCAAAGTTGACGCCGCGAATTGTCCGTCGGGTTGAAGAGAAAGATATTGGCGACTTTGGAACCGCCTCCAAGGCAGGGCACGGAGACCATAGGCGCCGTGGACGTGTATATGATTTTACCGTTGGGAAGATAGCAGGCGTCATAGTTGTGGATGTCGTTGTCGTTGCCAATATCGGAGATGACCTGCCTCAAGCCGGTGCCGTCTGTTTTCAGTTCGAAGACCTGCCATATCTTTTTCTCGTTGGGCATCGACAGGAGCATGCGGTCGGCGTCGAAATGCAGATTCATGTCGCAGATGAATTCTGTTTTGGCGGGTTTGAATATGCAGGCAGGCTCCGCGTCCTTTTTCCTGTACTCAAGCGTGGCGATCTGATTGTCCCAGCCGGTACCGGGAACGTCCGACGTGCCCATGTAGTTCACGGGGAGCCCCAGACTTCCCTGTACCGTTTGAACGGGACGCACAAGGCGTTTTATCAGCAGTATCTTGTCGAAATCAAGGACTGGGTTGCGCAGCAATATCTCACGCTGAAGGCCATAAATCTTCTCATAGTCGGCGATGGCGTTGGCGCTCTGCGCGGTGAAATCCTGTTTCAAGGCAGCGATACTGGCGGGCATCGCCTTAACCTCGGCCTCAAGTCTTGCCAGATCCGGAAACGTGCCGGGATGCTCCTTCGCCAAATCCATCAACGCCCTCCCCAAGGCCTCCGGGTTCACCAGGTCAAGTTGCATCTTGCGGAGCTTGAACGCATTCGAGAACGAGTGAAGCTCGGCTATCTGGGCGAGGATGGCTTTGCTGTCTGGTGCCTGAGCCAGTTTATCAACCTTATCCGAGAATGGCTTCCCAGATTCTTGCAACTGTTTGAACATCGTGTCCAGAAACGACAGTTCCCTCGCCGTGCTTTTGTCGAAGAGCCATTCCATCCCAAGGCCCGAGGTGACCGTCGCCAATTCTGGATAGACCTCGGTGATCTTGTCGAGTCTTTGCTCAGCGTCTTGACGGAACCTGTCGTTGAATTTAAGCTTCACAGGCACGTTGCTCTTGTTTTTGAACACATCGGCTCCGGCTTGCAGGTCCAGCATCTTGAACTTCCCGTCCAGCTTGAACACCACATCAATATCCGTCCTGAACTGGACGCCGGCCGCGTACGTCTTGCCCTTGACCGACAACGGCTTTCCGGACAAATCCTTGTCGGTTGAAAATCGGCCAGTCAGAAGCTTCGCGTTGGACGGCGTCAATGACGACAAGGAGATGCGCTTTCCATCCAATCCCGTGAGCACCGGGTCGCCGATGACCACGGGCAGCCGCTCCATCTTGCCCTTCGCGTCCGTCTGGAGCACGAGATCGTCGATGCCGGAGACATCCACGCTTATGCTTTGGGACTCTTGCCCGAGCTTGATCGTCAGCGTGCTCACGGGCTTGAAGGTGTAGGCTTCGCCGGCCTGCCGCAACAATTCCCTTTTGGCGGACAGCAGATCGTCAGCCCAGCGCAACATTCTGTCGTCATCCGTCGTGTCTTGGGCAGCGAGAAGGGTGCTTGATGCCAGCAGGAGGGTGGCGAGAATGGTGAGTTTGGTTTTTATGGTGTCCTCCTTTCTCTGTTACGTTCGATCCGAACAGTTGCGGGATCGCAGTTCGATTCCATCAAAACTGCGCGTTGGCATCGCGTATTGCGAAAAATAATTTCATTGTCACTCACGACGGCGCGACTCACCGCATCCAGACAGATGGCGGCGTAGAGCTCGGCAATCGGACGACCATTATACAGTCCTTCCACAGCCTGCGCACCAGGATTGATGATGCGGTTATACCGGATCGAAACATCCTCCGCATTCCGTATGCAGATCCCGTAGACCGACGGATTGATGATCGTGTTGCCCTCGACACGGAAACCACGCATCAACCGCGCATTGGACGGGTACTTCGTGCCAGCGTAAATCGCAATCGACGCGTTGCCCGCAAAACCGGTCACCGCCGCCGCCACTGGATTATCCCGGATCACATTGTTCCTGATCATGAAGTTTGACGGCATCGGCCCCTCCCACCAGTACTGCGAAAATTGCGGACTGATGCCAGCACCCGTGCTGCGCAATAACAGATTGTTTTCGATCAAGCCGCTCTTCGCCCCCTGCAACAGCATGATCTGTGCGAGCTGGTCGCGGAAGAGACAACCGCGCACCACGATCGAATCGGCGCGGTAATCCGAATGGACAATCATAGCAAAGGGCGTCAGCTTCACGGGCCGGTCCAACACCGTCCGGTAATCGTGATAGTTTTTTGTTCTGGTTTTATTCGCAAGAACAAAGGCATTGACTTCTACCAACACGTTCGTGTCAGACAGGCGCTCCGATGAAACAACCTTCGCCTCGCCAAGACTAACCCAGTTGGTGTACTCGTAAAAGGTGAGTGTCGAGCCGGGGGTCGGCGGCCGCCCGCTTGTGACCACAATCTCTGTGGCGCTGTTTTGTCTTCCAGCGATCGACATTCCGGAGAGCAGGTTAATACCGTCATCCAAATGCGGGCCAAATTCGCAATCCTCGAACACGAAGATGCCCCCGTTCTTGGAAAACTGCCCCAGTCCGGTGGCAACAGGGAGCCGACTGGTCCCCGGACGCGTCCACAGACGCCAGTCGCGGTAAACCGTATTGCCGGCTGTTCCCTGATCACCCGGGCAGCCGCCCCCGCTGTAGACCCGGATGGACTCGAACGTCATATTGCGACAGCCCTGATTGGCATAGACCGAATGATTGGCCCGGCCATCTTCCGCATTGATGTGCAAGGCCAGTAAATTGCCTATCTTGAAAACCGTCTTCTCACAACCGGGGTGACGGAGCGACGGACTGGTCAGCCGAAAACGCCGATCGCCCAAAGGTTTCACGCCGCGCCACCCCATCTGCTGGATATTGAGCATGTGGCCTGCTGGATCGTAGGCCAACATGCGTTCCCGCTCCGGGACCTCCGTAGAATAACCCGGTAGAATCTCAACATCAATTATTCGCTGTGGCACATCAACCGCCAGAATGCGTGCTACAGACATCGGCAACTGCTCGGAATCGACGGTCAGGTAGGAACCCTCCTTGCCACCCGTTCCAACAGGACGTCCTGTCAACGTGATGTTGGTACAGGCATTGAAAACAAAGGCCGCGCCCTTGGAGGCAGCATCAACGATGATCTCCACTCCGGGGGCGTGGATCGAGAAATCGCTCACGCCCTTCAGGTCTATTTCCCCCACCCCCACGCGGTAAATGCCCGGCGGAATGGTAAACTGGTGCGGCACTGTGGATGACTTCGCCGCCTGTTGCAGTTGCGTGATCATGGTCCGGGCTGAGGCACGCTGACTTTGCTTCTGCTGCTCCGTGTACACCACGGTATAGGCCGGATCGTCCGCGCTGTAAGGTCGCCCCTCCACGGGATAATCGAACTTCCTGCGGAGTTCCGCCTCGATGTCCCGCGTCTTCGCCGGCTGAGCCGAAACAGTTTCCGACCATTGACCTGGCTTGCCAGCGGCATCCACTACTGCGACACGCAGAAAGAGTTTAGTGCCCATGCCCAGAAAAGCGGAGAACCGCTTTTCGACAAATACGGACGCCGAACGCGCCTCCGGTCCAACATGCTCAGTCATTTCAAAGTCATGTCCATTCTTCGACACCGCCACAGCGAAGCCGCCGACGGGATTCCCCTCATAAGCCCATGTCAGATCCATCCAGCGGTCCATCGGCGTAACGTCTGTAATGCGCGGCACCGTCTCCGCATGACCCAATATACAACTCCCCATCAAAATAAAAACAACTGCAATCCTCATCTGATCCCCCCGATTCAATTATCAATCCCTATTAAAAATTATTCACCACAAAGAACACAAGGATCACAAAGATCAATTTCTTTTTATGAGTTCTTTGGGGCGCATCTGAGATTCGTTGCAACCCTGGGCGTATAGGCGCCTGCCGCGCCGTAGCCTTGGCGAAGGCAGAAGCGTGGTGTCTATGACTGGTCCGGCAGCTACCGGACCAGTGTACAGGCGAGGACGCCTATACGCCCAGCTTATCTGCCCAGTTAACAGGCCAATGAATCTCAGATGCACCCTGTTCTTCCCGTTCTTCCTGACCGCCGTTTTATCCGCCGTAGCTTTAGCAAAGGTGGAAGCCGTTTGGCGAAGGCTGGTTGCGGTTAATACATCAACCCGAAACCGTTCACAGCGCAGATAGAATTTACCACAAAGAACACAAGGATCACAAAGATCAATTTCTTTCTTTGAGTTCTTTGCGTTCTCTGTGGTTAAAATCTCCCCCTCCCCAATCCACCTCGATCTACTCGCTGATCGATACGTTGTCGCTCTCCACAATGTCAAACCGCTTGTCATTCGCGCCCGCCTTGGCCGGATACGCCCCAGTCTTTTCAACGCGATTGCTACGAATCGTCAAGCCGTCCACCGAATACATCTGCACCAGCGAACCGCTGCCAAAAGTACGAAACAGATTATCTTCGATCACGACGTTGCGGTTGTAGCGGCTGGTCGCCCGGCACGTTTTCTCAATGCCTGCGCCAACCTCGATGGTCGCCTTGCCCCACACGCCGAAGTTGCAGTTATCAAACGTGTTCTTACGGATCACCAAATCGCGCACGCCAGCCTGCTCGTACCAGAAACGTCCATCGCCCTCCAGCAGGATCGCTGCGCCGGGTGTGTGAAAAACATTTTCTTCGATCACCATCTTTGCGCGGGAGCCGAGCAAGATGCCGCGGGCGCGGTTATTGCGGATCACGCAGTGGTGAATCCAGGTCTCAGGATAACCATCTGTGCTCGCCACCACGTCGCCGACGATACTTTCAGCCGGCAACGGCTGGGTCAGCGTGACGCGCGTAAACTCTTTGTTCACCCGCTCGACTGTTTTGACGATTGCCTCGCCGTAGGTGACCAGGCTCGGACCATGCACCAGCTCGAGTTTACCTCCGGGCACGATGAAATCGAACCCTTGCTGTTGCGGATGGAGCAGTTGCACCTCGATCAAATCCGGTGCAAGCAGACGCGCCATGCGGGCATAGATGCCGTGAACATTGGTCGCGTCGTCCTTCTGGTTCTCGAAGAGAGAGTTGCTCAAAATAATTTTTCCAGAGCAGTTCACAAAGTGCGTGGCGTCAGCCGTGATGCTGACGACCCGGCCGCTGCCCGGCGCGGGCGTGACTTGCACATGGTCTACGGTAATGTCACGACTGCGTTGAGCAATCACACCCATGCCACCGCAATGATAGAGGTTCACGTGGTTCACTGTCACGTTGGCGCTGTCACTGATCACGATGCCCGGACAGTCGCGGTGACTCGGACCGAAGACCAGGATATTGCCGACCGTCCCCGTCAGTTTCGGCAGTATGATGCGGACCTTGTGCTGACCGAGGTCCTGTGCCATCACCCCGCCCTTCACCCAGTAATCACGGGCCATGTAGGCGGTCTCACGCTTCTGCGCATCGAACTCCAGCATACTGCCATAAGGGTAGGTGAGTTCTGAGCCTTTAACTGTGGTCTGCTGCTCCTGACTCTTCTTCCCGTCCGTAAAGACAAGGATACCGTTGCGGACTGCATACGGAAATGCTTCGGAGAAACTGACCGTGAGCCCGTTGGTATTGACCTCCAGGATCTTGCCTTCGCTATGGAAGGTACGCGTCCAGTCCATCGAGAAATTCTTCAGCGTGATGTTCTTGGCGTGGTCTAGCGCGAACGGCGTGATCCAACCCCGGAACATGAAGAGCGCGCCCTGGCCGTCGATCTCAATACTTTCGGAGTTTCCCAGCGGAAAGGCGATGCGCTTAAGCCCCTCATCATTGTTGCTGACGAAGAGATAACGCTCCGGCGCGCGGTCAGGATAAAAATCATACTGGCCAGGACCGAACACGAGCCGTGACGGCGCACCAGCGCACGCCTTCAGCGCAGCCTGCACCGCAGGCGTGTCATCCAGCCCGTCATTACTGATCGCGCCATAATCCGCCACGCGTATCACCTTCACGTCAGCAGCATCCACGCACAAACACGGAATGCATACAGCAACGATTGCCCAATACTTCATACATCGATTTTCCATCACTCCCCCTCATGTGGGCTTTGCCCACTACCCAAATTTTTCACCACGAAGATCACGAAGGACACAAAGGTTTAACTCATCCAACTTCTATTTTCTTCGTGCTCTTCGTGTTCTTCGTGGTTAATCTCTTCTCCCCCTCAAAATCCGTAGCTAAATTCTCTCATCCACTTTCGTGAAGTTTCGTGTATTCCGTGGTAAAAAAACTCTGGCTCAGAATATCCGGATCATCGTGCCCTTAGGCGGAATAGTCAGCCAGATCTCCTTGCTGTTGGCGCTCGTCGTGAGCTTCGATCCGCTCCGGGCGCCGGAGAGGACGAAACTGCCCGTGATGGTGCCGCCCGTGGACTCCAGCACTTTCCAACTTCCGCCTCGTAGTTGATCGCCGCTGACTTCCAGCGTGACTGTTCCTGTGAGCGTGACATTACCGACCGCGGTGATCGTATCCGCGGTAGCCGATGCCACATCCACCAGGAGACGGCTGTTGGTTTCGAAGGTCATCAGACCGGCGGTAGAGAGCGTCCCCACGCCGCCCGCGGCGCCCGCCGAAAGTTTCGCACCGCCTTTGACGATGATGTTGCTGCCGAGGTTACCCGAAAGACCGAGCACGCCATTGCTGACCGTGGTGATGCCTGAATAGGTGTTCGCGCCAAGAACATTCCAGAGGTTGGTCCCGGTCTTCGTGACCGTCGTAAAGCCTGTGAAGACCACCTGCTGGCCATTGGTCAGCGCCTCGGTGGTGGCTTGGCTCAGCACTCCGGTTGTACTATTACCAGGAATGGCTGTCAAATAGGTTCCCGGCGCGATCCCCTTACCGCTGACCCTGTTGCCGACGCGCAACTGGCCGTAATTCACATCGGCGGGTGCGATTATGGCCAGCCGGTCCGCACCAAGCGCAGCCGCCGCAACAGTCGAGAGATTTGTTCCATCGATCACACCACCGGATAGCTCGCCTGTGCCGGAGGTCGAGCCCTGCAGGATAAGCGTCTTACCCGCATCACCCACAGCGGACACGACGATGGGACTTGCGAATTTCAACAACCCGGTTCCGGCCTGTTCCAGTGTGATCTTGCCAATCGTGGTGGCGATTTCGAGAATCCGATCCGTGGTTTCACCTGAACCGGTATAGGTCAACGCAACAGCATTAGCCCCATATCCGCCATTCCCACCCAGGACAATCGTACCGTTGGTCGCCGAAGACGGCTGACCGAGATTGCTCGTGGCTCCGTTCACCGAGCCGAGCGATGCGACACTGAGAGTACCCTTCAGGATCCGAGTCTGGCCTGTATAGGTGTTCGTGCCAGAGAGAATGAGAAGACCGAGCCCTTCTTTGGTCATACCACCCGTACCACTGAGGACGCCGGTCATGGTCGCAACCGTGTTGGTGCCTGCAGTGGGCGCGGCTTGGTTGACCCACACCATATTGCCGTTGTTGGCGATCGGATTGGCCCAGATCAACGTGTTATTGGCGGTGGGGTCTTGAAGGACAAGGCTAGAACTTACGGCATTCCCAAGGCCGAACGCACCGGATCCGTAGGTGAGGGTTGCGGGCGTGCCGAGCCCGCCCAGACTCACCGTCACAGGGCCGCCGACCGCCGAGAACCCGCCGCCAACAGCGCCTTGACCGGTGGTGAACTGCACTTGGCCAGGACCGGTACCGAGCGAGCGAGTGACATTGGCCGAGGTTTGGAGGGTGCCACAACCGTATGATTGGGCGTTTCCTCCATCAGACGCCAGGTCAAGGTTCGCATTGGCTGAAAGCCCGACGCCCTCGTTGGCCCTAAGGGCAGAGCCAACCGTGTAGGTTCCCGTGAAACCGTTCTCGTCATTGTTCAAAATCAGACCGACACCGGTGCTGCCATAGAACCCCAACATCAGATTGCCGCCGCCGGTGAGCGAACCGTTCAGGGTCAGAGTAGGTCCTCCAACGTTGAGGACGGCGCCGGAGTTGATGACGAAGTTGCGGCTGTTGGTGATGGCGTTGTTCAGACGAAGGTAATTATTTGCTCCGCTCGTTACGGTAACCGCGCCGCTGGAGGCTCCAAAGGCACTGTCCGAATCGATGGCCAGCATCCCGTTATCCAGATAGGTGCCGCCCGTGTAGGTGTTGTTGCTGATAATATGAACCTGCGAGTAGCCGCTGCCGCCGATCGTGAGCGACACCGGAGTCGTTCCGTTGTCAATGATCGGTGACGCAATGGTCATGGCATAGTAAGCCCCCCGCGGATTACCGTTAGCTCCACCGCTGCGGGGGGAGGCACCCTGATTTCCTGAGGCGGCATAGATCCAGAGGTCGCCCGTGCCGCTGGTGAGATAGCCGCCGGTGATGGTATGGTTTACGCTGTCGGCCGTCACCGTACTCGGAAGCAGGATGCCGCCGCTGGCAATGGTGTTGGTGCCCGTAAGGATCACGGTGCGGCTCGTGGTGTCGGCCAAACGCAGGCTGTTGACCGAGAGGGGGCCACCCGAAAGGTTGCCAGTCACGTTCACGTTCTTGTCTGCGGTCAGCGTAGTGTCATAAGTAGGCGCAGCCACGGTGCCGGAATTGGCAGCGACAAAGTCGGTGCCACCCCAGATGGTACCGCCGAGGATCGCGCCGATGAGGAGCGGAGCGGAGGTGCCCGAGACACCGGCACCCGTCGGCGTGTTGGCGAAGCTGACGTTGAACCCCGCCGTATTGGTGGTGGCAAAAGTAACCGTGCCGCCCGTGCTGCGGCTGTAAACGCTGCCGCTCGCGCCGCTGAAGGAGAGTTTGTTCGTACCAGTGGCGGCGCTGGCATTGATGGTATTCCCACCCGCGCCGATCGAAAGCCCTGCCAATGTCTGGCTGTGCGTGCTACCTGCAGCCGGGGCGGCCAGCGTGAATGTGCCGCCGCCACTGGAACCGCCCATCGTCAGCGTGGCCGCCGGGTTGATGCGATTGGTGACGTTGTTATTGCTGGCGGCAGTGGAACTGCCGTCAATGAGCGTGCCCCCGTTGGCAATCGAAACACTGCTCGTATTGGTCATCGTGCCGGTGATTTGCAGCGTGCCGATAACCTGCGGAATGCCACTAACAGAGCCAGGCATCGGAGTAAACACAACCCCGCCATTGGCCACGGTCGCCCCAGTGTAAGTGTTGATACCCGACAGGACCCATATTCCGCTGCCGACCTTGGTCAGCGACACGGCGCCGCCAGCGGTGCCGTCGCTGATGATGCCGGAAACCGTGTTCGCTCCAACACTGAGCCCGCCGATGGTGAGCGCGGTAGTGTTGCCTGTCGTCGCCATTCCTTTGATGCTACCGCCCAAGGTAAGGGTTGCAGAGGTGGCAGAATTATTCAGATTCGTGTACACCCCAGAACTGCCGCCCGAGGCATTCTGGATGACAAGCGGGGCGTTGACGATCTGGGCGGCCGTGTCACCGCTGTTGACGGTGATGCTCCCGCCGCTGGAGAGGAGGACAGCATTGCCGCCGGTGGTGCCGAGCGTGAACGCGCCTGCGCCGATATCGAAGGTAAAACCGCCAAGGTTGATATTGGCGACATTGAATGCCGGAGCCTTGTTGGATGGGTTATTCGTGAACGATGCGATGTCCGGGTTGGTGGTGCCGCTGGTCGCGCCGGGATAGGCTCCGCCCACCCAGTTGCCTGCATCCGTCCAGTTGTTATTAGCGCCGCCACTCCAGGGGGCATTACCAGCAAAAGCCACAGGTGCCAACACCCATAACAGAGCGACCAGCATCTGTCCCGCTGTTCTGTATAACCTCTTCTTCATTGAGTTCATAATCTTAAACCCCTTTCTTTTTTCCCAGAGACACACAATCCCTTCGCATCTCTCACTTAAGCAAACCAGCAGAAAAAAGTCAACGGGTTTCTGGCTTTACGTAAAGTCGAGCGTGCGTGCAATTCGGGATTTTTTGCATTGCATAGCCCGAACGAGGACTTTGGACTTGGGACTTGCAGTGATACAAGAGAGGACAAGGGCCGGGGTACACCCCGACCGCGGCACGGGTGTAACCGTGCCCTCCATATGCGTGTCAGCCTGTCAGAATAATCACTGCGTTTCTGCGTAAGGCCATACATTAAGTTAAATGCTCTAGTGCGCGTCCGCGCGGTTGCTGACGCTGGCCACCTTGATTGCGGTGTCGGGGTCAATGATGACGCGGAACCCGACATCGAAGACCCGCTGCCAAGGTTCGTAGTTGCGCCGAGCTGACGAGGTGGCACGGTACGGGCGGTCCCAAAACGAGCCGCCGCGCACAACGCGTTGGCCAACGCTTTTCGCCGTGGTGGCGTTACGGCCATCGTCGTCACGATATGGATAAGGCTTGAAAAGCGAACGCGTCCATTCAGCGACGTTGCCGTGCATACTGTATAGACCCCACGGGTTTGGCTGGTAGGCGGCCACGTTTTGGGTGATCGTCGCGCCATCATCGACGGTTTCAATAGCCGGAATCCACGGCCTGACGGTACGCAGACCGTTTCGGAGGCTCTTGTCTGCGAGGTTGGCATACTGACCGAAGTTGGCGGCAAGGTCGCCGAACCAGAGCGGCGTTGCGGTGCCGGCGCGGCAAGCATACTCCCATTGCGCCTCGGTCGGCAATGCGCACCGCTGACCAGCGGTACGGCCAAACCAATCGCAAAACGCCATGGCTTCCTGCCAACTTACGCGCACAGCAGGCTGCTCCGCGTTGTTCATCGATGGACCGGGCCCGGTATGATCCTTGGTGTAGGTGTCGATCGTGCGGCTGTCGTGCGCGACGTCGAATTCGCGGAACTGGGCGTTAGAAATTTCCTTGCGCGACATGTAGAAGGGCTTCTCGATGCGAACACGTGTCGGCGGATACTCGTCGTCGACACCAGTGGCATTGCCGAGCACGAAGTCGCCGGCCGGGATCAGCACAAAGTCCAGTTTCACGTTACTGTTCGTGCCGCACGCGAGTTGCAGTTCCTTCGGCAGACCGGCTGCGGATTGACGGCGTTGGGCTTCTGCCGCGTCGAACGGCCAGCCGTCAGCAGTCGCTACAGGCGCATGACGAGGCGTGGCAGGAGCAGGTTTGACAAAGGCGACCGGCTGCGGCTCGGGGGTCGGATAGGTCTCTGGATTATCCATGGTATTGGCGTACAACTTGCGGTATTCGTTACGCAGCGCCTCTGGCGCGCCCATGGGTGAGCCGCGATGCTCACCCCAGGTGCCGTGACATGGCACGTTGAGATCTGCCCACGTCGTCAGCCGGGACCAGGCATCAACATCGAGCGCGACGTTATGATGACCCTTGCGGAGCATCTGGAACAGCTCGCTGGTGCTGACATGATAATCCATCGGCGAGAGCACATGGAAATCGCTTTCCGGACCGGGCCGGCGCACGAACGGCATCAGCGCCAAGTAAGAGGCGTCGAAGTTCCTGTCTCCTTTACGGTTGCCACGAAGGTCAGGGCAGCCTGCCTTGCTGCCGTCGTGGCAGCCGACGCAGGATTTATCGAGCACGGGCTGGACTTCGCGGCGGAAACTGAACGGCCGCTCAGGCCCGTTCCACGGCGTGATCGCACTCGGCGCACGACGCATCGCGAGATTCGGCTTGATGAGCGGGCTGGAGTTGACAGACTCGTGGCAACCGACGCAAGAAGCATTTTCACCCGGCATCACCACAAACCAACTGCGCATCAGCGCGACAGCTTCGCCCCGCTCATTAAGCGGCTGGATCGCAATGGGCGTATTGGCCGGTACTTTGAAGTTTGCGGAGCCGTCTTTATAGACCGGCACCGTACCGATGATACGTCGGCCGTCCCAGGAGCCATCCACGCCAATGTTAGCATGGCCGCCCACTCCCCAGTATCCGAAGTGAAAACTGTATACGCGAAGCGCTTTTACCGTACCATGCTGTACGCCTTTGAGCCCGGGGCCCGCGTAAACGTCACTGAGGATGACGGTGCCCTCTTTCATTTCGGGGCGGACACGGTCAGGGATCGCGGCCGGCTTGACCCTTGCCCTGAGCGGGATCGGCTCGAACAGCTCGTAGCCGGCTTCTTCTGCGAGGCAGAGCATGTTGTCAAAGACATCCACCAGGTAAATACCCCAGCGCGACTCCGGCGTGGGCTTGCAGGAAACAATGAAATATTTGTCACTCAGCGGATACGGGTGCAGGAATTTCGGCCAAGAGCCTTGCACTAAACCGTCAGCAATGACGGGCTCGACCTTCTTGCCGTAGCCGGGAATCCTCTGCACGGCGCCGTTGGCCTCGGTGCGACCGCGCGCAAGGTCAAACAGCACCAGCTCACCCATGCGCCGCACGCCGTGGTGACCAGAAATGACAGCGATGATCTTCGAGGGCGCATCGGGAATCTGACGCGCGTAGAAGATCGAGTTCGGCCAATACGAATTGCTGCCGTAAAGTGAAAGCTGTCCTGTGCCGTCCGGGTTCATGCTCATCAGCAGGCGGGAATGATAGTGAGGCAAGTCGGAGTACTCCCATCGGGTGTACATGACGCGGCCGTCGCTGAGGACGCGCGGATACCAATCCTGATCCTGTTCGAAACAGAGCATCCGCACATTTTTGCCGTCGGCGTCCATGCGGCAAAGGTTACCGACCTTGTCGCCACCACCGACGCAAGGTACGCCATGGATGTTCATGGTCGAATTGAACATGATCTTCCCGTCAGGCAGATAACAGGCGTCGTAGTTATCGATTTTCGAAATGTCAGGCGTCAGTTGGCGCAGGCCCGAGCCGTCGGCCTTGATTTCCCAGACCTGCCAGGCATCCTTCGTCGGCATAGAAAAGAGCATACGCGTTCCGTCGAAATTCAGATCCACGTCGCCAACAAACTCCTTTCCCTGCGGCTTGAACAGAGTCGTCAGTTTGCCGCCGGGGTGTGCCGGCGACAATACGACGATCTCGTTGTCGTAGCCGTTCCGACTGATCGAGGTGTTGCCCTGCCAGTTCTGCGGCAGGCCCAGCGAGTCGCGCTTGACCAACAGCAGCCGCTCGAAGTTCATCAGCGGGTTCGCAAGCAACGCTTCCCGCTGCAGCGCAAGCATGTCGTTCAGCAGTTTCAGATCCGTCATCTCGCCGCAGTCCGCTGCCAACCGGACGTCTTCGTTTTTCTTTTTGCAGGCCTCCAACCTCTTCAGGAACTCCGGACCGCGCGTATACTGGCCGGGATACGTGCGGCTGAGATCCTCAATGGCTCGACGCAAGGCATCCGTGTTGAACCGTGCCGCATCCTCCTTAACCGCGCGAACCTGGCAGGCGCGGAAGTACAGGTCGAGCCAGCGCGAATCTTTGGCGGAAACACCACCCTGCTCTAACTTGGCCATTTCCTGATGGAGAACGCCCGGCTGTCCCAACGCCGCCAAGGGGCGGCTGATGAGCGCTTTCTCATTGTCAACGCTATTGCGGCCGCCGAGCCAGGCCGTCAATCTGCCATCCGTGTCCCGCTTCAGCCACGCGGCCTGCACCGGGTAATCTTTCGCCAATTGGGGCCAGACGTCTTCCGGCGGTGCGAGTTCGAGATTGAAATAGAAACCACAACTGCCGCCAATATTAAAGATTTTGACCAGCAAGCGGTTCTCTCCGGCCTCGAGGGCCAGCGCGACTTTGTCCTGGCCTGAGGATACTCCGCGCGGGGCATCAACCGAGTGGATCTTCTTGCCGTTGAGCCAGACTTCTATGCCGTCATCACTGCCGAAGCCCGCTGTGACGGTAGCGGCCATCTTGGCGGTGATGACACGAAATAGATACGTCGATGAGGAGCCCGACGCGGACAGCGGCTGGGCGACGCCGTCTACCCACTCCGCATGCTGCCGCCAGACCGGATTCCCCTTTTCATCTTTGGAGTCAAGGTTCACGCCCTGCTCGGGAAACAGCGCATCGCCGAAGCTTTTGGCCTTCAAGGCGGCGGTGGAGGACCACGGGCCGGCACGAAGTGGCGCGGCGTCAGCCAGCGTCTGATACCGGTCGCGCGTGGCGAGCATCGTCGCCGTCCAAGAATCCTTCTTCACGTAGAAGTTGGCCTCGCCTGCAGTCGGCTTTGCCGTCGACAGCATGGCCGAAAGCGACAGAATCGAAATCAGCATCGTTTTCATCGTTACCCCTTGTTTCATAATGTGTTGTTTCCTTCCGGCTGCACTTCGGTCTGACTGCACGCTTCGGTCACAATCGCAACCGGCTTTTTTTCTCCCCAGCGGAAGCGACTCAGCGAGGGATCCAGCGGCTTAAACTGATTGCCGGAAATCACCAGTCTGTCCGTTGAAGACACGTAAATAGTGGGCAGTGGTGAATTCAGAATCGTATTGTTACGGATGGCAATATTCTTGTGGGCGCCGCTCGGCGCGAGCGCTCCGGTGCCGCCACGGGCTACGACCTCAATGGCTGTTGCGCGGCAGTCGGTAATCTGATTGTCTGCGATGACCAGATCGCTGCTACTGCCCGACTCCAGCCACCACCATTCAGGCGCGACCAACACGGAGGCCATCCAACAGCCTGTCAGACGGTTACCGATGACCTGCCCGTTGCTGCCCTTGATGAGGATACCGCGCGAACGGTTGAAACCGAAATCGCAATCCTTGACCAAAAATCCGTTGCCGGTATGGCGTGTCGATGCGACCACGGAACCCATCGGCAGGTCCACTGCCCGATCCAGTGTCAGCGTCCAGGCATCCGTATTTGGCTTGGACAGAACTTCCTTTGTGCCTTGGTTCATGTGCTGAGCTTTGAGAAACGTCTGCTCCTCAGGCTTGACCTTGCCGTCCGCTTCAATCGCAACAACCTTCGCATCTGCCAGACGTTCCCCCGTATACGAAACCAGCTCAACGGAATCGCCGACAGAGATGTTGCTGTTGCGATGCGATAACATGCGAATTTTATTCTGGCTACTCCCCATGACCATGTAGTATTCGCCGCAAATATTCACGCAATCATCGCCCTGATACTTCGCCGTGCAACTGATGATCTGCGGTCCGCGGATTGCGTGCTTGCTATGAAAAGCGTCTGCATTGCTGGAGCGCAGGCGTCGCAACCCGCGTGACCGAAGATCCTCTGCCAGCGGACGGCGATCAATGCTACACCGGCGATAGGTGTTTCCATCGCAGTCATGTTCCAGATAGCTGAAACAGTTAGAGGCATAGAGCCGGATATCCTCCAGCACCACTTTCTGCGAATTAGACGTCACAATCGCATGCCCCGCCTGCCCGCCGGGCGCAGTCGAACTGTTGGTCACCAGAATATCGCCTACTTCCTCCAAATCCTTATTGGGATCAAAACGATGGCCTGAACCGCGTGACACGCGATAACGGTGATTGCCCAAGGACTGGAAAGGCCCCCAATCGTAGCGGGTATTGACTTTGAGCAATTCGGTGCGCTGGTCAAAGATCTCGATCCGCATTTCAAGATTTTCGGGATAGCCGTCGATGATCTCAAACTCCAGCCACGCTTTGTCGGGTGCCATGGCAACAATGCGTCCTTGCGTGAACGGCAACGGATCATAGTCGATGGTCAATCCGCGCAACGCCAGATTGCGACAGTTGTCGATATTCAGGGCCAGCGTGGTCTCGGTACAGACCATCTCGACATCCATGGCCATGACCTCGACATCCTGAAGGTCGCGCAACCGCAGATGACATTGGCGTTGCGGCTTCACGCGATACCGGCCCGGCGGCACGACAATCCGCTTTTGCCCCGCCGCGAGCGCGTGGTCGATGAAGCCTTGCAGATCGAAAGATGTTCCTGGTCCTTTGTGAACTATTCTCGCTGGCTCTTTCGCTACAAGACGGCACCCGCTGATGAAAAAAGGAACTGACAAAACACCTATCGCAACGACCGCCCCCGCCCAGCATTTCACGATTCGCTTCCCCATCAGTTCCTCCTCATGCGGGCTTTGCCCGCTATCCAAATTTTAATGAAACCCCGTGCGGGTCCGCCGGACCCCTATAGCCACGCTATCTCTTTGCGGTTTTTGCGTTAACCTCTTTAATTAGAAATCGCTGTATATTGCCAGCCTTTTGGTGTTGGCAACAAATATCTCTCCTTAGCTTAACACCTATGCCCTATACCCGCTCGGCTGCTCGGCGATGCGGCAGCTATACTCTTGCATTTGCCCATAATCGCCCTGTAAAAGTCCTTCAAGAGAGAGATCCTCATCCAAATCCGGCCAATGTAAACCAAATGGAGAGATTTCGATTTTGTTGAGCTGGTCGGGGGTACCCTTGGAAAGACGCGGATTACCCTGTACCGGAAATTTAATCTCCACCCCGTTTCCACAATGGACAACAATCAATCCAGCGCTATAGAAAGCCGACATCAGCCCTTGTTTATTTGAAAAACTCATACCATTTCTCCTGAATCAACTTCCTATTTTCAATCACCATCTGACGTGCCCGCGACAAATCTCCCACTTTCATATTAAGCGATTCCCTCAGTTCAACCTCATCAGCCGACACCTTGAAAACCGCTTCACCACCACCATGCCACACATGCACATGAATCGGCTCATGATCATTGCTATAAAAGAAAAACCGAAACCCGTCATTTTCAAATATTTTCGGCATCCGTACTCCTCTATTTAAACGACCCTATAAACATTTCTTACCAATAATTTTTAATTTTACTTGTCCTCCGCAGCAATGTAAAGCCAGCAATTCTAATTATGGAGGGCGCATTTTAAAAGCACTCAAATCCGAGGGGAAATCGCTGATAAAAAAGGAACGGACAAAACACCTATCGCAACGACCGCCCCCGCCCAGCATTTCACGATTCGCTTCCCCGTCAGCTCCTCCTCATGCGGGCTTTGCCCGCTATCCAATATTTTCACCACGAAGATCACGAAGGGTTAACTCATCCAACTTCTATTTTCTTCGTGTTCTTCGTGGTTAATCTCTCCCCTCCCAATCCGTAGCTAAATTCTCTCCCTCGCCTCACAAAAACCGGATCATTGTGCCTCTCGGCGGGGGTTGCAACGTTTGCAGATACGCACTCGCCGTCCCCGTCAGCCCCGGCACGCTTCCAACGGCATAGACGCCGCGCGACTTGGTGCTGCCGTTGACCGTGAGCGAATAGACAACATTCGTCCCGGTGAACGACAAGCGGACTTCAGCCCCTGAGCGGATATCCAGTGCCGTGGCGACGGAGAGCGCGTTCGTCCGGGTCAGTTCCAAGACGCCGGTCTGAGCGATCGTAGCGCCCGTGTAGGTGTTCGTGCCCGCGAGCGTCAACATGCCCGCCCCTGTCTTGACGAGGCCGCCGCCGAGCCCCGAGAGTGCCCCCCAATACGTGTTCGTGCTGTTGTTCGAGCCGACGACGAGCGTGTTCGCGGAGAGCGCGAGATTGTTCGTGCCTCTCAGGCCGCCGAGGTTATACGTGTTGGTCCCGGACACCGTCAGCGTCACTTGCTGCGAACCGGCCAGCCCCATATCCAGCGTGCTGTTCTGCAGCGCGTTCGTGTAGCCCAGAGCCAGCGTGCCAGCGCTGACCAGCGTCGGCCCCGCATACGTGTTGTTGCCAGAGAGCACGAGCGTGCCTGTCCCCTGCTTGCTGATGCCGGAACTGGCATCGCCGGAGAGCGCGCCGCTGATCATGGCCTTTGTAGAGCCATTGGCGGTGACGGCGATCGTGCGCTGGGCACCATTGAGCGCAATCGGATTCTGGAAGGTCACGTCGTCGGTGGCGGAAGTGTCGCCGAACCAGAACCAGGCCCCGCTGGCAACAAATCCGTTGCTGCCCCATGTGAGCGTGGCAGGAGTGGCGTTGCCGCCGAGATTCACGGTGAGCGGCCCGCCTACGGCGGAAAACCCGCCGTCTATATACCCGCTCGAAGTCCACTGCACCTGGCCGGCACCGCTGCCGAGCGACCGGGTAAACGTACCGCTGGTCTCAAGTATGCCACTGTTGGCGTTGCCGCCCCGGCCACCCAATAAGATGTTGGCGTTGGTGGAGAGCCCCACCCCTTCGTCTGCCCGCAGCTGGCCGGAGACGAAATACTGGCCGGTGAAGCCGCTGTTGGTGGCGGTAAGGGTGAGGGCGTAGCCGCCAACAACGCCAATTTCCAGCACGCCGCCGCCGCTGACCCGGCCAGGGATGGTGGAACTGGCACTGACTTGCAGCAACGCACCCGAATTGATGACGAAATTGCGGCTGGCGTTGAAGGTGATTGCGGCGGTCGGCTGGATGCTGTTGACGCCGCTGACGACGGTGATTGTGCCGTTGGTGTGGCCGAGGCCGCTATCGGCGTTTATTCGAAGCTCGCCCCCTACCATATAGGTGCCTCCAGTGTAATCGTTGACTCCGCTGAGCAGGACTTGGGCTGCCCCGTAGCCGTTTTGAACACCATTGTAGACGGCTCCGCCGCCTACCGTGACGGAGATGTTGCCCGTGATCTTGGAGGCGATTGTGGCCGCGTAGTTTGCGCCCCGCGGATCGCCGTTGCCCCGAGTGAAGCCGTCGTTATATGCGCCCGTGGCGGCATAGATCCAGAGATCGCCGCCGCCGCTGGTGAGGCTGCCCCCGTTGATGGTGTGGTTGAAGTTTGCCTGGGTAGCGGTGGCACCCGTGGAGTAAGGCAAGATGATGCCGCCGCTGGTGATCGTTAGGGTGTCGCTTGCGCCGACGGTCACCGTCCGCCTGGTGGTGTCCCCCATTCGGAGGCTGTTGATCGAGATGCTGCCGCTGGTGGCGAGGACACCGGTGACGTTGACGTTCTTACCGGCGGTGAGCGTGGTGACATATGTCGCGGCCGCGAGATTGCCGGAAGCGGCCTTGGCAAAATCGCTCCCATTGAGGACCGCCCCGACGAGAATTTCGTCGCCGCTACCCGCAGTGCCTGATACGCTCGAGCCGCCGGTCGCGACCGGGGCATTCGCGAACTGCGGGTTGAAGCCTGTGGCTGGAACAACATTCAAGATGCCGTTGGTACTGCGAACATACCCGCCGCCGCCCGCACCGGTAAAGATGAGGTTATTGTTGCCAGCCACTATATTGGCGGTGTTCAATACGTTCTGCCCGGCATTGACCGTGAGGCCGCCAAAGGCCTGGCTGACCGTGTTCCCCGAGCCCGCAAAGGCGGATGTGTAAGTGCCCGCGCCGGCGGCTCCACCAAGAGTGAGGGTTGCGGTGCCGTCGCCGATGCGGTTGACTTTACCGTTGTTGTTGGTTGCCGTGGCATCGCCATTGACGAAAACGCCATTGCCTGTGACGGCCAGCGAGGTGGCTGCGCCGAACTTGCCGGCCGTGCCGCCCACGGTCACCGTGCCGCCGCTGACATTGGCAGCGCCGCTGAGGGCATTGCTGCCCGGCATCGCAAGAGCACCGATGGTGGAGATCGGAAGCATGCCTGAACTCGGAACCGCCGTGCCGCGAGTGGTGTCGTAATTCGAGAACGGGAGGACGAGGCTCAGGCCGTTGGATCCGGCGAGGAGCGCACTGATGGTCGTGGTGCGGTTGGAGATGGTAATGGAGGGTCCGCCGGTGCCACCCGTGTTGTCGAGCGTGAGGACACTGCCGCCGCTGCTGGAGAGTGCCCAGTCATAACCGCTGCTGGTCCACAACAGGTCACCGAAGATAAGCCGGCCGATGGTACGGCTGGAGTCGAGCGTGTTCGTACGACTGGCCGTCAGGTCAACCGTACTGAAATCCGCGAGCGACCCCGCGCCGTCAGCGACATTGCCGCCGGCCCAGTTTCCCGTGGCGCTCCAGTTGCCGGACGCGTTGTTCGTCCACGTCCCATCCACGCCGAATGAATGGAGCGTCAGCGCGAATGCAGTCATCATCCAAACCGCCAGTTGAGAAATCCGATTTTTGATCATCTTCATTGTGTTCATAACCCTAAACCCCTTTCGCCCTATCAAGGCACACCAGTCCCCTACACATGCCTCACTTAATCAAATCGTCGGAAAATAGTCAACGGGTTTCTGGCTTTACGTAAAGTTACAGACGCGAGACGAAGGGCGAAAAGAAAGAGGGAATGCGGAGAATTGAAACTCGAAACTGGCAATTTCTTAGCATCAGAATGGCGAGAACAAACACGAATTAATACGAACATCCACCTTCGCGATGCCTACGGCGGACAGGTCGAATATCCAACATCGAACATTGAACGTCGAATTTTGAATTTTGAATTTTCAATAAGGAACAAGCGTATTCGCTTCGCAAAATGCTACGGCAAAGCCAGCAGTGCCATACGATTTTTCAAACGAGTAACATAATCACGCAAATCGGTGATCGTTAACGGCTTAATCATATAGCCCGGCAACTCTGTAATTCGTAAAGAATCCAGAATAAGAGAGATCATTGAAGGGTCAAGACCGCCATCCTTCAATTGCGCATCTTCGAAACACTCCTCAATGACAAATCCTTCCTGCTCTAAAAAATAAAGGTCAACGATATCTTTAACTTCGCAGCGACTTATCAATGTCGTTATCTTGTTAAGCATAATTTCGCGAAGGGTATCAACCTGGATATTGTCAATCCATTGTTTTTTCTGATCTACTTGGGGGCTGATATCCACAACGATGTCAACAATCTCTTTGCCTCCTTCCGTTTCGAGGCAATAGCGCCTGAACGTCGGGGCATCCCTCAACAGTTGCACACTTGCTCCCACCTCCCGTGAACAAAGCCGCACAACGCCATCAATTTCTAGCCAGTCAACATGTTCCTTCGAAAAGAGATCCAGATCGTAAGAGAAACGATGTTCAAGATAAAATAGGCCGAGAGCACTCCCCCCTGTAAGAAAAAACCTTTTTTCCCGCGAAAAGAAGGCCTTGAGGAACTCCCTTTTTAGAGGTGTTATCGCTTTAGATTTTTCCCAGTTCATGCCAAATCCTTAAAAGATATTTCCATAAAGGTCTTGCTGGTCCCAGCCAGCGACTAATCTGGTCAAACTCCTCTTTGATTTCAGTGGGAGTCAAAAAATACCACACCTCGGGGGTCTTCAGCTCTCGCATCAGCCACGCCATGAGCCGGTGTCGCTCTACTCCCTGCTCGGAATGCAGTCTCTCACGTATATCCGCAACTGTCCACTCGCGATCCCAACAGATATAAGGGATGGTGTCGTTGCTCCAATCATTTGTCATAACCTTCATTGCCAGTAAATAGTATCACACTTGTGCGTGAGTACAACCATAATTTTTAAGAGGAACGTGTGGAGTTTCGAACCCTAGCATCCCACAGGCGCATTTTAAAAGCGCTCAAATCCGAGGGAAAATCGCTGATAAAAAAGGAACGGACAAAACACCTATCGCAACGACCGCCTCCGCCCAGCATTTCACGATTCGCTTCCCTGTCAGCTCCTCCTCATGCGGGCTTTGCCCGCTACTCAAAACCCCTGTGTATCATGATTGTTTGTTTCATTAAGCACGCCGAACTCGCGTTATAGCTACTGGCGTTATTTCCAGTCGTCGGTGCGGAAAGGGGCAGCCGGCAGGCCGGATTGATTGAAGAGGGCACATCCTTCAGGGTTGTCAGCCCAGGCGTATCGTACCGCCACCGGCTGAGGCACCTGGGGACTGCTCACGATGACTGCGCCATCAGCGATTTTCGCGTCAGCCCAGAAGAACATTCTATTGGCGCCGGCGATGGAAAAATTCTTGAGCGGGCCTCCGTTCGCGATCAAACCGGCGGCATGCGTGAATGTCACGCGGATGGCGCTGCCCTCAACCTTCATCGAGTCAAAGCGCGGGCCACTCGACTCGATCTTCTGTCCGTAAGTTTTCTCCAGCGCAACGAGCGCGAGACGTTTGCCGACATCTTGTTTGTTTGGCGGATGAATCGTCACGGCGCTGCCGAGTTCTATGCCGATGGCGACGCCGCAGCTTGGCAACGCGTCGGCGACTTGCATCTGCGCCTCGCGTACCAACGGCCAGTTCCCGGTCTCATTGGAATCTTTTGCAGGCGCACCGTTGTTCACGAGTTGCTGGATGATGAACGGGAAGGACCGGCCCCACTGCGCGCGCCAGTCGCGGATCATCAGCGACAGCAGCTTCCGATACTCGCCCGCGCGGCCCGCATTGCTCTCGCCCTGGTACCAGATCGCGCCCTTGAATGCGAAGGGTATAAGCGGGGCGATCATGCCGTTGTAAAGGGATGCCGAGACGGAGCGGAATGGAATAGTGTTCGGCTTCGGGCGTGACTTGAGCGCCTCTGGCGGCAGAGCAGGAAAGGTGCTTTCTGTTTTCATCAGCCACTTGTTACCAACGGCTGCCTGGTCTGCCACAGGCAAACCCAGCATATTGCCCACCCGCAGTTTGGTGGCGGAAACGATTCGCATGGCAATGACGTTCCGTCCGGCCTTCACGAGTTTGCCGGGGACCTTGTAGTGTCGGGCCTGGTTGTAGAAATCTGGGGCCTTGTCGCTGGCGCGGCCGACCTCAACACCGTTGAAGAATGTGGTGTCGTACTGCTCGCTTAACCATTTGAGGCCAAGGAAGAACGGTTTGCCGGCTGCAGATTCTGGAAGGGTGACATCCCTGCGTACCCAGAACACGCCGCCCGACTTGGTGCCAAGCTGTACCCACTGGTTGGGATTGGTTGTCGATGACCAGTCGTCAGTCTTCAGTTCAGGATCGGCCCAGTTGCGAGCTGCCTCGGCGACGGGCGGAGGCTCCACGCTGTACTTCTTTTCCCAGGCGGTGCGGTCAGTGACGAACCGCTTGTTGTCGTTCTCCTGTGACTTGATCTGTGAGATTTCCGCCTCAGCCCGTTCTGCAAGTGCAGGGATGGTCTTAAGCGCCTCCAGACGGGTCCACGCTTCCGCCGCAGTCGCGCCCACGGCACTGTGCAGCAGGCCGATGGGAATCTTGAGTTCCTTGTGCAGCTCGCGGCCAAAGAAATAGGCTACGGCGGGGAATTTTCCAACCGTCTGAGTCGAGCAGGGTTCCCACGCCCCAACCACCGCATTGGTCGGGGTCAGCGCTGAATAAGGCGCCACCGTGAAAAGCCGGATTTCCGGATAGCGGCCATTGGCAATTTCCTCTTCCGCTTGGGCGCAACCCCAAACCTCCATCTTCATGTTCGACTGGCCGGAACAGAGCCAGACGTCACCGACGAGGACGTCGGTGATGATTAAGGGTTCCACCTTCGCGGATACGCCTCCAGCGGACGGGTCAGGGTTCGGGGTTCGGGAGATTTTCAATATGCTTGGTACAGCGCTCGCGAACATTGCATCCAGTTTGACGGACCACTTACCGCTCGCATCGGCTAAGGCGGTTTTCGTTTGACCAGCGAACTCAACCGTGACCTTCACGCCAGGATCTGCCCAACCCCAGACTGGAACAGGCATTTCGCGCTGCAAGACCATGTGGTCGGTGAAGAGGAATGCCACTTTCAGCCCATCAACGGCAAGGGACTGCAACCCTAGGACAACGGTCATCAGCACAAACAGAGCGGTTCTTCGTCTCACTATTGACTCCTTATACGACACTCATATAAAAATCGAAGATGAAATGGTCTTTATGGTTTTGTATCGACGGTCTTGAGCTGTCCGTCGATACGCACCCTGGCGGGACGTCCATCCGGGGAACTGATGTGGTAATTGCTCACCTTCCCTCCCTTCCACTCCATATCGACCGTGTAGCCGCCGCGAGCCCGGAGGCCCTTGACTGAGCCAGTGGGCCACGCCTTTGGCAGCGCCGGCAGAAAATGGAGAATGTAATTGCCGTGCTCGTCCTTGAGTTGGCTCTGGAGGAGCATGTCACAAACCCCTGCGGCATAGCCAAAGTTGCCATCGATATTAAAGGGCGGGCAGGTATCGAAGAGGTTGGGAAGAGTGGCCGCCATGCCAACGGACTGCAGCAACTTGTAGGCGCGGTCGCCATCGTGCAAACGGGCCCACATGCAGATCTTCCAGGCCCGGCTCCAGCCGTTGGCGCGATCGCCCCGGGCGTTGAGGGAGACCGCAGCAGCCTTGGCTAGCTCCGGTGTGGTCAGGGGCGAGATCTGTCGGCCGGGATGCACCGCAATCAGATGTGCGAGATGCCGGTGCTGGTCCTTGGGGTCGTCGATGTCCTCGGCCCACTCCTGAAGTTGGCCCCATTTTCCTATTTTCGGCCCCATCAGGCGGGCTCGCATTTGCCCGACCTTCGCCCGGAAGCTCTCGTCAACGCCGAGCGCCTCGGAGGCTTCGATGAAATTAGTGAAGAGATCGTAAACCAACTGCTGCTCGTAGGAGTTACCTTCCGCCATCGGGCCATGCTCGGGCGACCAGCTCTTGGGGCTCACCAGCGTGCCGTCGGGTCGCTTTATCAGAAAATCCTCCCAGAACTCGCACAGCTCCTTGAGCATCGGGTAAGCCCGGGTTTCCAGGTATTTGCGGTCTTGATTGAATGCGTAGTGGTCCCAGATGTTCTGCACCAGCCATGCTGAGTCACCGGCCACCCAATGGTAGCTGCCGCCGCCGAACACTCCGCTTCCGTTGCGGTTCATCCATCCGCGCGAAACACCGAATTCCTTCTGGGTGGCTTCACGCCGGACGGGAATGTGGCTGTTGAGCCACTCGGCAAACGGGAGGAAGCATTCCGCGATGTTGGCGGGCTGCACGAACCAGTAGTCCATCTCGATGTTAATGTCGCTGTGGTAATCGCAATCCCACATCGGGGTGTTGCTGTTGTTCCAGATCCCTTGAAGGTTTGCCGGCATGTCACCCGGACGTGAGCAGCTGATCATCAGGTACCTGGCATATTGCACCAAAAGTTGCTCCAACTCGGGGTCGGGCACCCCGGTGGCCTTCTCCGTTTGGAATTTCCAACGTTCCTTGCCCTCTGGGTTTGCGAACTCGGCTCCCCGGTATGCGTCCAGTCGCTTGTTGGTGGGTAGCTCGACCGATTTCCGCTCGCTACACCCAAGGTTGAGGCTGAAGCGGTTGAAGAGCGATTGGTAATCGCTGACATGCTCGGCCAGCAACTTACCATACGGGGTGGCACATGCTTTCTCCAGCCGCCCCACAATTGCCTCGTGCGGATGCGTGCCCCGCCATTTCCGGCTTCGGTCGGCAAGGTAATCGGTGCCGGCATCGAGATAGATCGTCAGGGTATCAACCTCTTTGAACACCAGCTTGCCCTCCCTGGCCTCGAGGGTGCCGCCCTCGTTGTTCACGATCGCCTGTGCCTCGTAATCAAGGATGATGCCAAACCTTTTACGGTTCTTGGGGAGATTCTCGGGGTAGCCGGAAAGGTTGCCTTTGATCGTCAATCCCTTGCCTGCCGCGATGACAACCCCCTTGTGAGCGTCGGCAAGGGTGATCGAACCGGTGAGGGCGCCGGGTTTGTCCGCCATAAACCGGAACACCATGACGCCTGCGGGATGGCTTGCGAAGTATTCGCGCCGATAATTCACACCCCCACTGGTGTAGGAGACTGTGTGGACTGCCCGGGAGATATCACTCTCGCGCCTGTAGTTGCTAACCTCCGAATGGTTGAACTCCAGAAAAAGATCACCAAAAGCTTGATAAGAGCCGGTGTTTTGCTCGTCACCAATCCAGAGGGAGTCCTCGTTGAATTGGATCTGTTCCTTGGGCACGCCGCCAAAGACCATGCAGCCCAAACGGCCGTTGCCCAGCGGAAGGGCTTCGGACTCCCATTTCTGGGCCGGTTTATCATACCAGAGTTTCAACCCTCCCGGGGCGGCGGCGAAGGTGGTGGCGGTGGCCAACAGCAGGATCAAATTGAATGTAAGTTTGTTCATCATGTTTTACGGTTCCTTTTTACGGCAATAGACGTAGTAGCCGCCGGTGATCACTTTGCCTGAAGGGTCCAGAAGTTCGGCTTTGACGGGGAAGCTGCGGTCGGTCGTCAGTTGAAAATCAAACGAGCCTTCCTTGGCGCCCGCGGCGGCGGCAAGGGTTTGGGTTTTCTCGCCCACCGTCAGGCGGACCGATGCCACGGGGAGCTTCTTGAAACTTGTTCCTCGGGCATTGCCATATAGCAAATCGTGGTTCGGCCCGTGGAAGGCCCACGAGTCTTCGGTCTTGTGAATCGCGGGCACTCCGGCGAGTTCGGCATCAGCCTCGCGCGGCCAGCGGCGAACTTCGAAACGATAGGTCCCGGCACTTGCTGCGCGGATTATCCAGTCGCCCGACGCAATGATGCCATCGGCGATCTCAGCGTGATTCCATGGTGGAGCCGCGATATACCAGTCCGAGGAAGAAAGGAATGTTTCCGTTTGGCGGTTGTCGCCAACAATGAATTCCACTCGGTCGCGATCTCCCGGTGTGACCTTTGTCCAATAAGACTCGAACTCTTGGCAGATGGCTGCGACGACATCCGGGTGCGCGGCAATCACGTTGTTCGTCTGTCCCGGGTCCGCCTTGATGTCATAGAGCTGCTTGTTATCAATTAGCCGCCAGCGCGAAGTCATGCCCACCGCGTTACGCCACTTTTCCGACGTCATGCGCCGCTGTAGCTCGACGAACAGCGTGCGTTCGGGAGCTTTCGCCTTGGCATCTAGCAACTGCGCGCGGAAACTCCGTCCGTCGAAATCCACATTCCGGGGAAGCTTGAGTCCGCAGAGATCGACCAACGTGGGAAGCACGTCGAAGTTTGCGTTGAGCGAGGTGATGTCCGCACCCTGCCGCAGCCCGCCTGCGGGCCAATGAATGAAACAGGGTACCCGGTGGCCGCCATCGTAGACACTTCCCTTTCTGCCTTTCATGCCGGCGTTGAAGAGCTTCACTCCGCCTGTTCCTCCATTGTCGGTCATGAAGATCAGGATCGTATCGCGGTCGAGCCCCTCTTCGGCAAGCGTGGCACGCAGCCTGCCGATCTGGGCGTCGATTTTCTCGATCGCCGCGAAGAAGAACGCCATTCCGGGATCGACCTTCTTTTTGTAATCATCCGCCCATGAGGGATCAGGGAGGGTGACCGGATGATGGACCGCATACGTGGGGAGGTAGATGAAGAACGGTTTCTTTACTTTCTTGCTGCTGCGGATGAAATCGATCGCGGAGTTGAAGAATACCTCTTCCGCCCAACCTTTCATCGGCTTATCGCGTTCTCCGTTGTGGATGAAACGATCGTTGACGCGGTCGTTGAAGAAATAATCGTCGGTGGTGCCGACACCGCCGTCCCCCTCGCCAAGCCACTCGTCGAAACCACGGTCGATCGGCCGGTAGGGCAGGTTCGAGCCGAGATGCCACTTGCCGAACATGCCCGTGCGGTACCCGTTCGCGCGGAAGGCATCGGCCATGGTCAGTTCATTTGCGCGGAGATGATTGCCGCCGGCAATGGTGGACCACACCTTGACGTGATGGGAATATTTCCCGGTCATCAACGCGGCGCGGGTGGGGGAGCAGGTCGGATCGACGTGGAAGTCCGTCAGGCGCACAGACTCGTTGCGGAGCCGGTCGAGCTGGGGCGTCCGAATCACCGGATTGCCATGGGCAGCGACATCGCCATAGCCCATGTCATCGACAAGAACGATGACGACGTTGGGCTTTACAGCAGCGGCGTGCAGCGCGGCCAACGGCGCAAGCAGCAGGGTAGTGAGGAGGGTGAGGGTGTGTTTCATAGTTGTTGCCTTCATTTTCTTTGCGCTCTTTACGGTTAAAAAACTCTTTCGTCTTCCACTTCTTCCTGGCTTAGAATATCTGGACCATCGTGCCCCTGGGCGGGATGGTCAGCACGATGGCTGTGGCTGTCCGGGTCAGCTTTGCACCGTTCAAACCGTTGATGAGAACCGGGTCGCCAGTGATTGTGCCGCTGGTGGTTTTGATGATTTCCCAGCTTCCGGATTTCTGCTGGTTGCCGCTGAGCCGTACCTCGACCCCGGTGCCGATCACCACGTTTCCGGCGGCCTCAACCGCATCCGCTAAAGGCGGGGCCACGTCCACCAGCAGCGCGCTGTTGTTCTGGAATGTCAGCGTGCCGCCCAGCGTTGCGCGGCCGACAACGCCCGTACTGCCAGCGGCAAAGACTGCGCCCGTGCAGACCGTCACACCGCTTGACGATAGAACGCCACTGACAGCCAGAATGCCGTTCGAGACTGTTGTTGCGCCCGTGTACGTGTTCGTGCCAGAGAGCGTCAACGCGCCCGAGCCGATCTTGATCACGGCACCATTCGTCAAGACGCCGCTATAGGACGTATCCTTATTGTTATTTCCAATCTTCAGCGTTCTGTTACTCATGTCTAAATCGCGCGACCCTTTGAGTCCGCCCAAGGTCGAATTCTGAGAGAAGCCAATCGACCCGGCATCCGATGCATTCATGTCCACCGTGCTATTCTGGAGCGCCAGGGCGTTGCGGACACTGAACCACCCAGTGCCACCGACGCATCGCGTATCGCCAGAATACGTGTTGACACCGGATAGAATTACGTTTCCACCACAAACCCCTTTCGTTATACCGCACGAACGGCCCCCATCCCCAATGTTGCCTGAAATTGTTGATGTCCCATTCAGTCCGCCAAACGTCGTATCAGCATAAAGTGTAATAGGCCCCGAGCAAGTTGCCGAAGCAAAGTAAAATTGGAAACCATTATTACCCGTCCCGCCGTAGAGGTTGACAGCGGCGGAACATGTGGTAAACCCCCCCACTAGCAACCCACTATTTGTGGTGACATTGACCGTGGCGCCAGAAGGCAAGTCAGCATAGATAGTCGCACGACCCGAACCTGCCGGCTGGTTTACGCCAATGTTGAGAGTGCCTGCAAAATTGGTCCATGTGGGATTGCTACTAAAGGTAACAGCCTGAGCAGATGTACTGACCGTCACATTGATCGTGCCGTTGCCGCTAATCGAATTTGAAAAGGTATAGGCCGTCGTGCCGCCCGCCGTCAGGTTCAGCGTCCCGTTGACAACCAATGGCCCCGAGAATGCCGTACCCAAGGCACCGGCAACAGAGGCAGCCAGAGTGCCTCCACTGTTGATCGTCGTTCCGCCGGTAAAGGTGTTTGCGCCCGAGAGGGTAAGGGTTCCGCTCCCGGCCTGGATAATGCCGCCACTGCCGCTGATCACGCCTGATGCCGTTGTATTGTTTGCCCCGGCGAAAGTGGTGTTTGTGGCCAGTAGCAGGGGGTTCTTGATCGTCACCGTCGCGCCATAGTTCGTCACCACCGGCATCACGACGTCGTTGTTCATGAAAGCAAGGGTGCCGCCCGCAAGCGTCACCGTTCCGGCTCCGAAAGCCAGGCTATTGTTGGTGAAGGTCCCCGTCCAGTTGTTGCTGGAGGTGTAGGTTCCAGCGACGTTAAAATTGAGGATTGTACTGACGCTGCCATACTGGGCTGGCGTGCCATTGGTCCAGTTGCCAGACGTGCTCCATGCGCCGCCTGCCAAGTTGGTCCATGTTCCATTCTCGCCAAACGAAGGGATAACCAACATAGATGCACTCGCAATCAAAACAGCCATACGAGGGACTACACATCTGATCGTTTTTATTGTCTTCATCATTCTGACTCCTTTCACTTATCCCCTCAGGCAAAGACGCTTGACGCAGAACCTGAAATCACTTTTAATATCTAGCATTATACAGCAGCTTCATTTGGTTACAACTGCGACCTTTTCTTACGTAAACCTAAAGGCGGTCAGCCCAGACGAGTTGCTCGTCCTCGATGGCAATAGGTTTCAAGTGTATGCTTCTTCGTTGGCGGACGGTTTCTCCCTCCACCCAACGTCCGGGAATGATCAAGCTCATCGGCTGTTCTGGAACCCCTCTCTGATTGCGCCACAGAAGTGTCATCAGCATATCCACTGCTGCTGCTGCAAGCTCAACCCTTTGCTGATCAATCCCTGCCACGGACATCGCACCCTTCCCCCACAAGTCAAGCGAAGCAAACCCAAGTTTTTCCGGCACACTCAGTCCCCACTCCTGTAACGGAAGGACTCCAGGACTGATCACGGCCTCCAAGCGGTTCTTTCGGATCCACCGGCGTACTGCCATAGGCTCATATTCCTCTGCGATCAGCGGCTGCAGTTTCGTCTCATAGCCCCTCATTCTCCGCCAGATCACATAAGCCCCCGACCAGCGATGATGTGTCCTTTGATCATCCTCGGACCTCAAACACAGCCCTATCCGACGATAACCGTGCGCTTCCAACCTCTCGAGCGCCATAAACAAGCCGGATTGATGATCATGCTGAACGTGATGGATAGCGGGTTTCCGCAAGCTGCCCCCAATCTCCACCACACAAAACCTTTCCCATTCGATCGGTAATGTCCCACCCCGATCCGCAAAGAATTGATGACTGACATTGGGAATGATCATCCCCCGAATTCCACGGGACTTGATGATCTGGTTGACACGAGCAGGCGTCATGTCTGGGTCAGCGATCCACCAAGGCTCAAGACGAAACCCGTACTCGACGGCGCGTCGTTCGCTGGCTTCAAAGATACCGCTTGCATACCGCTTCCAACCATCGCGCGTAGGTTCACTTGTCATAAAAGCCAATACTTCGCCGGATACGCCATGTCGCGTACGTGCGGTTTCCGCCATCAGCGTGCTGAGATGTGGATTGGGTTCAAACCCCAACTCACGGGCAACCGCACGTACCCGTTCACGCGTTGTCGAGGAGATCCGCCCGTCATCGCGCAACGCCTGTGAGACTGTCATTCGCGACACACCGACGCGCTCAGCGATATGCCTCAAACTGATTACTGTTTTTTTGGGGTTCATAATTTTTGCGGGTCCGTGTCATTTCCGCCTCGTGTGCATCACGACCCTCAGCCTCTGGAGAATACCTCAAAGCCCCTGGGACACCCGCTTATGTGCAAAAGCCTGTTTCAACAAGTCCGTGAGTTGATCAATAGAGGCGGACTCCAGGAAACAAGTCACAGCTTGAAGCACAACTTCAAGTTCTTTTTTTCGTATGCTTTAAGGTAAAGTATACATTATGGCGCATTTCGCCATATCGCGCCATAAAAAAGGTCAACGTGTTAATTAAGCAGCTGGATTATACAAGAAGCCCCCTTCAAAAACCGGGTTAATCCGCGCAATCCGCAGCTAAATTCTCTCATCCCTTTTCGTGTATTTCGCCTGTCCGCCGTAGCGTATTCGCGTAGGAGGATGTGTTTCGTGGTAAAAAAACACTGACTCAGAATATCCGGATCAACGTGCCCTTAGGCGGAATAGTCAGCCAGATGGCTGTGGCAGTCCGGGACAGCCTCGCCCCGTGCAGACCATTGATGAGAACCGGGTCGCCAGAGACCGTGCCGCCGGTGGTCTTGATGATTTCCCAGCTTCCGGATTTCTCCTGGTTGCCGCTGAGCCGCACCTCGACCCCGGTACCGATCACCACGTTTCCGGCGGCCTCAACCGCATCCGCCAAGGGCGGCGCCACATCCACCAGCAGCGCGCTGCTGTTCTGGAACGTCAGCGTGCCGCCCAGTGTTGCGCGGGCCACAACGCCCGTACTGCCAGCGGCAAAAACTGCGCCCGTGCAGACCGTCACACCGCTTGACGAAAGCGCACCGCTGACAGCCAGCGTGCCGTTCGAGACCGTTGTCGCGCCCGTGTACGTGTTCGTGGCCGAAAGCGTCAGGAGACCGCTGCCTGTTTTCACCAGTGCGAGCACGCGGTTCGCGCCGTTGCTGATTACGCCGGAATAGGTGGTCGCCACAGTCTGGGTCACGGTCAGCGTGGTCGTGCCCGCCGCTCCGGTATCCGTAATGATGCCGCCGGTGCCGCTCAACCCGCCCACCGTGACATTATACGTGTTCAGGTTCAGTTTGCTGTTCGGGTAGAGCGTCAACCCCCCGCTCCCAAGCGCACCGACATTGCCCAGCCGCAAAATGGCGTAGTTGGTCAGCACGGTTCCGCCGCTGTAGGTGTTTGCAGCATTGAGCGCAACCGCGCACCCGTCGGCGGAGCCGCCATTCTGCACACTGTTGACCGTCAGCGTTCCTGTGCCGAGGCCCACGCTGCCGTTGACATAAATGGGATACTGCCCGTCAATGGTAATCGCCAGTTCCAAGTTCTTTCCGGGCATATCCGCAGCAACGCGCCCGTTAAGCGTAGCAAGATTATATCCATGCGTGATTTTGGAATCGGCATTCAACGCAATGGTGCCGCTGAGGATAACATTGCCGTGCAGCTCCAACGCGCCGAAAGGGGACGGATCATAGTTGTAGGTTCCGTCGGGCGTCGCCGCATTGCCGACATACCCGTTCGGTGTGCCGCCCATACCGCTGAGATAAAAGTTATTGGCAAGCGTGGTGCCGTCGATCGCGCAGTTGGCCTCGAAACTTGCGCCCGGCGCCACAAAGACATTGCCGGTGATACCTTGAAACGCCTGGCCGTTAACGGTTGCCAGCAAACCGGCATTGACAAAGATCGGCCCGGTGATGCTGTTGCTGTAGGATTTTCCATAAAGGGCCAGGACACCGTTACCGTTCTTCACAAAGCCCTGCGTCCCGGAGAGTCCGCCCACGATCGCCTGAACGTTCGACACGGTAATCTGCGGCACGCTGGCGGTCGTGGCAAGCGTCAGATGCTTATTGGTGCCTCCGTCGAGATACCAGATATGACTGGACGGAACCGCATCGCAGAAACTCAATGCACCGACCGAGCGTGGCACCTCGTTTGTGATCGTCGAGTTGGCTCCGATATTGAGCGTTGTGAAGTCTGCAACCGCATCCACGCCGTAAGGAATGCCGTTTGACCAATTGGCGGCGGTTCCCCACGAACCGCTTGCATTTGCGCTGACCAGATTAGTCCATGCGCTAACGGAAGAGGGAACAAAGACCGGCACGGCTGTGACGGCCAGCTCGATGCGCTTGTCGATCGTGTTATTAACCAACGTAGCGGTTACGCCGGGAGGCAGAGCCGTTGCGACAGAGGGAACGACCCCCGACAACGTACCCGAATAACTAACTAAAGGGTAGGTGCCGGTGTTGATCCAGATGCCGTTGCGGATCACAAAGCCGACGGTGCCGTTGAACGTGAGATTGCCGTCAACACGCAGCGGAGCGATCGACCCACTCGGTGGAATCGTGCTGAAGTCTATATCCAGCGTCGTTGTCCCTGTGCTGTGAACGAGCCCGGCGCATCTCCACTGACCATTGTAAGCCGTGACCCATACTCCGTTTGTGGCACCGTTCGCCACCGTCACCACACTGTTGGAACAGGCTCCGCCCGTGACACCGATCAGTTTGCCGGCAGCAACTGCGGTTGCGCCGCTGTAGGTGTTAAATCCGGAGAGCGCTAAAGCACCTGGCCCTTGCAGTGTCAGCGCCAGCACACGGCTGGCACCGTTTGAGATCACGCCGGAATAGGTGGTCGCCACAGCCTGGGTCACGGTCAGCGTGGTCGTGCCCGTTGCTCCAGTATCCGTGATAATGCCGCCAGCACCGCTGAATGAGGCGACAGAAACGCTCTTCGTGTTCAGATCAACGACACCGCTATTGACGGTCAACCCGCCGGTGCCGAGTGCGTTGATATACCCGATTTTCAGCGCTCCCGCGCTGCCGATGCTGACAGTGGTTCCGCCGCTGAAACTGTTGGATGCGTTCAACATCACATATCCGGCCCCGATCACTGAGAGCGCACCGCTTCCCAACGACATCGAGCCGTTAACCGAGAGCCCCGGCTGAGAGGGTGCATTTGCAGCACTCAGAATCAGATTCTTATCTGTTCCGGTGATTTTACCGTTCAGAGAAAAGTTGTTCCAATCATGCGAGATTTTTGAATCGGTCAACAAGGTGATGGGGCCGGTGCACGTGAAGTTTGCCTGTCCATGCAACGCGCCAAAGCCGCCAGTCCCCGTTCCGGAGAGGGTGATGGAATTCGTCATCTCATACCGGCCGTCATTCGCGCCCCACCCGGACGTCACATACAGCGTTGCGCCCGGCGAGACGATGACACTGCCCGTTGTGTCGCGCAGCCCTCCAAACGTATTGATGAGCATCCCTTGATTGACAATGATATCGCCCGAGACCGTATTTCTTCCACTGAGTTGGAGTGTGCCTGAACCGTTCTTGGTGAATCCCTGCGTTCCCAGCAGAATGGAACTGATCGTCGCAGTTTGATTGGTCACGGTGATGGTCGGAGTTCCTGAACTCACGGCCAGCGTCAGCGTCGAATTCGTCAGCGTCCAGTCATTACCCGGCGTCGTGTCGCCGAAGCGGAGCGTGCCAACCGTGCGCGCAGCGTCGTTGTTGACAAACGCATTGGCGGTGATATTCAGCGTGCTGAAGTCCGCGACCGCATTTGTTCCGTCTGCAACCGTGCCCGACAACCAGTTGCCCGATGTGCCCCAGACGCCACCTGCCAAGTTTGTCCATGTCCCGTCCGCACCGAATGAGTTCAGGGGTGCCATTAAAGCCACGGCACACCCAACCGCCAGTTGAAAAACCCGACTTTTGATCGTCTTCATTGTGTTCATAACCATAAACCCTTTCTGTTTTATCAAGGCACACCAGTCCCCTACACATTTCTCACTTAAGCAAACCAGCAGAAAAAAGTCAACGGGTTTCTGGCTTTACGTAAAGTCGAGCGTGGATAGCGCGAAGCGGACAAGGGGACATGAATTCGTTAATCAGATATTAAAAAAATGAAGAAGCTGTTGCGGCTCTTTGGAGAAACCCCTTTTTCGCGCCACGCACATGGCGGTGTAAAATCAATAAAGACCAGCCTGCAGAATGTGATCAAGACCCATCAGGGCATCAATGCTCCCACGGCAACGAAACATCTGGCCATCAGCCTTCGTACCACACAGCGTTATCTGAAAGAACTATCGGAGGAGGGAAGCATTGTCTTCAAAGGGGCACCCAAGAATGGCGGCTATTTTGCGAAAAGCGCGTTTCCTGAAAATGTGTAGCCGTTTTTTCTCACAGAGCCCGCAAAGCTCACGGGGTGTAAGCATTGTCCATCCCTCTGTACCAAGTAAATCTTATATTCGGGACTCTTGATACCGGCGGGGTTTAGGCAGGGGGTTGTCTCAGCAACGTGTCAACCTTGTGCCAATAGAAGAATGCTTCTGGATTGGTGGCTTTCAATCGGTTCAGCCGTGGATACCGGGTGATCCTGAGTGATTGGAGTTCCATGACTCGTGCGGGATTATAGCGAAAATCGTCGAGTGACAGTGGAGAATTGGGGGTTTGAATCAACGCGGCAATGCCGGCGGCGCGCGCGGCCGCCACCTTAAGATCGTCTATGTCAAGCGCAGGACCAATAAGATGATTTTCTAACCGCTTCCGAGCGGCATCAATCAATGCAGTCGTCTGGTCTTGCGGCCTAAGCCTGATCTCGGATATTTGAAGCGCGGTTTGTATGGTGTCATTGAGTGCTTGGTCACTGGTGAATGCCCCACCGCGATATCCGATCTCGGCAGCGCAGATGACAGCGTAGGCTCGGCGGATCAGTGTCAGGTCGGCGGTCTTTGTGAAGAGTTCCCCAACATCCACCACCTGCTTGATCACCTGCATGTTGCTGTCGGGGGTCAATCTCACACCGACTGTGTTGGGTGCGAACGCGGTGAGTTTGTCGGCCAGAAGGGCGTCAACGGTGGGCAACGTGACCGCGACATCCCTTTCCGTCTCGATGAAGGATGCGCGAATCGCACAGCGCCGGGTGGCGGGATAGAGATTCCGCTCTTGGAGAACATCCAACATGACGTAGTTGTCGATGCTCGAGCAAACCGAGTTATAGAAGAATTTGAAGTGACGCCGGTGTGGTAGGCGATGGTCGCCTCGGTCATTTTCTTCAATGCGCACAAAACGAGAATTTTTGAAAAGCTTTCTTAGGTATGCGATATCAACAGCTTCAGGTGACTCGGAAACAATATCGATGTCGATGGACAATCGCCTCAGGCTTGCCATGAGGAGTACCATGGAGGTTCCGCCTTTAAAGACAAAAGGTATACCTGATTCGGCCAAAAGGCCGAGCAACTGCAATGCATAAATACACTTTTCCAATAGACCCGGATCACGCAAGCGTAATTCGGATTGCTTGGAATCTATCCATGTTTTTTCAAAACAGTGTTGTTGTATCATGCTAATTACGAAAGAGTTAAAAACTACAAATCAATTAACTACTTTTTTTTCAAAAAACAAGAGATAATTGATTCCCTGTTTTGGAATAGGTCTTTGAAGTCGGTTCCCAGAACCTTCGCGTAGGAGGCCAAGGAGGCCAGATCGATACGTCCTGACATGATCAGGCGGGATGCCATTTGCTGGTACTCAGCCTTGTCCATCAGGAAGAGCCGTTCCGACTCCTGACTCAAGTCGACCAACAAGATTTCGAGACGGAGTTGGTGATCCTGGACTGGCTCGTGAAGGGTATTGAGCTTACGGAGTACGACAGTCTTGGAATCGACTTTGAAGGTCTTGGCTACCTCCTTTTCATTCGGATTGAGATAAACCGAATAGTCGCGCTCGCGCAGGTGGTCAAAAACCGAAGTCAAGGTATCAGCAGGAGCAAGCACGAAGGTCACAAACTTGCCCAGCATGTGGTGCATGTAAGGGTTGATCTGCTGCGTGGACCAGCAAGCGAAATCGAGGAGCGGGAAGCGTTCCTGAAGGTCTTTCTTCATCTCCGTCAGCGGTTCTGCATCGAGTTGGATCGCGGTCGGGATGAAGCTGTACCAGCCCCGTCCGGCACTCCAGACGATACCGTCCTTCACGAAGTCGGTCATGTATCGATTCACAGTGACACAATTAAACGCGATGCGTTCTTTCTTCAGCCACGCCCGCAAAGATCCGACATCAAAATAGGCGCAACGCGCCTTCAGTTCTGGAAGGCCCCGAGTGTGCAGGATTTCTTTTAGCAGTGTTTTCTTACGCACGATCTTCGTTCCTCCTTCGATTTGCTGTTAATGTCTCACGTCCTAAACGACTTAACAACGCCCACTATGGCTTAAGCAGTTAAAAGAATAACATCTCTTTGAGGGTGAAAGCAATTATAGATAATCGAGGGGGAAAAAGGGTAAGCATTGTCTGTCCCCCTGTACCCCTTTGGAGAACCCCCTTTTTCGCGCCACGCACATGGCGGTGTAAAATCCCTATTTGGCGGTGTAAAGGCAGGGATCCGTGGCGGTGTAAAATCAATAAAAACCAGCCTGCAGAATGTGATCAAGACCCATCAGGGCATCAATGCTCCCACGGCAACGAAACATCTGGCCATCAGCCTTCGTACCACACAGCGTTATCTGAAAGAACTATCGGAGGAGGGAAGCATTGTCTTCAAAGGGGCACCCAAGAATGGCGGCTATTTTGCGAAAAGCGCGTTTCCTGAAAATGTGTAGCCGTTTTTTCTCACAGAGCCCGCAAAGCTCACGGGGTGTAAGCATTGTCTGTCCCCCTGTACCCATTTTCTGGGGCACCGTGCTGCGGGAAAGGAATGTCCCCGATCCTGTTCATGGCCCCTGCGGGGGCCGGATCCTCAGCAATTGGACGGGGCCGAGCAGGCCGGAGGGATATAAGTGCGCGGTTTGTGTGTATTTGATGTTAGTGCGGGTTCGGCGTTGTTCCTTGGGGAGAAAACTGTCGCCGATGAGACGGTTGGGCCATTGATTGACCACGTCCACTTCCAACACGTTTTGTCCGGATTTGAGTGCCCGGGTGATTTCCAGCCGATTCGGCTTTGTCCAACACGTTCCCACCGACGTCCCATTCAAGCGCACGCAGGCAACATCCCAAACCTCCCCCAAGTCCAGATAGAGCGACCCCTCGATTTGTGGTGCTATGAATTCTTTCCGATAAGTCGCCGTTCCGCTGTAGAACTTCACTGCCTCAAGAGGGTGGCTGGTCCAGTCGCTCAAGTACTCAAATTGCAGCGTTGTGGCCAGCTTCCCCGGATGAGAGGCATAGAACCACTCAGGGTCGAACTGCACCGTCCACGGGCCACTCAAAGTCTGCACGGACTCGAACTCCCACCCGTTTTTTCCTGAACGTGCCGTTTCGGAGGTGGGTTTGCGGAAGACGATGAAGGTGGATCCATAAGGCTCAAACTCCAGCGGCACCACCGTGCGGTTCTTTTCCTGCCGGAATGCATGTGCTTCCTGGATCTTGCCGGTCAGCGGATTCCAAATTTCTGGAACTTTGCCCGCAATCCGGAAGGAACACTCCACATGCTCCAGCGGTTCCCAGCGGCTGCAAAGGAAGTAGATCTCCGCGTCCTCCAGATGCCGGTGAATCCAACGGATGATCCCTTTCGCACTTTTGCCCGTGATCTCGATATCGGGTTCAACGGCTTCTGCAGCAAGGACCTCCTGCAGGGATTTCCCCCAGATAATCCGCCCTTTGCCCAAGGCACGAGACCCCGTGGCGCCAGTCTGTTCCGTTCCCCAAATTTCATCCGTGGCAAGGCGGAAGCATTCCGGATCGTCCAAAAGCCCGAATGGTTCCGTGGGTCGGTTCCCCAAAACGACAGCCCCCTTCTCAATCAAAGCCCGGAACTTCTTCAAGGTCGCAAGCTGGAAGGGCACTTTATCCTGAAGAACCAGGAGGCGATAGCTCATCCCATCGGGAAGAACCAAGCGGCCGTTGGCGACGTCGACCCGGGTGAGCAGGATATCAGCGTTCATCCGGTCGTAATCGTAGAGATCCCCGGGGAAGTCCTTGTAAGCGGCTTTGAATGGGAGCAGTTGGCCAATGCCATCTCCCGTGTAGTAGGCCACATCAGCCACAAAAAGCCCTTGGCTCAAGAGATCGGAGCAACGCCCCAGATACTCCAGGAAAGGAGCGGCGGCCTGATCCCACCAAGTCGTCTGGCGATTGAAATAAACCCCTGCCCAATACGCTAATCCCGGTTTGGAATCCGGCCACGGGGAAATGTTGTAACCGTGAATGCAGGGCCGGGTAAGCCCATCACAAAATGCCTGATCACCTGCCGGCTTCATGCGATAGGGGGTGACCTGCCAGGGATCCCGACCTCCCGTGAACGCCTCGCAGAACACGTCCCTCTTCCCATACCCATGAGCCGCGGCCGCCGCATCGCGAAGCAGGAACCGACTGGCGTCGCCCGTTCCCCGGTGGGTTCCGGGAGTCCAGAATTCGCCCATGGCGATTTGGCACTGGGAGAGGCTTTTGAGCACATCAGTTTGGGCTTGATGCGGCCCTGCCGCTTCGCTGCAAAAATTTAGCCCGTTGGCGTTAGCCAGGGCCGTATGGCGGGCGTAATGATTGGAGGCATAAAGATCGCTAATGGTTAGCTCGTAATCCCGTTTGAAGCAGGCGCTCTGAAGGGGCGACCCCACCACCTTGCCTGCAAGCACAGGCAGCCACGGCTTGAGATCATAACCACGCCGGTTGCGGAATTCCTCCGGCAACTTCGGGGTCCACGTTTGGGGTCCGCCTTCGTAGCTGTCGCATTCCACATAAGAAAGGCCTTTGCGTTCCTCGGGAGACATTTCCGCCAATAGAACCGCCATTGTGTTGTCCCATTTTTCGTTAAGGGCCTCGGCACTCAGGTGATCGATATAGCGGCCTGCTTGCACATAGCCAAACCGAAGGACAACCCAATCGCCTGCTGGCGCATTCCAGTTGAGGCGGCCTTTAGCGTCCATCTTCCCCGTGAGATCCTGGATTTTGTCCGGGGACGTCTGTTTGGAATCGGGCAGGGCAAGGACGAAAGTATCCACATAAGGGAGCGCCTTGCCCTTGGCATCAAAAACTTCCTTTGCCAAGGGGAGGTCAACCTCCGTGGTCCCGGTCACCCGAGTGGAGGAAACCACCCAATTCTTTTGCGCGCTCGTCGGGGAGCCATTGGAGTTCTCACAGCCGGCCCCCCCCATGCTTATCCCCATTTCCACTCCGAGGCGCCCACATTCTTTTGAAGCCAGCCGAAGCGTTTTGCGCCATTCAGGGCTCCAGCCCCGCGGAGTCGGCGGATAGGTTTCGCTGATGGCCCCGGGACCCTTGTACTCCTCCGTGGACACCACCTGATCTTCGCTCTCGCCAAAAACCAGCTTTTTGTTGCTCAGCGTCCCACCAGCAAAATAGGGGAAGTAAAAGAGAACCGAGCTAATCCCCTTCTTCTTCATCTCTTCAATATCCCGGCAAATGGCCTGGTCGGCCACGGGGCCTCCCGTGGTATGCATGAAGGCAAAGGTGGCAGGGCGGTGCATGGCAGGTGGATTCAAGAAATCGCGTTCAAGCGAATCGGCGCCCAAGGCCAGCGCCGCGGTCTGGAGGATTGCTAACATGCCGAGGATTTTGGCCCCCAGGCATACTGTGTTTTTGTGTTTCATATAGGTGGGGTACGAGAGGTTCATTTCTGATCTCGTTTCGGCGCTTCCCTGATCTGCGCGACGCCCGGCCCCCGCCCGACCTCGGTGCTCAGGAAGGGACCTGGCTTCACCACCGTATTCCCTTCGAGGAAGACACTACCGCAGGTGGCGAACCAATAAAGCGCATGGTTGTCCACACCATAGCCGCTTCCGTTGTCGTTGGGCTCGACGTGCAGGGGAGTCTCAAGACGGTTGTTGGCGATCCGAACCTCCTTGGCTGAGGTGACGACGACAGCCGCGCCATTGCCTCCCCGGATCGTGTTGCCCTCGATCACCACGCGTCCGAAAATGCCGGCCGGCCGCGGCTGGCCCTTCTCGCCCTCCGCTGCCACGCAAACGGCGCCCGCCTGCACGCGTCCGGAAGAGGGTGTTTGCATATTGGCGTCGATGATCGTGTTGTTGCGGATGACGATCTCGGCGATGCCCGCGGCGGCACGCCGCGGCACCTCCGGACGCACGACGATCGCCTTAATTCGCTCAAGGGTGTTCCCCTCGACGAGTCCAGAGGCTTTAATGAGAATGCGTCCGGAGCTGCGCACCCTGTTGTTGCGGAAAATGAAGCCGTTCCCCTGTCGGTCGGGACAGTAGAGGGACGCTCCCTCACCCCAGGGGACGTCCCGCTCCATCTCCACCTTGCAGAGCATGCCCTCGTTCTTGAACCCTGCTTTCAGGGAGAGACGGAGCTCTGACGCGGCGTTCGTCACCTGTTGCCGCATCGCCGCCGAAAGTTCAACGCTCGTGGCGGAAACGGCCGCGACGGTTTTGACGGCCAGCAAGGGCGTGTCCAGCGACGCGCACAGGTGATCGCCGGGGATGGGTGAGTCTGTCTGCCACGGCGTGAGGTAGAGCGTCCTCCCCTCCTTTTTCAGGATCACGAAACTTGGGGACGTGACGCTCCATGAATCGTCACCAGCGTCGCGGATCTCACAGCCTTCCGTGAGCACGCCTTTCCGCATCCGTTTCGTCAGAATCGCATCGGCATTCGTGCTCAGAAGGCGGGGCTCGACGGCGCCTTTCGGAGGGGGTCCGGGAACCACGCGGCATGCGACAAACTGGTGTCCGCCCTCTCCCCCGCCCGCGATGATCCCCATGCAGTTAGACGAATAGACGCTGACATTCCGCAGCACCACGCCGTCACACGCCTCGATGCCGATGGTGTGGGCCAGCGCATAGTGCATATTCCCTGACAGCGAGGCCATATCCCCCGCCCTGGCGAAACCGGCGGCTGACCGGTTGTGTATCCGCACAACCCCTCCGCTCCGCAGTTCCGGTTTGCTCCCCCACATGAACGGCATGTTCTCGCGCCGAAACCGCGTCTGGCGGTCGACGATGTCGATGCGCCCCTGCGCCCTGACCGGATACCCGGCATGGATCTTGACATCCAGCCAACCTTCCGAACCGTTTACCTCCACGATGTCGCCTTGCGTGAAGGGCAACGGGTCGTAATCCACCGTAAGCCCCCGGAGTTCGACATTTTTGCAATTTCTGAGGGTGATGGCTCGGGTAGGATCCGTGCAGAGCATGTCGACCCCCTCGGCGATAAGCACGGTATTGGTGAGGTTGGCGAGGAGCAGATGGACATTCTTATCTGAGAGGCCGGTGGCTGACGAGTTGGCGGAACAGGGGAGTGGCCCCCCCCTGTATAGGCCCGGCGGAATCACAATGCGCGGCGACTTCGAGGCAATACCCTCTGCAATGACTGCCCGCAAGGCCTCCATCGTGCGTTCCGGCACGTCTCCTCCATCCCTGCCTTGCGCGACCGTCCCGGCCGCGGCAAGCAGAAGCAGACAGCCTGCCCAATATACTGAAGCGTGTTTCATCGTAACTCCCTGCCTGATCCAGAATTCTCACCACGAAGTTCCCGAAGGCCACGAAGGCTGATTGATTTAACAACCAAACTTCGTGCTCTTCGTGTTCTTCGTGGTGAAACAACTTGTTTTATCTCTTGTCTTTCCTTTGTTGTTCATTCCCCAACCATCACCCGGACTGAGCCGAGCAGACCGGATGGGATCAACTTGCTCGATTGAGTGTATTTAGTCATGTTGGTACGTGTTCGGCGCTGCGCTTCGGGCAAAAAGGTGTCGCCTGTGAGCCGATTCGGCCATAAATTTACGACGCCGATTTCAAGATGGTTGACGCCGGTCTTGACGGCATCGGTTACATCGACCCGGAACGGAGGCGTCCAGAGCACGCCCAGATCGTGGCCGTTGACGCACACATCGGCAAGAGTGCCGACACTGCCAAGGTCCAGGAAGACACGCCCTTGTGAAGGCAAATTCGTAATACTGAACTCTTTTTCATAAACGGCTCGTCCCGAGAAATATTTGACAGCAGGTTCGCTGTGCCGGGTCCAATCATCAAGTTTCTCGAAAACCATTCGAGCATCTTCAATCCCGGATGGTTTCGGATAAAACCAGGCCGGATTAAACCTGACGGCCCAAGAACCATCGATCTGCTGAAGGAGGCGGTGATCATACCAGTTCTTGCCGTTACGGCTTGTCTGGCCGGTCGGTTTCCGGAAGACCACAAAGGTCGAACCGCAAGGATCCAGGCGAAGCGGCACGATGGTACGTCCGTTTTCGATGCGGAAGTTGCCGGCCTCCCGCATCACTCCTGTAACCGGATCCCACAGTTCGGGCACCTTGCCGCTGGTGCGGAACATGCATTCGATCTGTTCCACCGGCTGCCAGAGACTTGCGACATAGTAAATGTCGCCGTCGGCTGTCTTGCGGTGAATCCAATCGATACGACCTTTTGGACTGACTCCACGACACTCGAAATCGGGTGTGACGCCCATGTCGGCAAGCACCTGCAATACGGGAGTTCCCCAAACCACCTTCCCTTTGCCCAGCATATGCTCGCCTGATTTCTCGGACGATTTCGCTCCCCAAAGCCGGGAAATCAGGGAAGCAAACTCCGCGGGATCATCCTTGTGCCCGAACGGTTCGCGCGGCGGAAGACCGGAAATCGTCGCGCCGGCTTCGACCATCTCGGCCATCTTGCGCAACACGGGAAGAGAAAGCGCATCGCATTTTTCGAGAACCAGCAGCCGGTAGGCCAGGCCATCGGGAAGCACAATCCGCCCATCAGACACATTCATGCGTTTCAGCAGGATTTCAGAATTCACGTGATCGTAGTCATGGGCACCGCGGACCCGGGAATTCGGCTGGATGAGTGCATCCCATGACTCCTTGCGCGGCATTTGTATGCCGATGCTTTCGCCGGTAAACACGGCTACGTCGGCGGCGAAGACGCCTTGCCGCGACATGAATGAACAGCGGGCGAGATAATCAAAAAACGCATGCGACTGATTCCACCACGTCACGTGGCGATTCACATACTCGCCAACCGCGTAGACAACTCCCGGTTCCCCGTCGGTCCACGGGGAAAGGCTGTAGCCGTGGATGCAGGGGCGGGTCAATCCGTCGCAATAAGCCTGATCGGCACACGGTTTCATGCGGAAGGGCGACTCCTGCCAGGCATCGAAGCCGCCGGTAAATGCCTCGCAAAAGACCTCCCCCTTGCCGTATCCGTGGGCCGCCGCCGCGGCATCGCGCAACAGGAACCGGCGGGAATCGCCAGTCCCCCGGTGACCGCCCGGCATCCAGAACTCGCCCATGGCAACGTCGCACCGGGCCATCGACTTGAGCACATCCGTCTGACTCTGCCACGGTCCGGCCGCCTCGGCACAGAATTGAAGGCCCGATTCCTTGGCTCGAGCAGCGTGTCGTGCGTAGTGATTGTCGGCGAACAGGTCACTGATGGTGAGGCGATAGTCGCGATCGAACCTCGCGCTTTGGCCCTTGTCACCAACCACACGCCCTGCCAGGACTGGCAACCATGGAATGATGTCGTAGCCGCGTCGCTGGCGGAATTCCTCTGGGAAGCGGGTGGTCCAGGTTTCCGCCCCGCCCTCGTAACTGTCGCACTCGATGAAACGCAGGCCGGCCCGTTCGGCGTCGTTCATGTCGCGGATCAGAGGCAGTATGGTTTGCTCCCATCTGCGGTCGAAGGCCTCGGCGCTCAAATGATCCAGGGCCCAGGTACCCGTGGTGCTATGGCCCAACCGCAGCACGCTCCATTCTCCGGTAGGAGCGTCCCAGGCCAGCTTGCCGCGCGCGTCCATCTTTCCGGTCAGATCGACAACCGACTCCGGTGCAATTGTCCCCTGCGCTGGGACGGCAAGCACGGCGATGTCGCGATAGAACCGCGGGCTTTTCTTACCCTTCTGCAAAAGCACCTTTTCTGAAAGCGGCAGGTCGATCTCAACGCGAGCCCCGCCCTTGACCGCCGTGGCTGAATACACGAGCTTTTGTGCACCATATTCATCGGACAGGGTCTCCCGATAACATCCTGCGGGTCCAGTGGTCACGCCGAGATCAATCTTCAGCCGCGCCGCTTCAGCCGCCAGGTGCTTGACCGTTTCAAGCCATGGCGCGCTCCAAGGTTTTGCGCTGGGAGGCCCCATTTCCGGCGCGGTTGACGCACCGGGGCCATCGTATTCGTCGGTCGGGACGATCCGGTTCTCGGTTTCACCATACTCGACCTTCTGGCCCTTCCGATTTACACTCAAACCGCAGTTATAGTAGAGCAGGCAAGAGGTAATCCCTTGAGCCTTCATCTCCTCCAGATCCCGCGTGAGGACTTCCTTGGGATACTTCCACTGCCAAATCCAGCCATAAACCGCCGGACGATTCGAAGCAGGCGGCGTAACAAAGCCCTGATCCAGAGCATCTGCCCTTGCAACAGATGCAACCCCTGCAATAAACGTTATACCCGCAAGACAATGTCCTATGGTGCGCCTTATCATGCTTGCCTCCTGTTGTTGAAGTTTTGTCGTCATATTATGTTTTCTCAAAAGAACCGAACCATCGTGCCCCTCGGCGGTGGTTGCAGGGTCTGCAGATACGCCCCCGCTGTCCCCGTCAGCCCCGCCACGCTGCCTGCGGCATAGACGCCGCGCGACTTGGTGATGCCGTTGACCGTGAGCGAATAGACAACGTTCGTCCCGGTGAACGACAAGCGGACTTCAGCCCCTGAGCGGATATCCAGCGCCGTGGCGGATGAGAGCGCGTTCGTCCGGGACAGTTCCAAGACGCCGGCCTGAGCGACCGTTGCGCCGGTGTACGTGTTCGTGCCTGAAAGGATCAGCGTGCCCGTGCCCAGCTTGGTCAGGCCGCCATCCGTGGCTGCATCGTCGGTAATATCGGAGTGCAGTAATGCCTGGGTCATGGTGACGGTGCCGCCTGTGCTGTCGATGATCGCCCCGCCATTGCGTACGTTGGCGCGGGTCAGGCCAGACATCGTGAAGGCCGCGCCCGCTTTGAGTGTGGCGCCGTTGAAATTAATGATGGAATTCCCCGGCGAAGCCGTAGCCCCTGATGTGATGTTGCGCGAGGTCGTCAGCAAGCCACCGTTGAGATTAAGAGTACCCGTGGTCGTGGAGCCGTTTGCAATGCATAAGGTCGTCCCCGCGGCCGGATTCACCGTGAATACGCTGCCGGTTTCCATGTTCAGGATCCCTTTTGCTGTGATATTATCAAAAGCGTTGCCGATGATGAAGGTGTAGTTTTCGCTGATGACGGTGCCGTTGCTAAAAATATTCAGGGTGCCTATAGCAGCGCTATTATTCTGTCCAATGAAAACCTTATTTCTTGTCGTCAGTATTCCGCCGTTAACGACGTTGACTTCGCCCGTGTAGGCACCACCGGCGACACTTAATTGGTTGTTAAGGGTATTCGACCCGTTGATGTTGAGCGTGGCGGTTCTCAAAGTGACCACCCCACTGAACGTTTGCAGACTCGAGTTATTGAGGTTAAGGATGCCCGCAGCCACGGTTATAGCACCATTAATGGTGTTCACGCCGGAGAGAGTCAGGGCGCCGGCCCCGGCCTTTTCGAAGGCCGCGCCAGCGAGGCTGGAACCGATGACATTTGTATAAGCCGTGTTGTTGCAGGTGATTGTCAGGGGGCTCGCGTTCGTGATCGTTCCGCCGTTGAGCGTGATAGCTCCCGACCCGGAAGCGAAGGTCATGCCACCGTTTGTCACCGTGCCCGACACGGTGATCGTACCGGCGAGAAGTCCAGCCGTGGTACTGCCGAAATTAACCGTGTCACTTATGAGGGTAGTGATACTGCCGGGCGCTGCTACACCGGTCGAGGAAGTGCTCCAGCCAATAGTGCCTCCCGGCGTAGGATTCTCCCAGACGCCGTTCGCCGTGCCGAAACCTGCTGTGGTGCCATCGTTATCCCAGTAATATGCGGTCGCCCACGCCCCCGTCGGAAGCAGGATCGCACAAAGAACTATCACGACAACCGCCTTGAAATATATCGCCGTTTTCATAATCACCTCCTGTTTTTGACCCTTTTTACGCCCGATGAAAAGCCAACCCACACATGAACCGCCATTGAATTTAATACACTACCATCCCATAGGGATGGCTAGGCTGTAGCAGTTTAGGCTGTAGGCTATTAGGTGAAACGC
>JBAXOG010000004.1:0-69027 GCA_037133395.1 bacterium | reverse complement strand
TCGTGGAGGCCGAGGACAACATCGCAAACCGCGAGGTCGAATCGTTCGCGGATGTGATCGACGCGGAGGACAAGGAGTTCTTCCGTGAGCGCCTGATCGAGAACCGCGAGGCGACGCTCGGGTTACTCAACCGCATGCGCACCCGCAAGGCCGTTGTCACGGAGGTTGCGGCTCCGGCTGCGAAGCCGCTGCACAATCGCGCTGCGGCAGGTGATCCTGCCCCGCGTAAGGATGACGAGCAGTCTGCGAAACTGCGCAACCGCGCCCAGGAGATCGTCAAACGCGACGGCTGCGGCTACATGGTCGCGTTCCGCCGGGCCGAGGTCGAATTTTCAAAAGGAAAAGGAGAATAACGATCATGACGCAATCGAATACACGCGCGGGGAGCTTCCCCGTCCTGGCAGGCGAAGACCTGACAGACAAAGAGGGTTACCTTGTCAAGATGACCCATGACACGGGCGTGCCCGAGATCAAACTGCCTGCCGCGATCACGGATATCACGCCGTACGTAGTCGGAGAGGGCGCGGCTGACACCGCCCTGGCTTCCGTGACCCCTATCGTCCCGGAGCGCAATACGCGCCTGAAACTCAAGGGCACGTGCAATCCAGGTGACCAGCTTGTGCTGGCCGCTATCGCCGGCAGTGACGCCGGCATGGTGCGCCTGATCCCGACGGCTGGCGGTACCTATCGCGTGATCGCGATCGCGGAAGAGGCCGGCGTGGACGGGCAGCTTGTGCTGTGCCGCCCCTGCTCGGTCGGCAACGTTCTCGTTTCTTAACAAAGAAGTAAAGGAGTAGAAAAGATTATGAGCAGACTTTCAGATATCAGCGAAAGCCCCCTGCTGAAGGCGTTCGCCCAGGGCGCTGCGCAGTCCAACATCATGCCGGTGGCCGACTTCCTCGCGCCGACCGTCGAAGTGCCGACCTCCGTCGGACGCTTCAAGAAGTACACCGAGAAGAACCGCTTCCGCATCCCTCAGACCCTCCGCGCCATCGGCGGGCGCGCGGCGGAGCTCTCCTTCGAGGTGAGCGACGAGTCCTACAACTGCAATCCGCACGCGCTGGACTATCCCGTGGATAACCTCGAGAAGCTGGAGTCCGGCGAGCTTGAGGACTGCCTGCGCGAAGGTGCGGTGGCCTGTGCCGAGGTCGCGGCTCTGGCGCATGAGAAGTCCGTCATCGACGCGGCCCTCGGCGCAGTGGGCGCGGGCACGGCCAAGACATGGAACAGCTCCGCTGATCCGATCTCCGACCTGGATGACGCGATCCTCTCCGTCATCAAGACGGCGAAGTACGGCTCGCTCATGGGCGTGGGCGTGCTCTTTGGCGCGGGGGCATGGAAGATCTTCAAGAACGCCGAGAAGGTGCGCGGGCGTTTCGTGGCGGGCGGGGGCAGTGCTACCTTCGCCGTGCCGACCGAGGCGACCGCGGGCGGGCTCCTGATCGGCAACCCCGATGTCCGCACGTCGTACATGGTCTATGATGACGCGCCGGAAGGCAAGGACGAGAGCATCAAGTTCCTGCTTGATACCGCGATCCTGATCTTCGCCCGCCGGGCGAATCCGACCCGCCGTGACCCCAGCTTCATGAAGACGTTCCGCCTCGCGGGACAGTACATGGTGCCGGGCAGTTATCTGCGCGAGGACGGCCGCGTCGAAGTGGCTAAGTTCGACTGGTCCGAGGATGTCCGTATCACCAACGCCTCGGCTGCGGTGCGCTTGAACATCAGCTAACCGGCAACGGTGATAGAAACAGGCGTACCGGTCCTTTCGAGGCGGTACGCTTTTTTTGTAAGGAGGTATTAGCATGAGAAACAGATGGAGTGACGCCGCACGTGCTGCGGCACTGGCGGTCAGACAAAAACGGGCCTTTGCTGCGAACCCGCAGGCGAAACCCAAGCCCGTTGTGGCAAAGGGGGGACTCGCTAAAAAACCTTTTCCGACTGCTCCGAGCAGTACTCCCAAGCCTAATGTTTACATTCCTCCAAACGGCGGTGTTGGAACGCAATACGCGGAAGGTATGAAAGTTCTCCCCAAGCCGAACATCTTCTATTCGTCCACGTATCCGAACGGACCCGGGCAAAGCGGAATCCGCTACGACCCAGCTAACCCCAACACAGGCGAAGGCAAGGGGCCGCAACCCATGCCTCCTAAGCCACCGCCGGTTAAACCACCGCCTGTGAAACCTGGCTGGCCGCGTGATCGGGGTGTAGGCGGTGAGTTACTTATCGGAAAATCCGCCCCCACTGTTTTTATCAACGGAAAGAGGTACACGAGGGTCGGCAACAAGCTGGTGCCCTTTGTTGTTGTGCCCTATAGTTATACCTAAAAGTTATTAGCCGCCTCTCCTGAAAGGAAATAAGGTATGCCCGTCGTTTCCCTCGTTTCTTTACTGGCGCCGCCTGTCGCGCCTCCCATCGAGGCATGGATCACCTATCCGGCCGTTAACGCGCCGCAAAACCATCCGATGATCCTGAATGCGCTTTCCGATGACGGATGGTGGAACGGGTTTGCGCTCAATCAGTGGGTTGACGGCGGCTGGTGGGAGAACAAAGGGGATAAGATAGCCGAGATCATCAGGGGGGCCGTGCTGGACTTCAGGGAGGCTTACGGCGCGGCGCTTGAAGAGGACGCGAAGGATGACGCGACGCTTGTGCCCACGTCATGCCTCGCTTATATCGACGCGACTGTGCAGTATAACCTCTGCCTGAGATTCGATCTCTATAATCTCATGGCTGACGGCGTGACAAGATACCAGGTCAAAGACTATTTCGAGCAGGCGTGGAAAGAGGCTTCCATCTATCGGCGGCATATCGCCACGATGAGGAAAGCGTATCGGGACGAAGTGAAAGCGAATGCGACTGCGACAGCCGAAGGCACGCCGTTTTACCTGTCCGGGACCAAGGGGAAAGCGAGGAGCCTATGAGCGCACCAGTCGAAGGATGGTTATCGTACACATACTATCGCATGCACATGGCGAATAGATATTTTGACGGCGTATATGTTCCGATGGCCATGCATCCGAAGATTCAGCACGGGCTAAGCGACGACGTTGGCGGCTGGCCCGCCGGCAGTCTCGGACATGAGGGACAAGTTGCGCGGGTCACTACGATTATCACGGCTGCCGTGTTGGACTTCCGCGAGGCGTACGGCGCGGCGTTCGAGGAAGCCGCGAAGGACGACACGACGCTTGTGCCGGTCTCTTGCCTGACACACATCGATGCGACAGTATGGTACAACATCTGCGCGGCGTATGGGCTGTACACCCTCAAGCCGGACGGCGTGACGCGATACCAGCTCACGGACTATTTTGAGATGGCTTGGAAAGAGGCGTCCATCTACCGAAGGGCTATAGCGATCACCAGGCGGACATACCGGGAAGAGATCGCCGAGGTCGTATCCGCAAACGGCACACCTGTGTACATACCCAGAACTGAAACGATTGGGAGGAGTTTATGAACGAAGACAACATCCACGAGATTTTCACATTGCTAAGGCAGATACAGTGCGACATCGCCTCCATCCGGACGCTGTGCCCACACCACGAGAAAGAGATCGACGAAATGGGAACCCGATTGTCAAAATGTGAAGAGGTGATCAACCGCGCCACGGGCATGTACACGATCATCGGCTTCATCGCTGGAATCCTCGGTTCCCTCGTCGTCGGTATCGCCTTGCATTTCCTGACGCGTAAATAAAACAGTCATTTTTAACGCATCATTTTCAGGAGCCAGCAGACCGTATAAAAACGCTTCGGAGGTGCTCAAAAAAATCGCCTTGCGCGACCGTTTCCAAATCGTTTCCAATTTGCCCTTTAAAGCGTGTAAAAACGGGCTAAAACGATTAAAAACGATCACGTTAATAAAATTGCGAACGCAACGCGGAAAATGAAGAAACCCCAATAAACACTAAGTTTTATTGGGGTTCGAAGATGGTGGCGGGTGAGGGGCACGATCCCCCGACACGTGGATTATGATTCCACTGCTCTACCAACTGAGCTAACCCGCCAAAAGTTCGTTAAGCTTACAAAATTCGTATGGCGATTGTCAACGGGAAAGCATGGAAAATCAAAATTTAATTGCTCGTCGACCTGTCTCTGCGGCTCACCGAGACGGTTCGCCCTACCTTGCAAGCACCGAAAGAGGACATTCTGTTACGCATGGGTTATTTCGAGTTTCTCCAGCTCGCGTTCAGTAGCACGCGGAGGTTTTTGCCATTTTGCCAGCAACAGGTAGGCTGTCGGCACCACAACCAACGTGAGCAGACAGGCACTCAGTCCGCCATAGACGACCACCGCGCCAAGGCAACGACGACTCATGGCACCTGCGCCGCTGGCCAGCAGTAGCGGGATCGCACCGACCACGGTCGAGATGCCGGTCATCAAAATCGGACGGAGTCGCATACTGGCCGCCTTGATAAGTGCTTCCTCAAATTCGATTCCTTCATCCCGCAATTGGTTGGCAAATTCGACAATCAGAATGCCGTTCTTCGCGGCAAGGCCAATCAGCATGATCACACCGATCTGACTATAAATATTCATAGTCGCGCCGCTATACCAGAGTCCGGCCAGTGCGCCAATCATACCGAGTGGAACTGTCAGCATCACGATGAAGGGACTGATAAAGCTTTCAAACTGGGCTGAGAGCGTCAAGTAAGCGATCAGGAGCGCGAGGCCAAAAATGAGTGTCATGGAACCCGTCGACTCCTTGAAGTCTCTGGACTGACCCTTGAACCCGATCTGCACTTCGGGTGGCAATTCTTTGCGCACCGTCTTCTCCAGAAAATCAAGGACCTGACCCAAACTGTACCCTGCTGCAACATTACCCGACAGCGTAATGGAGCGCATACGGTTAAAACGATTAAGCGTCGCCGCGTCGCCGACCTCCTTGATCGTCACTAAGTTGTCGAGCGGGATCGGGGTCTGTTGTGTCGCAGAACGCACATAAATATTGCGCAGATCCTCCAATGAACCGCGTTGATTTAACCCCGCCTGCAACATGACATCGTATTCTCGGCCGCGGTCTACAAAGGTCGTGATGCGCTTGGAACCCAGCAATGTTTCCAATGCGCCGCCGATAGCCTTGGTGGACACGCCCATCTCAGCCGCACGATCCTTGTTGATCTGCACATGGAACTGCGGCGTGGTCTCCTTGTAGTCGAAATCAACATCCAAAAAGCCCGGATACCCTTTAATCTTTTCCATCAACTTATCGCGCCAAACCAGCAAATCCTTATAATCCGGACCGCCAATCACGAACTGCACGGGCATGCCGCGCGTACTGATGCCAGAGGGTAAAGAGGGCAAGGCGCGAGCGCCTGGGAGCTTTGCCAGCAGCGGCCGCGTTTGATCCAAGACCTCCATACTGCTGCGTGAACGTTCCCTCCAGGGCGTAAAGTCTAGGATGAGACGCGCATTATTCACCGCTCCCTCGCTCCCCAGTTGCGAGGGCAGAATGAGGAGTCCCCATCTCAATTCATTATCGTTGAAAGCCGCCATTGAAGTTGGAATAAATTTATCAACCAACTTATTCATCTCGTAGTAACCTGTCCCCTCCGGTGCCTGCATCATGACATAGAAGAAGCCACGATCTTCAACAGGTTCAAATTCGGTCGGGATCACTCTCCATCCCCAGACAACAAAAACACAGATCGTTGCAAAAACGAGCACTGTGAAAATTTTGACTTTCGTGATGGTTCTGAGAAACGCGCTATACCCCCACACCAGATACTTCATCACCCAATCGACGCACCTACTGGTCAGAGAGACCTCCTCATGTGCTTTCAGTAATCGCGAACAGAGTAAGGGCGTCAGCGTGAGAGCCACGAGGCCGGAGAAACCGACGGCTGCGCTCATCGCAACAGCAAACTCCGTGAACATTTTACCAGCCTTGCCTTGCCATAACAGAATAGGAAGAAAAACAGCCAACAATACAGCCGTTGTTGCGAGCACGGCGAGGAGCACCTGCGATGAGCCGCGCGCAGCAGCGATCATGGGCGGTTCCCCCTCTTTGATTCGACGATGCACATTCTCCAAAACGACAATGGCATCGTCCACCACAATACCGATCGCCAGCACCAAGGCGAGCAAGGTCAAAATGTTCAGACTATAACCGCAGGCATAGAGCACCATAAACGAACAGACCAAGGAAATTGGAACGGTAATGGACGGGATCAACGCAGCACGGAGATTACCCAGAAAGAGGAAGATAATCACGACGACAAGGACTGATGAGACCAGCAGGGAGCCCTTGACTTCCTTAATGGACGCATTGATGAATGAAGCTTCGTCACGTCGCACAAAGAGACTCACTCCGGGTGGCGCAATCTTATTCAACTCTTGCACCAGTTTTGTGGATTCCTTGGAAATGACCAGCGCATTTCCCTTAGAGTGTTTATACAGCCCCAAACCAATACCATTGCCACCAACCCCCTCCATATCCTTGCCAAAGTAAGAAAAGGAGGAACGCACCTGTCGAGGTTCCAAACGCACATCCGCAATGTCCTGCATGCGAATCAAATCCCCATTGGAACGGCGCTTAATGACAAGCCGGCTAAATTCATCTGCCGTTGAAAAGGGACGCGTCACACGCACGATAAATTCCCGCGTCACCGATTCGATGCGACCGGCTGGCGACTCTACGTTCTCTGCGAGCAAGGCCGCTTCAATATCCTCGAAGGTGATATTACGTGCCGCCATGGCTTCGGGTTTTAACCAGATACGCATGGCTTGTCTCTTCTCACCAAAAATTCGCACATTCGCGACGCCCTCTATCACCGAAAAGCGGTCGGAGTAATAGCGATCAGCATAGTCGGTGAGCTCCATGCTATTCATCGTAGTACTCGTGATGCCAATAATTAGGCTGGCCATCGTCGCCGCATCTACTTTGGAAATCACGGGCGCGTCTGCTTCTACCGGCAACACACTCATCACACGCGACACACGATCACGCACATCATTCGCCGCATCATCGATATCCCGTGAGATCGCGAATTCTACTGTCACACGCGACTCACCGTCGCTACTCGAAGACTCAATCATTTCAATGCCATCAATCCCCGCGATGGTATCTTCGATAATTTGGGTGATTTTACTTTCAATGACGTTAGCACTCGCACCCGGGTAGGTGGTTGAAACAGAAACGACAGGTATTTCGATATCCGGATATTCACGCACGGTCAGGCGTTTCAGCGAGATGCCTCCGAACACCATCAAAATTAAGATCAGCACGATGGTGGCAACTGGGCGAACAATAGAAAATCTGCAGATGTTCATTTCCGTTCCTCAGCAACAACCTTCTGCCCGTCTGATACCTTCACAATACCTTCCGTCACGACGAGCGCATGGGCGTCCAGTCCAGCGACCACTTCCACGCGTCCCTCTGCACGACGACCGATGGTGACCTCTTTGCGAAAGACCTTTTTTTTCGTAGCCGAATAGACAAAGACATACTGCTTCTCACCCAGGCTCGTGAGTGCCTCTTCCGGCACGCTTTGACACGCCTCGATACTCATGTTCAACTTCACCGTCATCAACATGCCGGGACGCAGACGTTGTGCCTTGTTGTCAATGACACCACGGATCTGCGCGCTACGCGTCTGGGACTGAACCTGCGGATCGACCATGCGAATCGTCCCGTGGAATTCAACGTCTGGATAAGCAATATTCGAAGCTTTAAAGGCCATTCCCTCTTTGAGTTTTGCCGTATATTTTTCGGGCACAGGATAATCGACATACACCTGCTCAATATCCTCAAGCGTCGTGATTTTGGTGCCCGGGGAGACTAAGTCGCCTAAGCTGACCAAGCGCAAACCAACGATGCCTGAAAAGGGAGCAACAATCTTTCGGTCTGCACAATCTGCCTCTGCCTTTGCCTTTTCCGCCTTAGCAATAGCCAGACGCGTCTGACGGTCATCCAACTCCCTCTGCGGAATTGCGTTTTCTTTGAGGAGCCACGCCAACCGTTTTTCTTCGCGTTGATGTTCTGCAATGGACAATTCTGCGACGCTGAGGGCGGCCCGCTCCTGCGCGGACTGAAGTTCAACCAGCAGATCACCCTTCTTCACGTGTTGCCCATGATCAAAATGAATAGCGGTAATTTTTTCGGTGACCTGTGCAGAGATATCAACGGATTCCCGTGCCGCCACCGTCCCAAGGCAGACTAACGCGTCCTCGATCTTCATCGTTTTCACGGACTGAACAACAACGTTCACCACCTGCCCATCCCGTTTTTTTGTGCCCGCGCGTGTTGGCTCTGTCGTCAACACAAGCCTGACGGACCAGACGAGCAAACCAACACCAATTACAATTTCAAGAATCCATTTAATCCATTTCATTCAATTCCCCCTCCTGTATCAATTCGGACTTGCGACGTTGGACTTGGGACTTGCAGCACCTGAGCCACTCGACAGTTCCGTTTGAGCCAACAGACCACTGGTTAAACCCTCATGCAACCTGGCGCGCGCGGATAAGGGATCACATCCCGTATATTGTGCATGCCCGTACAAAACTGGACAAGGCGTTCAAAGCCCAATCCAAAGCCCGCATGCGGAACGCTTCCATAGCGGCGCAAGTCCAGATAGTGACTATACTCCGCAGGATCAAGTCCAGCCTTTATCAGCACGCTTTCCAACACCTCCAGCCGTTCCTCGCGCTGGCTGCCACCGATGATTTCCCCGACCTCCGGTAGCAGTACATCCATCGCAGCGACGGTCTTGCCATCCATATTACGACGCATATAAAACGCTTTGATTTCCGCTGGATAATCTGTCACGACAACAGGGCCCTTAAAAATCTCCTCTGCCAAGAAACGCTCATGCTCCGATTGCAAGTCCATACCCCACTTCACTGGAAACTCAAAGATCGTGCTGGAGGTCTCCAGGAGACGAATCGCCTCGGTATAGGTCACCCGTCCAAACGGTGCGTCTACCAAACGCTCCAGGCGCGCGACCACACCCGGCAATACGCGCTGATCAAAAAATGCTAAGTCCGCTCCGCATTGCGCAAGAACCGCTTTAAAGACGTGACGCAAAAAGGCTTCCGCCAGCAGAGCATCATCATTCAAGTCTGCGAAGGCCATCTCCGGTTCCAGCATCCAGAATTCAGAAAGATGTCTCCGCGTATTGGAATTTTCAGCTCGGAAGGTGGGACCAAAGGTATAGATGTCACCCATGGCGCAGGCATACGTTTCACCTTCGAGCTGACCGCTCACGGTCAACGATGTTTTTGCGCCAAAGAAATCCTGGGAGTAATCCACCTTCCCGTCCGGATGACGCGGAAGCTTATGCGGATCGAGCGTCGTGACGTGGAACATCGCCCCTGCGCCTTCACAATCATTCGCGGTAATGATGGGGGTATGCACATAGAAGAAACCGCGCTCATGGAAGAAGCGATGCAACTCATACGCCAGCACATCACGCACACGAGCGATGGCGCCAAACGTATTGGTACGCGCACGCAAATGCGGAAGTTCACGCAACCGTTCAAAGTTAATTTTTTGCTTTCCGAGCGGATAGTCGAGCGGATCTGAAAAACCATATACGGTTATTTTATCCGCCTTCACTTCAACGCACTGACCGCTGCCACTTGACGCCACCAGCAAACCCTCCACGCGAAGAGAGGAGCCGGGGTGCAAATTCAGAATATCCCGCTCGTAGTGCTCAAGTGTGGCAGGTGCGATAATTTGAAGGTTTGCCAAACAGGATCCATCATTTAATTCAATAAAGGAGAAACCGCCCTTTGAATCCCGGCGCGTCCGCACCCAGCCCGCCACCTGCACAGGCACATCGCGGCACGAAGAAGAAAGCAGAGCCTTTATCCGCGTTTTCATGCGAGCTCCGCGTAACGTGGCGCCCAATAGGAAAGGATGAGATCTGCGCCCGCGCGGTCAATCGCCATCAGCGATTCCCGCGCCATCGCACGAAGGTCGCCCCAACCCCGTTCTGCGGCTGCATGAATCATGCTATACTCGCCGCTGACATTATAGGCGGCCACGGGCAGATCAGTACGCTCGCGGATTTGCGCGAGCAGATCCAGATAAAAGAGAGTCGGCTTAATCATGAGAATATCCGCACCTTCGGCCTCATCGAAATCAGATTCGCGAAGCGCGGCACGCGGATTTGCATACGAAGCTTGATAGCCCTTACGGTCTCCGGCGGACGGCGCAGAATTTTCAGCCTCCCGGAACGGTCCATACATCGACGATGCAAACTTTGTGGAATAGGCCATCAAGAGCGTATCATTGAGATCATTCTCCATAAGCGCTTCGCGGATGGCAAGGACTTGTCCATCCATCATCGCACTCGGAGCAACCACATCTGCGCCGGCAGCCGCATGCGACACCGCCACACGCGCCAACAGCTCACACGATGCATCATTATCCACATGCCCCTGACGATCGAGCGGACCGCAATGTCCATGATCCGTATAGGCGCAGAGACAGACATCCGTCATAACAACCAGATCTGGAAACGCGCGTTTAATTAAGGGGATTGCACACTGCACAGCGCCCTTCGGGTCATACGCGCCAGAGCCAGCCTTGTCCTTTACGCCTTCAGTCTGACCAAAAAGCAACACGCCACCAATACCCTGCTGGGCAACCGGCTCAATGGCCTGAAGCAATTCATCCGTGCTCAACCGATATTGTCCGGGCATGGACGAGATCGCCTCGCGCCGTTTTTCTCCTTCGACAACAAACAGAGGCCAAACAAATTTGGAAGCAGCAGGGAAAGGCTGATCAAACAATCGCCGAATCGCCTGTGTTTTCCGCAGCCGGCGCAAACGTATCTCTGGAAAATTCATTCTCTCTCCTCTGATTAATCGGGTATGAAGAGCACTTGCCCTGGGCGAATCGTGTTGCTGGTTTTCAGGTTATTCGCCTTCATGATAACATCTAAGGTCTTGCCATAGCCACGTGCGATTTCTGACAGCGTCTGTCCCTTTTCAACCGTGTGATTATACCCGCTACGGGTACGCGCTGAATTCGTTGAGGTTGGCGACGGCTTACTGGACGGCGCTGAAGCCCCTGAGCGGGAAACGACCTTGTCAATGCGCGCAACAAGGTCGTCGGTAATCTCTTTCTTGAGCGTTTCACGCTCAGCACGAATCATCGCGATGTCCCGTTTGATCGCGGCAATTTCTTCCGTAGAAGAACCGCCTGAGGATTTTGCTTCAAGACGTTGCACACGCATATCGAGTTCGATCTGGTTGCGATTGATCTCCGCCATCTGCTCGGCTAAATGACGAACCTCATTGTTCGTCTGCTGCGTCGAGATCGCCAGCTTGGTCACCTTCGGATCCGGTTTTAGTTCAAACGGCGTACCATCAAAATATTGGCATCCTGATAACAGCGCAAGTCCGCAGACTGCGCACATACAACTCATCCATGGTTTCATCCTATCCATTCGCTCTCCTTATATTGAGGGTAAAAAATAAAACGCCAACCACGCAGCAACACCTACCACCGCGCACGCCAGAAATGTCTGCATCCGATATTCAGCGATCTCATCTGCCGAGGTCCGACGCAACTGCTTCATACCCCCCGCTACGATATAATGAAAAAGCTTCTGCCGGGCAAACACAGGTCTGACACGTTTGCTGAAATACTCCTGCCGACCAGACTCATCTTCACGCACATCCAAGCGAAACGTGTGTGCCTTACGCCCTCCGCCTAAAAAGACGCTGGGGTTCGATTCTTTTAAAACCCGTTTACGACTCATGCTTATCGCCCTACCTCAAGGAATGATGATCGTTTGACCAACACGGACACGCCCATCTGGATCAATGTTTGTGCGATTAGCATCGCGAATTTTTTTCCAGTGTGTTGTGTCGCCATAAAATTTCTCAGACACCCGGAAGAGCGAATCGCCGGACTGAATCACATAGGTCCGTGGCTCAACTGACTTGCCCTTCTTCTCCTTCATCGCCACTTTTGAATCCATCTTTGTGTCGGAAGCACCGACTCTAGGCGTGATGCGTGATTCATCCAACTTCTGCTGAACTTTTTTAAGTACATCACTGGCTGATTCATCAGCTTGCTTCGTTCCTGTCTGAGTTGCTGCGTCTGAGGCAATAGCCTCAGCTTCCTTGCGTAACTCGCGCAAGCTCTTCCCGTCCCGCGCCTTGGTGTTCGCCGCCGCACGTTCACGCTCAGCAAGAGCTGCGCTGGAAGCCACTTCCGAAGCCCGCTCCACTTTTTCAGAAGCACGCATTTTATTTAAGAGTTCGCGCAAACGCTCCGTTTCTATTTGTGCAGCGGCCAACGCTTTCTCGGCACGATCCTTTTCTTCGCTCATGACCGACTTCTCGCCTTCTAATTTTGTAATCTGGCGCTTCAAGGTATCGGTTTCCTTCAATAAATAGGCTTGCGACAACCCCTTGGCCGACTCGCCCAACTTACGCAACAGTTGTGGCGCCAGCAATTGCTCTGTTACCCGGATGCGATCCTGCACAAGTGTTGTCTTCTCTGTTTCGGGTCTCAACGACAGATATTGTTTATAGTGATAAAGCGCACTGATATAATCTTCTTCGTAGTCCTGCAGCAACGTCGCCAGATGAAAATGGACCGAATAGGCGTGTGGTTCTTCAACCAGCATTGTCCGATACAAGCGAATCGCCTCTTTTAAGTCGCCCGTCTGTTCCGCTACGCGTGCGCTTCGAGATAGCGACGTGGTTCGTTCTTTCGCTTCCACGACGGAAGCTGATGTTCTTGAGCACCCCTCATTCAACAAAAAAACAAGTCCACAGAAAATCATTACAACAAATCGAATCATAAGCATCCTTAAAAAAATACCGTTCCGGTCATTTTTCGATTGGTTTATTCCCCAAACTCGAATATCATTTTAACTGATTTCTTCTATGATCTATAAGAAAGGCTCTATTTTACTTCGCTGACGGACAAATGACCACAGAAAACGACAAAAAAGTTTGGGATGCCGCAAAAGCCTGCCTAGGTCCTTCGGGGTGCTTGAGCATCATCATGCCAGCTTATGGACTGGAAAAGGTCATTGCCGATAATATTGAAACCGTTTGCGGCTTGCTCCGCGGGCACATTTCCTTTGAAGTTGTCCCTGTGGATGACGGCAGTGCCGATGCTACTGCACAGGCTATTCACCAGGAGACGGCGCGTCATCCAGAGGAGGTTCGGCCCGTCTTTGTCAAGGTCAACGCTGGGAAGGGCAATGCGCTTCGCAGGGGGTTTGCCGCTTCCAGAGGCTCCCATATCTTGTTGTTGGATGGAGACCTTGATCTCTCACCTGCCAAAATTTCAACTTTTTTCGAGGTCATGTATCGGGAACATGCTGCCATCGTCATTGGTTCTAAGCGACATCCAGATTCAATCGTTGACTATCCTTGGCATCGTCGGCTGGCGAGTGGTATTTACTTTTCGCTTGTCCGTTTGTTAGTCGGATTGCCCGTGACAGATACGCAGGTGGGGATGAAACTCTTCAAGCGTGACGCGTTGCAGTGGGCCTTTGACCGTATGCTGGTCAAGGCCTTTGCTTTCGACTTGGAGATCCTCTCCATCGCCCACGCCAAGGGCTTCAAGGTTGCCGAAGCGCCTATTCACCTGCAGTTTGGCGTAAAACTAGGCTGCCTTTCCTGGTCAAACGTGAAACAGGTCATGATGGACACACTTGCGATCTTCTATCGTCTGCGCATTTTGCGTTACTACGGCAGTGTCGAGGTAGCTCCGCAACAAGAGAAGCCCCTGACCGTTTCCGTGATCATCATCTGCCCAGCGCCAAGTCCCTACCTGATCGAATGCCTGAACGCCCTGGCACATCAGACCTATCCGCCTTTTGAAGTCATTGTGCTCCCCAATGAATCGGCCAGCTTAGGAGACTTCCCCTTTCCACTTCAAGTCATTCCGACTGGCAATACACGGCCTGCAGAAAAGCGTAATCTAGGTATCCAGCAGGCCACGGGCGAAATCGTCGCCTTCCTAGACGACGATGCCTATCCCGTCGCGAACTGGCTGGAGCATGCCGTCAAATACTTTACGTTGCCGGATGTCGGCGGTGTCGGCGGACCTGGTGTGACACCTTCCAACGACCCCTTTATGGCTCAGGCAGGCGGACGTGTCTACGCCAACGCCTTAGTCTCGGGGAACTTCAGATACCGTTACGTGGGAGATCGCGTACGCTCGCAGGTGGACGATGTCCCGAGCTGCAATCTCTTTGTGCGGAGGGATATCCTCCTCGCCATCAACGGCTATCGGACTGACTTCTGGCCAGGCGAAGATACGATCCTCTGCATCGACATTGTTTTTGGACAGAAAAAGCGCATTGTCTACGATCCATGGGTGGTCGTATACCACCACCGTAGGCCGCTTTTCGGACCGCATCTGCGCCAGATTGGACGCTACGCGCTCCACCGCGGCCATTTCGCGAAGCGTTTCCCATCGACGTCTCTGCGCTTCAGTTATCTTATTCCAACCCTGTTTGTCCTAGGCATCCTGATCGGCCTGCCACTCGCCTTCCTGCACCCCTGGCTCTTCACCACCTATTTCGGCATATTGGCCTTTTACGGCTTCATCACGCTTGTGTCGTCCTTCTCCCTCTCGCCAGCACTATGGTTCATGACATGGCTCGGCGTGATGGCCACGCATATCGTCTACGGCATCCGCTTCCTGATGGGACTTCTCTCCCGTCACATGCCCTGCGAAGTCGAACGCTTCGATCATTCCGCAGAGAAGAAGCTATAGCTCCTGCTTACACAGTGCGCCGGGGATGTCGCGGACAAAGCGAGGGAGGGCGAGACCGCCCAGATGCTTGGGTAATTCGCGGGCGAGGCGCCGGGCCTTGGCCAGCGGCACTCGGAAATGAGCGATACCAGCAACCGGATCGCACTGAAAAACATAATAAGGACGCACCCGGACGCGTTGTAAGGCAGAGCATAACATCACCATCGCGTCAACGGAATCGTTGACGCCTTTTAAGAGAACGCTTTGATTCGAGACCGGGATACCCGCATCCACCAAACGTCCGCAAGCGATAACGGCTTCGGGTGTCAGTTCGCTGACGTGATTGAACTGGGTATTGACCCACACCTTCTTGCAGTCACCCAGTTTCTTTGCGAGTGCTGCGGTTACGCGAACCGGATTGACCGCAGGCATCCGCGTACCAATGCGAACAGCATCAATCTGGGGCAATGACGCAAAGGATTTCACAAATGTCATTAATTTTACGTCCGACAGCATCAACGGATCGCCGCCGGATAAAAGCACTTCACGGACCAGTGGATGCTTCTTTACATACGCCACGGCAACCATCAACTGCTTGACGGTACGGATCACCTCCGCATGATGAAGAAGTCCCTTGCGGGTACAGTGACGGCAGTTCATGGCACACTGATCAGAGGTCATCACTAGCACACGATTAGGGAAGCGTTGCTTCACGCCATAGCAGCAAGCGGCTTTCGTCTGCTCCGCAAACGGATCAGCGACCATACCTGGTTCATCAAGCAACTCTTCAAGCGAAGGCAACGCTTGCTGGGCCAGTGCTCCAGCTGGATACTTACGGATCTGTTCACGGACATACGCGCAGAGCTTGACTGGATAACGCGTGTGAACCTGATCCCACGCTTCACTTTTCACTTGTACTTTTTCACTTCTCACTTATTCATTCCGCAGGGCAGGATCGAGCATATCACGCAGGGCATCGGCAAGCTGGTTGAAGGCTAGCACTAAGAAAAAGATGGAACACGTCACAAAGGTCATCTCCCACCAGACACCCTGCCACAGGCGCAGACGCGCATTGTTGATCATGATTCCCCAGGAAGGTTCGCTCTGCACGCCAATGCCCAGGAAGCTAATAAAGACTTCAGTGGCCACCGAAGCCGGAAAGCGTATCGAAAAGGCGATCAGGATAATATGCGACACATTGGGCAAAATGTGGCGAAACATAATCCGCGCCGGACTATACCCCAACACATCTGCGGCGAGCACATACGTACGTCCGCGATGCTTAATCACCTCTGCGCGCACATTACGGCAGACGCTCACCCACGTGGTCAGACCGATTCCCAGATAGATGCCCGTCAAGCCCTTGCCAACGACCATGGCCACCGCAAGAATGAAGAGTAAGCCTGGCATCGACGCTACGGTCGCCGAGAGCCAGACCACAAGGCTATCCATACGGCCGCCAAAGTATCCGCCCAGACATCCGAGCAGGACTCCCAGCGGAATAGCGATGAGTGAGGTTACAATACCCACATGAAAGGCAATGCGTGTACCTTGTATCAAGCGCTGGCCGACATCGCGCCCCAGGTTGTCGCTCCCCAGCAGATAGAGCGGACGGGCACCTTCTCCCTTATCCAACGCCTGGGAGGGGCACGTGTCTACGTGCCCGGACGCGCAGACGCGCGTCCCTCCCTGGAAACAACGCACAAACGCTGGCGGCACATAGCGCTGCTCTTCATGCACCACGTTATAGGAGGGCGTCCGATCCTGCACACGCGCAACCTGATAGACTCCTTCTCCATAAACAGCCGCCAGCGCATACAAAGCCACAATGATCAGGCTCACCCGCGTATCCCAACGTTTCCAGAGCCGTGCCATTATGGAGGAGGATTTCCGCATCTGACCCCTTACATCGCCGTCATCTTTTCCAACTCGCGCACCCGTTTGGCGACGTCAGCCGGGGTCAGTTTTTCAAGTCGTTCAATGCTAAAACCTTCCACGCAAAAGGAGGCCATGGCACTGGCAAAGAAGAGCGCCTTGCGCATCGTACAAACGTTCAACGCCTTAGCCTTGGACAGATACCCCATAAATGCGCCAGCATACGTATCGCCTGCGCCTGTGGGATCCTTGAGCGTCTTCACTGGATAAGCCGGAACAATAAAGACATCTTTTTTCGTGAAGAGTAGAGCGCCGTGCTCACCCTTCTTGAGGAGCACATACGTCGGCCCCATCTTCAGAATCTCAGTAGCGCAATCCCGCAGATTCCATTTGCCGGTCAACTGACGCGCCTCTCCGTCGTTCACGGTCAACAAATCAACTTCACGGATGATCTTCTTCAACGATGGCTGCGCAATATCAATCCAAAGGTTCATCGAATCCAGAGCAACAAATTTTGGCTTCTTCGCCTGCTTCAGCACATGAAATTGCAGATCAGGCTGAATATTTCCCAACAGCACAAAGGGGGCTGTGCGATAATTTTCGGGCAGCACAGGAGAAAAATCAGCAAAAACGCCTAATTCTGTTTTGAGCGTCGTACGATCGATCATATTATCATCATACTTGCCTGCCCAACGGAAATTCGAGCCTGCCTTGTGTTGAACGCCTTCGAGATCGGTACCAAATTTTTTCCAGCGTTTTTCAAATGCCTTTGGGAAATCGCTTCCCACCACGCCCACGGCTCCTACATTTGCACCCGCAAAAGAAGCGGCCGCCGTTGCGAACGGCAACGAACCGCCGAGCAATTCTTTCCGATTCGCGTCACGCGTTTCGACATCATCGATACCGATCGAACCTACCATCCAGACATCTATTTTTTTTGTCATTATTTTTCCCTTTTATCTGGCTTGCTTTATCAAGCCCCTACTGGTTGTGCCCCATCATACCTATCAGCGCATCTACGGCCAGAAGGTATCCCTTGCCGCCAAATCCCATGATTTGTCCCACGCATACCGGGGCGGTGAGGCTCACCTGCCGGAAGGATTCGCGCTTATGCGTATTCGAAAGATGGACTTCCACGGTCGGTACACCGCATGCCGCAATTGCATCACGCAACGCTATGCTCGTATGCGTATAGGCCGCAGGATTGATGATCATGCCATCATATTGCCCTCGCGCCGCGCCCAAGGTCTGCACAAGGTCTGCTTCAGAATCACTTTGAAACGCCGTTATTTGCACACCTTTGGCAGTAGCATACGTGCACACATTCGTGACAATTTGCTCGAGCGTCTCTGACCCATAAATAGCAGGTTCGCGCGTGCCGAGCAACTTAAGGTTCGGTCCATTCACCAACAGAATCTTCATTTGTGTCTTCTCCTTTCGAATAAGGTTCCGGGCGCGACGGGCGCGCCACGGAGATATCTTCCTTGGTCAGTGTCAAAAACCGGCCTTCGCGCGTCCGGACCGTGAGCCGTCCCCGCATGACATCGCGTCCAACGACAATCCCCTCAGCGTCCTGCGCTTCATTCACACAGCGCACAATACTGCCGGATTCCGGCAAGCCTATACCAGCCTCGCGGTATTGGTCACATTCAAAAGCCAAACAGCATTTTAAGCGTCCGCAATGACCATTTGCGGTAATAGGATTGAGTGGCACGTCCTGAACCTTCGCCATTTGGGTTGACAAATTCTGAAATTTTCGTTGCCACGTGCAACAACAGGCAGAACGTCCGCAGTGACCTAAACATCCCATGAACGCACACTCATCGCGTACTCCCAATTGCCACAAATCAACTACGGTCTTAAAGTCGCGTTGAATCTGATTAATAAAGCGCCTGAGATCCACCACAACAACGGCTCCATACCGGATGAAAAGTCTCTCGCACATAAAGGAAAAACGCACATGCAAAATTTTAATATGCGTCTTCTCATGGGCTATGGAAATCTGGAAAGCATGACGCGCCTTCTCGGCCACTCGCATATTTGCCTTAACGAGGATCTCATCCGCCTCCGTCTGTTTCCGTAATACGCGGAAAGATGGCACTTCCGCACCCTCCTTCGCTTCCGTCACTTTCACGACGCGCCCAACATCCTGTCCATAATCCAAAGCACAGATGCAATACGCATCGGCTTTAAACTCCTCCGCGTTCTCGCCTTCAGGCATCGCGCATTCAAGGACACCACCTTCGGGCATTTGTACATGGACAATTTTCTGCATTACACTTTATCTCCTACCCCATGAAAAATACGGTCTACCGCATACGCAAGGACACTCTCTTCATTTAAATTGCGATCAAACTGGCGAGCAAGCTCTTCAACGGCATTCACGTTGTACAAGGTCTGCGCAAGGGTCAACCGCGCTGCACGTTCTTTCAATAAATCAGCCTTATCTTTGAAATGAATAAGCTCCTCACCGCCAGCCTTGACCATAAACAAATCCCGATACCAGCGCGAAAACGTAATCAGAAAGTCCATGCGTATTTCGCGATACCGCGCACTGACTTTCGCATTGAACACATCATCATCCTCATCGACCTGCACATCGGCCGTGGTTTCTTCTTTAACCCAAACCTCTGCCTTCTCTTTGATCTCTTCTAACAGTTTGGTTAACTGACTCGACATGACCATGCGTTCAATCGCCGTCTTGTAGTATGAACTCGACAACGTTGAAACCAACGTCCCCAACCAAGGCTCGCTCAACTCACGAAAGGCATCCAGATCAATCCTCTGACAACGTGAGATAATTGTCGGGAGCAACTGTTGCGGCGCATCGGTCAGCAATAGAAAAAGCGTTCTTTCTGGCGGTTCTTCGAGCGTCTTCAGAAAAGCATTTGCGGAGGCGTCATTGAGTCGGTCTGCCCCCACCAGGACGCCGACCTTCCACCCGCCGACAAAGGAAGTCTGCGAAATGTTAGCGAGCAACTTTTCGCGCATTTGATCCACACTGATGACACGCGACTTCATTTCAGGAAAAATCCAATGCACATCGGGTTCCGTATGCTCCCCGACACGCCGGCAACTGTCACAAACGCCACAAGGCTTCTCCTCTGCTGAACAGAAAAGAGTTCGGATGATGCGAATCGCCAGAGCCATGCCATGTCCGCGAACAGAGCCGACAATAAGATACCCATGCGCAGGACGTCCAGCATCTAGTGCGCGTTTCACCATCAGAAAAGTCTCGTCAAAAGTCATGCCATACCACTTAAAAATGAATCGTAAAAATAACGATTACTGGAAAAATTTGTTTTCGATTGCCCGCCGAACATCAGCGGCAACTGCTTCACGATCGCGCTCCGTGCTAATTACCGCAATACGATCCGGCTCCTCTGCTGCAAGCGCAAGGAATCCTTTACGGACCTTTTCATGAAATGCAACGGCCTCGCGTTCAATACGATCAGGAGCTGTGGCCGTCTGCGCCTGACGGGCTGCCAGACGTTCACGACTCGTCTGCGGCTCAACATCGAGGAGCACGGTCAAATCCGGGCGCAACCCGCTGATGGCAAACGCATTGACTGCTTTCAAGCCCGCCATCTCAAATCCGCGACCATATCCCTGATACGCAAAAGTCGAATCATCAAAGCGGTCACACAAAACCCACTTCCCTTCCGCCAACGCGGGCCGGATCAGCCGCTCGACATGCTGGGCGCGGCTCGCCAGAAAGAGTAGAACCTCTGCATGCGGTACAGGCGCCTCGCTGTGGTCATGCTGCAGGATCTTTCGGATCTCTTCACCCAGCGGCGTGCCCCCTGGTTCACGCGTCAAGACAACTTCGATGCCGCGTGCTTCCAGAAAAGCCTTCAGCAACTTAATATGCGTCGACTTGCCGCTGCCCTCCGGTCCTTCGAAAGTAATAAATTTACCGTGCATTTTTCACTTTAAACTTTTAATTTTCTGGCCGTCTTTGCCATCTCGGATTTCCCAGCCCTTAGCGGCGAGTTCATCGCGAAGCCGGTCGGATTCAGCCCACTGCTTGGCAGTACGTGCGGTGGCGCGCGCATCTACTAGGGCCTGGATCTCAGCCGGTACGCCATCCTCCTTTTGCACACGCCCAAAGCGCACGACCCCAAGCACGGTATCCATCTTTTCAAACACGGCCAAAATAGTCGCAGCTTCTTGCGGCTTCAACACGCCTTGACTCAGGGCGACATTGCTCTCGCGAACTAAGGCAAACAAGGCCGCAACAGCCTCTGGAATATTAAGGTCATCATTGACCGCCGCTGTAAAATCAACAAGGCAGGGGTTGTCTGCATCAATCGCGTTCTTGGATACAGCAATCTCCTCCAACGCGTCGATGCATTCGTCAATGCGGGCGAGCGAACTGCGGGCGGCCCCTAGCGCATCGAAGGTAAAATTAAGCGCCTGGCGGTAGTGTCCGTTAATCAGCACGTAACGAATCTCACGACCGGTGTATCCTTTAGCGATTAAATCGCGCAACGTGAAGAAGTTGCCGAGCGACTTAGACATCTTCTCGCCATTGACCCGCAGATGCGCGCAGTGCATCCAGAGATTCACAAACGTCTTTCCGGTCGCGCCTTCGGTCTGAGCGATTTCATTTTCATGATGCGGAAAGAGATTGTCAATGCCGCCCGTATGGATATCGAACGTGTCGCCCAGATACTTCATGGCCATAGCGGAACATTCGAGATGCCATCCTGGACGTCCCCTGCCCCACGGCGAATCCCAGACAACATCGCCATCGGAAGCATCATACGCCTTCCAGAGCGCGAAATCGCCGTAGCCTTCCTTCTCGTATTCATCATCCGCCACGCGGGCGCCCACACGCAAATGTTCGCGGTCAAGATGAGCGAGTCTACCGTACTGCGGCAATCGAGACACGCTGAAATAGACCGACCCATCATCCGACTGATAAGCTAAACTCTTTTCAAAGAGACGCTCGACCAACGCAATCATCTCTGGAATATGATCTGTCGCGGCTGGGTAAATCTCTGCGGGCTGAATATTGATGGCCTTCAAATCCGCGAAAAACGCTTGGACAAAGGGCGCGGTAAAGGTCTTGAGCGGAACACCTGCCGCCTTGGCTCCCCGGATGGTTTTGTCGTCCACATCCGTCAGATTCATTACTTGTGTCACGCGGCAACCATTGAACTGGATCGCCCGGCGAAGAATATCCTCAAACGTATAGGCGCGAAAATTCCCGATATGCGCAAAATTATAAACCGTCGGTCCGCACGTATACATGCGGACGTGCCCTGCCTCGATGGGCACGACCAGCTCCTTATTGCGCGACATACTGTTAAAAAAATTCATCTATTGCTCCTAAGTCAAAGAGCATATATTACACCATGAGGGGGCGCAAATGAATATCTAATTTCAGTAAAAGTGCAGGCTTGCCAAAACCAAGGGAAATGGGGTATAGTAATCATTCTCAACAAGCGTCTTCGGGGCTGGGCGAGATTCCCAACCGGCGGTAAAGCCCGCGACTGCCTTGTCCAACAAGGCACTGACACGGTTTGAATTCCGTGGCCGACAGTAAAGTCTGGATGAAAGAAGATGGTTTGGAATCGTTTTCTTTGGTTTGCCCCGATTGCGCCTGTGATCGGGCTTTTTTTTTATGAGCGACGTATTTGACAGTGTTGAAATCTGTATCGAGGCTTTTCGTAGCGGCGCGTTTGTGGTCGTCGCGGACGACGAGAACCGAGAAAACGAAGGCGATCTAATCATTGCCGCTGAAAAGGTCACGCCAGAGTCCATTAATTTCATGGCTTTGCATGCGCGTGGCCTGATTTGTGTGCCGATGACGCATGAACGCCTGCAAAAGCTGGGGGTCGAGCGGGCACCCAGTCGAAACCATGGCGACAAGTATTCGACGGCCTTTACCTACTCCGTCGATGCGGCTAGAAACATTTCAACCGGTATCAGCGCCGCAGACCGTGCGGAGACCGTCCGCGTCCTGGTAGAGGGAACTTCGACTCCGGCTGACCTGGTCAGCCCGGGCCACCTCTTTCCGTTGCAGGCCCGTGAAGGCGGCGTACTGGTCAGAGCGGGGCATACGGAAGCTGCTGTTGATCTAGCGAAACTCGCCGGCTTAAAGCCCGCAGGGGTCATCTGTGAAATCATGCAGCAAGACGGCACCATGGCACGTCTGCCCCAATTAAGGGCTTTTGCGAAGACGCACCAATTGAAGATGCTCTCGATTGCCGACCTGATTGCCTACCGCCGATACCGCGAACGACTGATTGAGATGCTCGAAGAAGTGGACCTTCCGACGGCCTACGGACAATTCAAATTACGCCTCTATCGATCATCCCCAGACGGACTGGATCACCTGGCGCTCATCAAGGGCGACCTCTCCTCGTGCGACGCGCCACTGGTACGTGTCCACAGCGAATGCCTCACGGGCGACGTCTTTGGGTCAGCGCGATGCGATTGCGGCAGCCAGCTTCATGCGGCGATGAGCATGATTGAGCTGGAGGGCTGTGGCGTTGTTTTGTATATGCGCCAAGAAGGACGTGGCATCGGACTGGCGAACAAGTTGCACGCCTATAAGTTGCAGGAGAATGGCCTCGACACGGTCGAAGCCAACATCCAGCTCGGTTTCGCACCGGACTTGCGCGATTATGGTGTCGGCGCACAGATGCTGGCAGACCTGGGCTTGAAGCGCATCCGCCTGATGACCAACAACCCTAAGAAGCTCATCGGGTTACAAGGGTACGGACTTGAAATCGCGGAACGCGTGCCCATCATGTTTGAGCCCGGCGTCTTTAACAAGAAATATCTGGCCACTAAGAAGGCCAAGATGGGGCACATGATTTGAGACAATTGCCTTATTGCGTGATTGCCTTATTGCCTTATTGAAAATTACTGGATTGCGTTATTGAAAGGAGAAAAGAGATGAAAGAAGTAACAGGAAACCTGAATGCCGCTGGCATGAAGATGGCGATTGTTGTGAGCCGTTTCAACAGCTTTTTCACGGAACAACTCGTCAAGGGCGCGGAGGACTGCTTTGTGCGTCATGGAGGACAAGACGACAACTTGCTGCTCGTGCGCGTTCCAGGGGCGAATGAAATTCCGAACGTGGCTCAAAAACTCGCGGATGCGGGAACGTTTGACGCTATTGTGGCGCTCGGGGCGGTGATTCAAGGCGCGACGCCTCATGCCGACCTCATTAACGGTACGGTAGCCCGTGCGCTCTCAAAGATTGCTTTGGACACTGGAGTACCCGTCTTGAACGGTATCGTCTGCGCGCAAAACCTCGAACAGGTCATTGAACGCGCTGGCACCAAACAAGGGAACAAGGGCTGGGATGCTGTCCTCGCCGCAATCGAGACCGTCTCCGTACTCAAGGCGCTCTAAGGTATTATTATGGCAACAAGAAGACAAGGCCGCGAATGGGCCGTGCAGATGATCTTTCAGGCGGACATGAATCCAGGTCTTGAGCTGGACATGACGATCCCCAAGTTCTGGCGTCAGCAATGGACTTGCCAGATGGAGGCCATGAGGGATGACGATCCTGACTCCGTCGAGGAAGATAACGACAAGGCTGTCGAGGACCGCGTGGCGCCGTCCAAGATTCGAATCTTCACGGAGAATCTTGTCCGCGGGGTCATGTCGCATCTGCCGGATATTGACGCAAAACTTCAATCGTATGTCCAGAACTGGCCCATGCACCGCATGGGATCCATCGAACGTAACGTATTGCGTCTTGCCTTCTATGAAATAATGTACTGTAGCGACGTTCCTCATGCCGTAGTTTTAAACGAGGCGATCGACCTTGCGAAATATTTCAGCAATGCCGATGCCGGACGTTTCGTAAACGGTATTTTAGATCGTCTGCACAAAGACATGGAAAAAGAAAAAGCGTAAGACAGCGATCTGTCGCGAACGCTTCACTATTCATGACGCCCTCCGACACAACCTTGATGCGACGGGCTTTGTTTCTAGCACGCAAAGCCATAGGGTGTACGCGCCCGAATCCGCCCGTCGGCGCTGTCGTCGTGAAAAACGGTCATATTATTGGTGAGGGCTTTCATGCCCGTGCGGGCGGACCCCATGCCGAAGTAGAAGCACTGAAAGCGTGTTCCGTTTCTCCAAAAGGGGCAACATTGTATGTCACGCTGGAACCCTGCTGTACGCATGGACGGACGCCTCCCTGTACAGAGCGGATTCTGAAAGAAGGCATTGCGCGGGTCGTTGTCGCATGTCATGATGCGAACGGCTGCCACTGCGGGCGTGGACTTGAACTTTTACGAGAAAAGGGCGTGGATGTTGTCTTTGGTGTGTGCGAAGCCGAGGCGAAGGCCTTGGCACAACCCTTTTTCAAACATGTGACCACAGGGTATCCTTTCCTGACACTCAAGCTCGCCATGACGCTTGACGGACGCATAGCAGACTGCAAGGGCTCCTCCCAATGGATTACCGGCGAGGTTGCACGAAAGGCCGTACAGCAGATGCGCAAAGGCGCAGATGTCATCTTAGTTGGCGCGGGCACGGTTTGCGCGGATAACCCCTCCCTGCTTTACCGTGGCAAGGGTCGTGATAACCTGATGCGTGTCATCGTCGATGCAACGGGTCGAACACCAGCAACCGCAACGGTCCTCACGGATTCCGCAGTAGCTCGTACCATCATAGCCACAGTAACCACAACAGCAAAAAAGAAGATCAAGACTTGGCAGCAGCAAGGTGCCACCGTGTGGACCTTCTCGCCAGACAAAACGGGCCATGTCCCGTTGCAACAGCTTTTGAAGCGACTCGGTAAAGCAGGTTACTTGCACATCCTGTGCGAAGGGGGAGGGACATTGGCTGGAGCTCTGCACGATGCGCGACTCATCGATGAATACTGCCTTTTCTATGCGCCAGCCATCTTAGGCGATGCGCGAGCAATCAGCGGCTTTTCAGGACAAGGGGTGCAGATGAAAAACTTGGCGCGCTTGCAGCTTCAATCCGTCAAACGCTTTGGCGATGACATCCTCGTCCGCGCACGCCCAATAACTTCAGAGTTTTTGTCCACGAAACACACGAAAGACACTAAAAATAAGGCAATAAGGCAATAAGGCAATAACGCAATAAGGCAATAACGCAATAACGTAATTCTCCACACTATGTTTACAGGACTCGTACAAAAAGTTGGTCTCTTAAAAACCATGATGCGCTCGCATGGCGGCTGGACGCTCACCGTGGCGCATGACGCGTGGGATGATGCCCTTGTTTTGGGCGAAAGCGTCGCGGTGCAGGGTGCCTGCCTGACTGTCACAGCATTCGGTATGGGCTGGTTCACGGCAGATATTCTGGATGAAACCGTACACCATACAGCGTTGCGCTCATTGAGGGAAGGTTCACGTCTCAACCTTGAACGTGCACTCGCTCTTGGCGATAGGTTGGGCGGGCATATTGTGAGTGGTCATATTGACGAGACCGGCACGCTTGTCAGCGTGGAAGACCGCGGGCGCGATATGGCTTGGCGTATTCAGTGCTCGCCTACGCTTGCACGTCAAACCGTGATGAAGGGCTCCATCGCCATTGACGGTGTCAGCCTGACCGTCAGCGGGCTGGGGGAGGGACATGTTGAGGTCAATCTAATCCCTCATACCTTGCACGCGACAAGCCTGTGCGACCGTCAACCAGGGGATTTTCTCAACTTGGAAGGTGATATTTTGGGTAAATATGTGGCGCGGTTGTTGGGCCGCGACACATCGTCTAGCAGTATCACCGAAGCCATGCTTCGTGAAAACGGGTTTCTGTAGAGGAAACCCTATTCGTCATCCGCCTTCGGAACAGGCTTGCCGATCGCCAGAGCGGGCTCGCTCTTAATTTTTACGATGATTTGATCTACGATTTCTGGATGATTTCGCAGAAACTCTGTTGCCGCCATGGAGCCCTGACCGATTTGTTCCGCGCCAAAGCTCAACCATGAACCGCGCTTGGTCACCACATTACGCGTGATCGCCGCATCGAGCACAGAACCTTCCCACGAAATACCGCGGGCGTACAGGATGTCAAATTCAGCTTCCGTGAAAGGGGGCGCCATCTTATTCTTGACGACCTTCACACGCGTGCGATTACCAATGACCGTGCCGGCGGAATCCTTGATTGCTCCAATGCGCTGCACGTTCAAGCGGACAGAGGAGTAAAACTTGAGGGCCTTTCCGCCAGGCGTTGTTTCAGGATTACCAAACATCACGCCAATTTTATCACGCATCTGGTTGGTAAAAATGCAAAGGGTCTTTGTCTGAGCAATCACGCTTGTGAGCTTGCGCATCGCCTGCGACATCAGACGTGCCTGAAGGCCCATGTGCGAATCGCCCATGCTGCCATCGATCTCCGCTTGCGGGGTCAACGCCGCAACCGAGTCAACAACCACAACATCCAAGGCGCCGCTCTTAATAAGTTGCTCCGTGATCGTCAACGCCTCTTCACCCGAACTGGGCTGAGAGACCAACAGATCATCCAAATTCACGCCGATACGGCGCGCATAACCAGGATCCATTGCGTGTTCCGCATCCACAAACGCTGCAAGACCGCCCGCCTTCTGCGCATTCGCGATCACATGCAAGGCAAGTGTGGTCTTGCCGGAAGACTCCTGTCCAAAACATTCGACAACACGTCCGCGCGGCAAGCCACCGATACCCAATGCCAAATTCAATGAATAGGCACCTGTTGAAATTACAGCGATATCCTTGAATGCCTCCGCATCCCCCATGCGCATAATAGCCGCCTCACCAAATTCTTTTCGTATTTGACTTAAGACTGCTTCAAGCTGCGTATTCGATGTTTTCTTTTCTGCCATACTAACGACTCCTTTATTGTATAAAAACGAAGATTATATCTTACCAAAAGCAATGGGGCAAACAAAGGAATAACTTCTCGTGTTTTACTTATCGGTCTTTGTCAACACTTCGCAGCCCGTACGCGTGACCAGCACCACATCTTCAATGCGTACGCCAAAACGACCTGACAAATAAATGCCGGGCTCAACGGTCATGATCATGCCTGGTTTAAGAACCGTATTGCATGTCACTGAAAAACGGGGCGACTCATGAATCTCCAACCCTACTGAATGGCCAAGACCATGCCCAAATTGCTTACCGTAACCGGCTTTTTCAATATGCTTACGCGCAATGGCATCAATCTCGCTGCACGCGCGTCCGGGCCGAATCGCATGGATGGCCTTAAGGTTTGCCTCCAGCACAATTTTATAAATGCCCCGATATTCAGCGGTTGACTTTCCAAGGCAAAAACTACGTGTCATATCTGAACAGTAATAATCCTTCAGGACACCCATGTCAATCAGTACGGAACCATTTTCGAGTAGGCGCGTCTCATCAGGATGGTGATGACACTCTGCCGCATTCTTACCCACGCAAACAACAGAATCAAAGGCTTCCCCTTGTCCGCAAAAATCTGCCCCTCGACGAATGAGGTTACGGACATCCCATTCGGTCATGCCCGGCGTCATCTGTGAGCGAACTGCTGCAAACACCGCATCGGTTGCGCGAACGGCTGCACGAAGGCACCGTTGTTCTGCAAGCGACTTGATACTTCGCAACTCATCGATGGCGGCGGACACCTTGACAAACTCCACGGAAGCAAACACCTCTCTCCACATACCGAAACGCTCGGCTGAAAGCGCACCTTCATAGCCAATACGCTTCCACTTTTTTCCGATCTGAGCCAGCGCACCAGACTCTTCTCCCGTCTTCCAAATGAGCTTGACCTTCAAAAAAGGCAATGCTTTTTTTGCGGCGACAAAATAGCGAAAGTCTGTATAAAAAGTCGGCTCATCTGTCAGAACCAACAGTCCATCCGAAGCACAAAAACCCATTAAATAATAACGATTGGTTTCCGTTGAAATCAGAAGAACATCCAATTTTTCTCGCTTTTGATAGACCTGCAACTTCCGCAGACGCGCCATAAATTCAGTTTGGGGAAGAGATTTGGCGGGGGATGATTGATTCATAAGACCTCGTTAAAACAAAAAAGGCGGCTCACGGCCGCCTAGGGTCAAACTCAATAAATATTAGTCGTCAGGTTTGTGCTCACCTCAAGTCTGAGAAAACGTTGAGGCGCATTGGTGACAGGCGTAGTATGTACACTGTAGACCCACGACCACACATCCGTCTCTCCAACGATCCAGGGCGTCTGCTCCACAATATTATTAGTCAGCCAGCCTATAGCACCATTGGCCAGATTTGTTGTGCCCTTCACAAAGAAATTCACATCTGTGGCGGTCAGCGAACGGCGATAGCCTAAGTATAGATAACGTCCGTCAGCGACATTTAGCGAGCCAGCTAAGTTTGTCAGACCTCCGAGAATATAAATACCCAGGTTTTTATTTGTCGGATTCAAACCCATGCCGTACTTAATCAGATTGGGGATGCCGTCGCCAGACTGATCCACGTCATCACCCAAATAACCCAGCGTAGAGAAGTATGTTGACTGCCACTCTTCAAAAGGCGTCATGCTACCACTGTAAACTCTTAGGTTAAAATTACTTGTCGTTGCCACATTATTCGCATCCTGTACCGTCACGCCGAAGGTAAAGAAACCATACTCAGCCGGCGTTCCACTGATGGTACCGGTATTCGCATCCAATGTTAATCCGGTCGGCAAAATATCAGACTTCACAATGCGCCACGTATATGGCAAGAGCGTTCCGTTTGTCGCCACGAGCGTCACCGGAGGATAAGCCACGTGATTTGTACCTTCTGGTAAGCGTGTCGGCGTAATGATCGCCAGTGGCGACCCCGCCTTTTCACCACGTACATCGACATCGTCAATACAGATGCCCCAACCGCCCAACGCATATCCTTCAAACTTAAGGCGATAGGTTGCGGAAGGATTGGGGAGCTGAAGCGTCTTCAGGGTCCATACCGTTGTGTTCGTCTCATATACCGCCAATAAAGTCCATGCATCCGTTTCACGCGAACGATAGTAAACACTGAGTATATCCTGATAAGAGCCATACTCTTTCATGCACAACTGGAAGGACAACGTTGTGTTGGTACAACCTCCCAAATCAAAGGGCTTTGTAATGAGGCTTGCAATATTAGCCGTGCCATCGTCCTTCGGGAAGGCCCAGAGGCAGACATTATTAGGAAGTGAATTGCTATACGCAAACATTGGGGATTTCAGATTACTCGGAAAACTTTCATAGAAACTGTATGTGCCTTGGGAAACCTGCCAGGCTGCCTGAGATCCTGAAGCGGTAACTTGTTCCCAGTTTGCAGGCAGAGCGTTCGTCGCAAAGGACTCGAAATAGGGAACTATGCCAGGTGGCAAGATTTTGAGCGAGAAGGTATTGGCCGATACCTGGTTGTCTGCACCCGTCACAGCAACTCGGAAAACGGTCTGTGTACTCCCCACAGGGATCCCACTGATGATACCTGTGACCGAATCCAATACCAAACCACGTGGCAAACCATTCGAAACAACGGTCCAGCGATAAGGCGTACTTCCGCCAACGGCCTCCAAGCTTGTCTGGTAACTAAAGTTATCAAAGCCAGACGGCAACACGCCACGTGTGAGCATGACTGGGGCTCCGCCATCATCCGTAATAGAAACTGTATCCACGCAAACCCCATACCCAGACTTTGCCAAACCCTCGAAGGCGATCTGATAATAGCGCGTCGGAAATGGCAAAGGAATAATCCGTTGAGTCCAACTCGTTACATTGCTGGTATAGGTAGCCAGTTTCGTCCAAGGACCTTCCTGAACATTACGATAGTAGACCCGCAATTCATCCTGTCCTGCCCACTCCTGCATAAAATGCCAGAAAACAAGGCGCGTATTATTCGGCATCTGAGTGAGGTCAAAGACAGGCGATACCAACTTGGTACACATCACGGTGCCCACGCCAGGCGTACCGAAGAAAACAGCATATTGTAAATCACTCTGTGCTGTAGCCGGTGGCGACCAGCCATCCTTCCCGCCGGGACGGCCGATCGTCCAGTCGACGGTGTTCGCGACGTACTCCATCGTCCAACCCGAAGATAAAACGTTATCACCGTAGAAGGATTCAGCTAATACGGAAGCACGCGGATATTCGACCGCGAAGGACAGCGTATTAGTTGCCTTAGCAAAACCATCCGTCACTTCAACATCAAAATTAGTCATTGCTACTACTGAATTCCACCGGCCCGTAATCACGCCTTCAGGTGTTAGTATAAAACCAGAGGGCAGTGAGGTCCCATTTACCACCGCATATTGATAATTGGTGAGTCCAAGCGCATTTGTGAAGCCCCCTACAGACTCCAGTATGACGAGCGGTGAAGAAAGGGTATAATTGGTCCCACACAGTGCGATCGGCAAGGGTGTCGGTGTACTGATGTGAAGCGGTGGCACAGGGTCGTCGATCACAATCGCATCCAAGCTGATGCCATGTCCTCCAAGAGCAGATCCTTCAAAGGCAAAATAGACGCCTTTCCCGGCGCCAGCCACAGAGGCAGGCTCCGGCAGGGTAATGCTCTGTTGCGTCCAGCCTACTGTATTTGCCGTGTAGGTCGCGATCGGCCCGATCCAGCTATCCGACCACGCTGTCTTATAATAAACTTTTAACTGGTCAGGATCCAGAGGAGGCCAATCCTCCAAGTAATACGCGAATGAAACACGCACTTCACGCGCATACGGCCCAAACTGAATCATCGGGGAGATCAAGCGCGTCACATGAGGCGGAAAACTTGCGGTACCATTATCATTAAATACGCCCAGATAGGCGTTCTTCTCACCCTCAAACGCACTCGGCGGACGAGTCGACGGCGAACCGATGCGCATACGCCACGATATGGCGTTTGAAACACATTCTTGATGCCATCCCGTCAGCTCGCCTTCCATGGCACCATTAAAACCCTCGCTGTAAGGCGCGGTGTAAGCAGGCAGGATGGTGAGTTCAAACGTATTGGTCGTTTTCTGGTGATCAATACAGGAAACAACAACCGTGAATGTGTTAGTGCTAGGCTCAACGCAAAATCCTGACAAAATGCCATTCGTACTAAACGTAAAATTAGCAGGCAACTGGCCAGAGATCCGCTCCCATGAATAAACGGGGAACATGCCACCCGATGCACCAAACGATACCTGATATGGACTGCCAACCCGACCGTTTGGCAATGGACTCTCTGTTTGGATTTTTAAGGGGGCAGTCGGTCCCATTACAGCACCCCAAGCCTGAATAACCGGTCCGATCCAATCCGGATTCATATCCATTGCAGCATTCAACCATAAAATCCGAATAGCCTTATAATCTGTGTTTTCTGTGCAATAGGCGGATAACACCCGATAGGCCAGTTGCTCAGCGTTATTGATACCAATTCCTGTAAAATTGTATGTATATAACTCATTCGTCCCTATTCCACCTTGGGACAGTAAATAAAAGAAGAAGTTATGTGGCCCAGAGTTTTGATGGACGCCCCCATTGTCGTCGGCTCCATACCCCCAAAAATCTCCTTGATAACGTGATGGTTGCTGATTCCCTGCTCCTACGGTAGTTACATTTTTGGGGTCACGAAGATCGCGAAGCGCGGTAGATCGCAACCAGGCGTCTTCTCCACACAACCAATCCGCCATACCCGGGCTTGCCTGCGGATAGAGACTTGACCCATCAGGCTGTCCAAAAAACTCAATGCACGTCCCGAAAATATCTGAAAATGACTCGTTCAGCGCACCGGACTCATTTTGATATACCAAATTTGCTGTAGCCTGCGTAACACCATGCGAAAGCTCATGCCCCATAATATCCAATGTGCCGAGACACGTTGCTGTAACGTTGTCCCCATCGCCAATGGAAATGGTCGAGCCATCCCAGAATCCATTGACATAGTTCACTCCGTAATGAACATTGACAGGAATCATAGTTCCCTTATTATCCCAACTGTTTCTTCCCATGATCTGCCTAAAATACAGTTGCACAGTATTCACGTTGGCAGCGATAGACATTTCCGCCGGATCGGAATTGGCCCAGTTTGTTGTTGGGCGATAAGCATAAGATAAAGCATCTGTATAAAAACCACCGCCACCTGTATTAAAAAGCTGCCAATGATTCGTAGGATTATGTAGGAAAAACATACCTGATGCATCAGTCCACCCTCCGACCGTACGACTTCCATCATCTCCTGTAACACGCGTTTCTCTAGTCATGATCTGCCCGGTTATCGGTGTTGCTGTTCCAACTGCGTTTGGAGTAAGTTGCTTAATGTCGTTATATGCGTTAATAATGGTACCGTCCGTTGCGTCCACCCAATAGAGCCAATAACCAGGCAATTTGATACCCGTCCCCGGAAACTTCAATGCTAACTCGTATGCCAACCGTGGTTCTAGGTTCATTCGTGCATAAACCACAAGTTCTGGAACTTTTACGACTGTTTGAGGGGGATTTCCTCTTGCTTCTAAATCTGCTTTTGCCAACCGAAGGGCATCTTCCTCTTTCAGTTTAGCTGTTGGTGAAACGCGAATATCCTTGATATATTCCCCGTTCACTTCGTAGGCTGATCCTTTAGCATCAAAATGAACGATGAGTTCACCGCCGACAACACGCAATCCTTTATAGTGTTGCCCCATTCTCACATGCCGATGTCCGAGCTGATCCGAACTCGTCTTGCGCGCGATGAATTCTGCTTTGGGGTCCGTCATGCCAAAAAGCGACGAGACAGACTCCAGCAAAGCTACAGGATCATTACGAAGAACACTTCCGCGCTTCCCTGTAAACTTTTTATTTTCTAAGTCTTTTCCACGAACAGACCTGGGTGCCTGCAAGGCATCGTCCCAAAGGATCTTCACCTCTTCTTTTTCAGCAGTTTCTCGACTCTCTTTTTGCTGCTGTGTCAGTCCTCGCTGGGCATGCACTATCCGGCTCGAGGCGAGTACGCTATGAGCCTTCACCTGGTTCATGTCGGAGACAGGATCTGTCCGCAATGCATACGACGAAAGCGCCAGACATGAACAAGCGATTCCTAACCATAAACTTCTGTGGGCTCGTGAAAGCATAACTCTAACTAACCATTTTAATCTCGCAAATCCTGAACTGCCTTAAAAAACAAAACACAACTCTCTCTTGCCTATCACTTTAGACAAGAGAGCATTCACATATCCCTATTACTGGATGTTCTCTATGATCTCAACATAGAAGAATCCGCCAGTACCCGCAGCAGGCATGTTGTCAATCACGCTTGTGATTGTCTTTGTGCCATTCGCGTCAACCGTGACTGTATCTTCTTTAACAATCGTCTCCCACGGCCGCGGCGTCGCAAGAGAGGCGGAGAACCTGACCCGATACGTATAAACCTTCCCTGTCGCCGCACTCAACGCAACAGGAGCACCCAGTAGCGATTTCATAAACGTCGACGTGGATTGCGCTGTCTTTCCAGCCGTCAAGTCAAAGTCCAGTATCGAACCAGCCTCGCTGAAGCTCAAACTCTGGATCTTCACGGCAGGGGGTGTCGCCGCGGTCGTCGTGCTTTCACCCACAACCAAGTTGAGGACGGACTCCTGTTGAACGCCTGAGCCAGCCACCATAGATATCATCATGCTAAAGAAGCCACCTGAAACCGTATTCGTAGGATTGATTTCCGAGTCCCCGCGATAATTCCAAGCGTCGTTGGGTCCTGTCAATTCGAGGAAGTTCGTTGATGCAGGATTCAGTTCATACTCATAGGCATCTGGGAACCAGTCCTGATCCGCATCGCTATCTTCAATGTAGATCGTCACTAGCGGACTAATCGCCGAATAGGAAACTTCAACAGGGCGCACATCGTAGAGAGACGTTGTTTCGCCGTAGTAATTCGCATAACCCCAAGATTCCCACGCATCAAACAGGCCATTGGTGTTCGAGTCGATGAAGGCACGCACATAATAAGTGCCAGGCGTCAGACCACGCATCGCGATCGCATTCGTCGCAGACAGACTCATATTTGTGATTAAACCAGTCTGGCTTGCTGCATACGTGAATTGCCCAGCAGGGAAGCCTGTGAAGCCACGATTATTAAACGCCTGTAATACTACGCGATCAGCAAGATTGGTTGCTGCTCCAAAGTACTTAACCATAGCCCTGAGCTGTCCATACCCCGACGACGATCCGTTCAGGTTCGTCGCTGTTCCGACAGGAGACAACGGCGGGTTGACATCCCAACGGAAGATCTTCCAGGACGACCATTCTGAGGGCGTAGTCGTATTGGTACTGTATCTCGGATTCAGCATCTGAAGACGCCAATAATAGACACCGTTGTTCACCACATTTTTATCACCCATGTAGAACGGAGCTTCCCAGATGTAATTATCGGTGGCCGTATCCTTCAAGGGCGCTTGACGCACCGTTATTGGGTAAACCAAAGCCCCTGTTGTCGAACCGCGGCGTATTTCAAATGCAAAGGCATTATAGCCGCCATACGTGGAGGTCAGCGACCACGTAAATGTTGGACGCGCGGTATAAACATACGCGCCATGAGCCGGCAAAATGCTCGTAGGTACGGCACGCGCACCGTCAAACTTATTCGTAAATGCCGCAACAAGCGTATTGTTGGTAACCGTGTCTTGATCGCCCACATACACCTTGTAGGTAATAGCCCCCACAGCATTCGGGTACTGAACACCTTTGAAGCCCCAATCCAATCCATATCCTGCATAAGAAGGCATGGTCATTAGGTCACCTTCATGGATATAATCACGCCCATAAATGGTTTTATCAAAGATTGGGCCTTCTGTGAAGTTACTGGTCTGAACAGCCGCACGGATGATGCGGACGCGCTTGTAACCGTTGGCTGTAGTCGCCGCTTGCTGTCCACCGCCTTGCTGAGTTCCTGTCCCGAAGATGACATCCTCGGAGCGCAATCCTGTGGTCAACGAAAGACGCAGGTTATTCGGTGTATAATCCGTCAACTGGATATCAAGCGCATTCGCGTCCCATCCAATTTCTGTCTCAAACGGTGTCCCGATGCCTGCTGGTTCGCCGGCATCCCAGGCGCCATTAGCATCAGCATCGATAAAGGCAAAGAAATAGTTCTTTCCTTCCTTCAATGCACCCGTTGCCGCACGACCCAAGTAGATATGTTGCGGCCAGCCAGACGGCAACTTGGTACTATAGGTCATCTCGAAGTAAGAGATGGCAGCTTCAACATAACTATCACGATTAGTTGGGTATGACGCCGCATCAAGGATAATGTCTCTGCTTGTCCCCATGTCAAAGACCATTTCGCCTGTAATATAATTGATGGTTCCCATCGGTTCCCAAACATTATTGACATCCATGGAATAGATGACACCACCCTTGTCAAAACCTGTGGTTGCAGTTACCCCTGTCCACGTATCCGTCAACTGGAGGTGAATCGTTCCTGGAACGACCGACCCTGGCGAGAGGCGAGCACGAATCGTCTTGTCCTCATAAAACCCGAGTGGCACCGTATTTGCCTGAACGCCTGCTTGTCCAAAGGCGATCTTCCATGTTGCGTCTGGATCCCCATTCATAGACGAACTTGAAAATGCTTGAATCACAACATTTCCGCTGGTCTCGATCCCCTTATAGTTGAGGCGAGTATCAACAACCGGAATCGGAAATTCGTATGTCCTGATCCCATTGACCATGACCAGTTCACTGAGATCCGGGCGAACGGTTGCAATGGCTTGACTGTAACGGGCTTCAGCCCAATTCGACCAACCATCAAAATCATAGTCTGTCTTCGAATCATACACATAAGGATTTGCCGCCGTTGGCGAGTACAGCTCTTCCCACCAATCTTCAATAAAATCGTGGTCAGAGAACATGGCACCCAGGGTCAGTTTACCACCCGTTGGCTTCATGAAGTAGTCAGACAATGGCTGAGCAGGATCCGTCTTAAACTTGATCGGACTTGAATACCGGAACTTGTACACTTCTGAAATCTGGTATTCCGCATAGTTGGATAACCCATCCATGTCTGGATCGCCTAGGGGACCATTCGCGCCTGTTTTAGCCGCTAAGCTGAGACCATAGATATTCTTCCACCAGTCCGGTATGCCACTGCCACTGCTGTCAGCAGTCTGTGCATACGATGTATTGAAGTCCGAGGTCGTGGTTGCGCTCGGCAACATGCCTTTAGCTAAGTTGCGTTGATACACCTCGCCGTTGGTCATGCCGCTCGTTTTATAAAAAGCATCGCTACCCGTATAGAGGTCATTCCAGCCGCCTGTTGTACCATGTAACGTTATCCACCACGACGGCAGACCGTCATCAGTTGTCCCGCTGTTTTCCAGCCAGTTGCCTGAAGCTCCCTTGTCATCCCAGAAGTCAACACACTGTTTCGCCCAAGCCATACCAATCGGTAGCAGGTCAACGGATTGAGCTACGTTGTATATTACGCCATTTAGGGTTGTATTGTACAAGAAACCATAAGGGTTATTATTGTTCGGGAAGCTGTTCTGCGTTTCAATGTTCCCTGCCGCACGGCGTGTCCAGTAAATGGAATCAGAGACAACATTGTCATTCACATAAGTAGTCGTCGCACCATTCGTGCTCGTGAGCAATGTCACACGCGGCAGGTGTGCAACCAAGTTCTCAATCCATGGCAGATAGTTAAAGTTTGTATAAACCGTACTTTTCACAACACATCGATTCCACCACCCGACGGTTGCACCCGTTGCATTACCGCTCGGACGATTCGCATTAAGCGCTGTACTATTAAAGCCACGCGGCACCGTCGCGACATACGGATCCTCATTCGCACTAAACAAATTGTTGAAGGTATAGTAATTCAACAAGATCGGCGACAAGTAATTATTCAACGAGAGTGCACTACGTCCTGCACCACTGTTCAGCTCTGCCAGAATCTTCGTCCGATTCGCAAGGATATCCTCGCGCGTGAAACGCTTCTTGAAGTTATCGCTGATTTCCGTATTGCTTCGCGCACCATCCCAGACACGCACTTCATCGATCCAGCCACGATAGAAATTATTATAGTTCGACCATGCAGTCAACCAAGACATGGAAGAACCAATGCCGATGCCAAGTGACGAAAGAGCGGTGCTTCCAGCACCTATTGTCAACGATCCTCGCCGATAGACGATAGTATTTGTTTCACTTTGTGTCGGGTAGAGCCGAACCGCATCAATACCCGTGGCCGGGATCAGAGACGTCGCCATATCACCCTGAGAAACGCCGTTGACAAAAAGCGTGAACAACTGAGTACGTCCATCCATACGGGCTACTATGTGAACCCACGTGTTAGAAGCAACCTTATCACCGTAGAAACGAACCGTATCGGTATGTTCGTCATGCCCACCGGCATTGTCGAAACCGCCAAAAACGCGGCCATCTGTCTCAATACCGATCAGGAAGTTGCGACGCAGACGTTGCCCAACAACCTGGCTGGCGTCGGACTGCCCATAGTTAAATACGCGTTCAATCAAAATCTGAACATTATTATTGGTCGACCATTCGGGACGCGCCCACAGTTCAACAGTGAAACTTCGGAATGCCTGATCCATATTCCAGAAAGCCGCCCCAGAAGCGGAGGTGTAATCCGAGTATATATAAGGTGTCACGGCAGCAGAATTGGTTCCGCTGAACCAAAGCGCCTGACGGCGAAGCGGGTCTTCACTGTCGCGCGGGTCAGACTTCGCCCCTCGGTTGGTAATCAGTTCATCCTTATCCGAACCCCCGTCGTTATCCGTATCATACCCTTCGTTCATCTCGAACGAGAACGTGAAAAGCGGTATAAATGTTGCCGGCCAGAAGAACATCGCTTTAGGCGAATAGAAGCGGGCTGTAATACTACTTGTATTCGATGGATCGGTCATCCAGAGCGGAGACGGATCCGTGTTATAATTTTCAGGCAACGGCGTATTGGCAACCAACATCTCCTCGAGATTCAGGAGGCCGTCAGCATCTGGATCAGCATCAGGCATACCATTCAACCAAGGATAGCGGACAAAGTCCATTGAAAAACCGATCGTTCCAGGCTGTACATTCATCCACCAATTATAACTATACCACACCTGAGGAACGCCTTTAACAATCCAAGCATACGCAACCCGGTCATCGAGATAGTCTAACCTTATACCATCACCCAGCAATGGGTTCAACCCATGGTAGAGCTCATAGTAATCGTCCATACCGTCATAGTCCGAGTCCGGATTGTTCGGATCTGTCGAACAATATCCGTTCGGACCCGCAGGAGGCATCCAATAAAGTGGGTCGGTCGGTCCTGGCCATCCAAAACGGCATGGATCCCATACATTTGTCACCGCCGTGAAGAGTGAACTTATTTGGAAGGTAATGTCCATGGGCTGACCGACCTGTTTAGTCAAAGGATCGGTGACACCCGATGCGGGTATATCATAACGATATGCACGGATGGACTGCGTCATATACTCCTGATAACTGGTAAGGCCATCTAAATCCACGTCCTTGTATTGATCAGCAACCGTACCGTCCTGACCATTATTGATCGTCATAGTGACAGCTATTGCAGGCTGTCCAGGGATGACTGCTGGCAAAGTCGTTGTTCCATCAGCAGCAACCGGGGTACCCGCGAACTGCAATTCCCAGGCATCCGGGAGCCCATCAAGGTCGGTATCGATCGAGCACGGGTTCAAACCGCCACCCGGGCCAGGCACAGTAGCATTACCGTAAATAAAGGCACGTTCGGCTCCGTCAGCCACCATGTCACCATCGGTATCTTTATTCCAAGGATCAGTCGGCCATAATTTGTTGGCCCAATACGTATCCGGATCACCTATCGGACGCTTGATCGTGACCACACCGGTCATCAGGTTTGCATTCGTCATGCCACCATAGTAGAGTGTCGCATTTTGATAAGGTTTCAGGGAATCAGTTCCCCAGAATTCGCTTTGATACGTGACTTTGTCCCCCGTCGGTTTCAAATCGACATCAACATCATTGGCGTAGTCATTCGGATCCCACGGCGAGTTAAGAAATGCCCCATAAGCCGGACGAGGAACACCGTGCGAGACAGGCGGCAACGCCACATATAATTCCCAGCCGTCTGGCACGCCATCCGACAACGCCGTTGTGGCATCCGTATCAGGCGTACGCGGATGCGTGGTAAAACGTGTCCAAGCGTCCTGCACCAAGAGACGTGTGCTCTCATTATTCGCTATATGGGTCGTCACTTGGTCGATCCAACCATTCGGTCCAACCATGCCATTCAACTGAAGCTCATACATGAACTTCATAAGGAGATATTCATCAACCGCCGTAAACGGACGCGTATTCGGCGAATGGCTTGGCACCCAGACACCGAAACGGTCGGTATTCTCATACGGCCAACCTGCTGGAACTGGGCCACCCTTAGCTGTGCCCACCCAGGCTGTCCGAGGATCAAAGCCATATTCATCACGCACCTGGAAGTGCATGATCAATGCGTTAATCATCTCATTCGTGGGACCACCGGCAATGAGATTAGGTGGCGTCAGAACAGCAACAGAATTTGATCGCCCGACAGCCCAAGGCGCTGAGTCATTACCATAATGATAAGCTGTTGTGAGTGTAGCATAAATCGGAGTGTTCGCTGCATCAAGTGCCACAAGGTAGTGGTTGGTTGAAATCACGGTATTGCTCGATACGACCACCTGAATATGCTGACGCACAGCCGTTGAGATCGCAAAGAAGTCACCATCTGGATTGTTCTGTGCCGGCAATAAGCCGTCACGACCATCGCAGGGGTTGAAACCACGGATAATTTCCCAACCATCGGCCATACCGTCACCATCCGTATCCCAATTCGTCGGATCCGTACCAAGGGTCAGTTCTTCAATATCCAAGAGCCCGTCATTGTCAAAATCATCTAGCCAACGTGTATCTGAGTACTTATCACGACCCACCTTCGGGTTAAATGCGCCAATAATTTCTTGCCAACCTATACGGGAACCCTGCGCGATATTGAGGGGATCATAACGCGAACCCGTGCGTCCATTCTTGTAAGACTGATAATAGAACCAAGACTCCCAACCGTCGGGATACCCATCCTCATCCGTATCAAGCAATGTCGGATTCGTCCCTGGATCATCATTGAAATTACCGCGGGGGGGGCCCAGATTTTCTACACGTCCAATAATACCATCAACCCCACGGATTTCCTTGAACGCTGTGAAGGCGTTCACAGCAAGACCGTCAACCGCTGTGTTGGGATTCGGAATCGGACGGAAGTCCATGACGCCCTGAGCATCCCCCGTCGGATAGACTGGGTAAAAATCATTGTCGTCGTTGTATCCCCGTAAATTGACAAACCAAATCGGATCTATCGCAGTAGCACTCGCGGCGGTTTTTGTTGGGTCAATGAAATAGGTTTGAATGAGTTTGTCAGGGATACCGTCCTGATTGATATCGCCACAACCATCATTCATCTCGAATTCAATACTGAAAATGGCACTGACTTGGACACTGTTTCCACTGAGCGTCGTCGTCCCTGTACCCGTACCTGTAGCCGTGCCGGTTGTTGGGGTTGGCAAATTGATCAATGTAACCGCTGGAGCAAGGGGCTGCGTCACATGTTTGGGCTCCTTGAATGCCGCAAGCGGACCATCCCATGCAAAGAAGTAACTTTGCTTAACACCAGAGATCTTGGGCGACGGCGTTGCAATCAGTTGAGCATCCGTCGCATCAGCACCGAAATAGAAGGTATAGAACAAATTAACACCATCATAAACCGACGGGCTTGCGCCAGTAGCTGCAATGGTGCCTATTCCCAAACCTGTGAACCCATTAAAAGGAGTCGTATTGGGACCGATCGGCAAGGCGATGACCTTCTTAGAATCTTTAACCGTGACATAGAAACTGATACGTGAAACATCTCCGTCCTTATCGGTCGCTATCACGGTGACTGCGATCTGGGAAGATGCGGAGAGGTAGGTGTGATTGGTGGTGCCGGAACCCCCTATCGTTCTGGTCGTGGTACCATCACCCCAGTCCCAGTCGAGCGTCATGCCCGTTAAATCAGCCGTTACATCTTTGACCGACCAGTTAAAGGTACGGAGCTGTCCGACCGTTGCAACCGTGTTGGTGCTCCCGTCAACTGGCTGTTGGAAAACAGGTGCCACATTTTGCACCAAGACCTGGCCGGGCTGAAACTCAGTATACAACGTAGAACCGGCGGTATTGGTCGCAATGCGAGGCGTGATCGTGAATCCGCTACTGGCACTCAGCTGTGTACCATCTTTGACCGTGAAAAGAACCTGCTTGGTCGTTTCAGAAGTGTAGAACGTAACACTGGTAGGGATTGAAACCGCACCATTGACCGTGTTCGTGGTCGGCGTCATATCCAAATAGACCGTCACAGGTTGCGAAATGCCAGCAGAGGCTGGTGTTTGAGACAACATAACGGTGAGTTGTTTGGCGGTGGTATCGTTTTCAGCAATAAAGACTGGATACGAAACAACCGTGACTGAAGGCGGCGGCAAGGGAGTAACAACATTGATTGGGAAGGTGACAATACTGCTCACGCCACCATCCTTATCCGTGGCGGTCATGCGCACGTACTGAATTCCCAAATCAGATAACGTAAAGGTCTTTGTCACCGTGCCGATTGCACCAACAACATTAGTCGTAGTGAAATCGGGAAACTCGAACATAACACGTATCGGTGACGCTCCATTCAGGTCTGCGCTGACATCAGCCGCTCTATAGTGGAAGGTAAAGGGCTTATTGATCTCGATAGCGTTAAAAGTCGTAATAGGTACTGTCGTGCTCGACTGACTGGAAGGTATGGTGTCAATCGTAGGAACCGCATTTTGGATCATGACAATGCCAGGATAAGCACTTGGATACTGAGCTTTGGCTATGGCATTAGTAATCGTCGGCATAATATCGATACCGGATGCGGTCACTGACGTGCCATCAAGAATCGTCATCGCGTATGCTGAAGAATTAGTGAAGTTTTGGCGGATCAGAATGTTGGTTGTTAACAAGGAGAGGCAAGCATCTGCGGATGTTGCATCCGGATACTGACATTTCAACTGCACCCACGTATCCTGTTGAGCAGGCTCTGAGAGGACAACTCGATAGGTAGCATTCGTATCCCCCTCTTGATAAGTCAAGTCTGCGCGATTTACAACCACCGAGACGTTGGGCGGTCTGATTGGCGGATTAATGGTAATGGTGTGAGTCGGTAATGTGTAAGAACCTCCATCAGCATCTGTGATTGTCAGCGTGACGAGGTACGTTCTTGCTGTAGAACCAATATTTTTATAGGTCTTCGTGATCTGACCAGATGTCGCGGAGGTCAAGTTCGTCTCCGTAATACGCGTCGCACCGTCACCAAAGTCCCACGTAAAGACGATTCCCTTGGCCAAGTCCGCCGTCACGTCAAAGAGACTCGTCCATTGAAAAGTCACAGGCGTATATTCATACCCAGTGGGTGGGAAATCACTGATGATTGTCGGGGCGACATTCGTAATAAACAACGTTCCCGCCGAAACGACCGTATACTTGTTTGTAGCTAAGGGTGTGATACGCACTGGCGTAATCAAACGGGCACTTTCACGTGTACCATCCCTGACGCTGAAGGTATACTTCTCTGATCTTTCCAGACCCGCAGGAACGAAATACCCACTTGGCTGGGTCATGACGATATTGGTCGCTGTGCTTGGCTGTTGTGTTATACTCAAATCAACATAAACATCGTTCGTATGAGACTCGGAAAGAACGATCTGGAAATACTCCAATTGCTCCGTCTCATCATGTGTCTCTGCCAGCGTCTGACTGGACAGTCCATTCGAAAACTCCAGACTTATCGAGGGCGAGCCCGGCAGAATTGTCACCGAGCGGCTAATGAAGTTCGTAATACCCGTTATGTTTTTCGCATAATCCGATGGACGCTGGGCATAAACCGTTGCAATTGTGGGGCTAGCATTGGTGTCAAGACCCTTGATCGGGAAGTTCACATAATCAGACCCTGCTGGGATTATTACCGACAACGCGTTTCCAGGAACAGAACCTATCTGAGTAGCACCTACGATCTGAAGGACATTGGTGTGAGGCGTCCAGACGATGACTTCCACACCCACTGGTGCGTTCGTTGCTCCGGACTTGACGCGCCAAAGCGTTGCCGGTTGACGTGCCACAATCGGGCTAGGACTATTTGCAGCATCAAAACTCAGCGTCTGAAGACTAATTTTTTGGGCCGACATGTCAAGGTCTAAATAGGGAATACCTTTATTAGAATCAAGGGGGTTGTCAAGGGGCTGATCATAGAGTGCGGGATTCACTTTCCAGGTAACGTTACTTGACGTGCCATCTGCATATCTTCTGTAAATTAAATTCTGCATATCGACAATCTGGAACCCCGATGCTGGCGTACCCCAGATCTTAAGCGGATTCGCCATATCCCCAGGACGAATCACATAAGCGAACGTCAAATCCGTCCTATTAAACACATCGAACGGATTACTGGGAACTGTCCATGTTTTATCGACTAACGTGGCATAAGCCGTTGAAGATTCACCGTCCGAACCGACCTCCATACGTATCTGAGGCGCGGCCCAGGCGGCACCATAGAAGTTTGAAACAACTATCGCCCCATAGAGACGAATCGTAAATTCCACGGTTGTTCCAGGTGTCTTAAAAGCCGAATTCGCTGATGTCGAGTAGAACCCGATAATATCCCCAGGAGGATCAATCGCATAAGCGCCCGTCGCGCACATCAAGCCGCACGCAACGAGAGGGAGAACCATTTTCTTAATCATAGTTGTGAACCGTGTTGTTGTATTCATTCTTTTCTCCAATTAGACTGATTCAAATCAAACGAAAAACGTTAGGTTACTTTTTATCTACTGTTTTGGGTGCACCGGCACCATCAATGGCCTTTGCCTTGCCTTGGGCAATAGCTTTTTGTGCACGCATCTCTTCCTGCATGCGCTGCCTGATTAACTGATGTGCCTGTTGCAGAGTGGCCGTCGCGGCTGCCGAAAGTTTTTTAGACTGCTCATCCAGCGAAATCCACTCTGGATCGGCCGTCAGCGCCTTCTTGAGGGCCTCGGCCGTTGTGTCAGCCGGTAACGTCGCTCGTACGCGCGTCACACATTGGGTCATTTTCATTGAAACAGCCAGACGAGCGTACCCTTCCTGGGCCTGCTGTTGGCGATTGGTCAACAAGGAGGCCATATACCCTTTATCATGCGCCCGATTGGAGTACACCTCTTCCTGCTGAGGGGTCTCTTTGCGCTTGCTACAGCCCGCTAGCACTAAAATCGCGCACATGATGAGCAAGCCTGACCCGCAAATCCATCGAAGCCAGTGTACATTACACCACATATAACTATACTCACTTTCTTCAAAAGGGCACACATCCGCCATATAGGGGGAAAAACCATTACAAAAAGTTTCATTAGCATACCATGACCCTTGTGTTCTAAACAAGGGGAAAATGGTTTTTTTTTCATTGACTAAACCCCCTTAACCTGTGAAAATTCGCACGTATGTCTTCTGAAGAACTTACTCCTATGATGCGGCAATATCGGCGAATTAAATCTGAACTTCCAGAAGGCGTTATTCTTTTGTTTCGTCTGGGTGATTTTTATGAGATGTTTTTTGAGGATGCCCGTGCCGCAGCCCCTCTTCTCGGTGTCGCGCTGACACAACGCGCGGGCACCCCCATGTGTGGCGTACCTTACCATGCTATCGATGCCTATTTGGCCAAACTCATCCGTGCAGGGAAAAAGGTAGCGATCTGCGACCAAATGGAAGATCCTTCTCAGGCAAAAGGGATCGTCCGCAGGGAGGTCACTCGCGTGGTCACGCCAGGTACGGTGACAGAGGACGAGATTCTTGATTCATCCCGCAACAATTTTCTGGCTGCCCTTTATGTCGTGAACGCAGATATCGGGCTCGCACTTCTCGACCTTTCTACCGGCGTATTTATGGCGGAAATTCTTCCGGATATTGCTTCGCTTATGGAAGCCTTGAAGCGGTATGCACCGAGCGAATGTTTGGTCGGTCCGATGCAACGCTCTGATCCGCGCCTTGTTGAGATTCTTGTTCCGTCCATTGCAGGTTCTGTAACGGAAATCGATGACTGGACTCTGGAGTATGATTGCGCGTATGACCGGCTCCTGCGCCATTTCCAGGTCCATTCTCTTCAGGGATACGGATGCGAGGGCGTCCCAGCCCTCGTTTGCCCCTCTGGGGCTCTTATTCAGTATGTCTGCGAACAACTTCACCATACCGCAGGGCATATTCGATCCCTCCAAGTCCGTCATTCTGCCCATTTTCTGATGCTAGATGACAATACGTGCGGGAACCTCGATTTGATCCCTCAACGAGGGAAAGCTAAGGAACATACACTTTTGGGCGTTTTGGACAATACGCGAACCCCGATGGGCGCACGCCTGCTCCGCTCCTGGATCGTCCGTCCGCTACGCCAGCAGATCGAAATTCACGCCCGTTTGGACACCGTTGAGTTTTTTACACGTAACCGTCTTGTTTTAAATAACTTACGCGAAAAATTCGCAAGTGTCCGCGATTTAGAACGCCTCGTGGCTCGCATCAACGCCAATCGATGTAATGCCCGTGATGTCAAAGCGTTAGAAGGATCACTCCTTCCGATGCCCGAAATCCGAGAGAGCATGGCACAAACCGGAGATGCGTTGCTTTCTGACCTTTCTAGTCGTATCCACCCCTTGCCTGAACTTGTGGACCTCATTCATGCGGCCATCGATGATTCGCCTCCCATCGGCCTCAAGGACGGCGGCATGATCCGCCATGGCTATCATAAGGACTTGGACGAACTCAGGGCCTTAGCTTCCGAAGGTCATGCCTGGCTCGCGAAGTACCAAGCCTCCGAGCAGGATCGGACCGGCATTAAGACCCTCAAAGTGCGCCATAACAAAATTTTTGGCTTTTATATCGAAATCTCCAAGGGGCAGGCTGCTTCCGCGCCGCCAGAGTATGAACGCCGCCAGACGCTCGTCAATGCCGAACGCTTTATCACCCCAGAGCTCAAAACCTACGAGCAGAAGATTTTTGGCGCTCAGGACAAGGCAGTCGCGATGGAATTCGAGCTTTTCTGCGAAATTCGGGAAAAAATAGCCACCCATACCGCTGAAATCCAGGAAACCGCCGATGCTCTGGCGCAACTGGATGCGCTGGCTTCGTTCGCTGACCGGGCCCTCGCGCTGGGTTATGTCCGCCCCGAAATGACACTGGATGACACGCTGAGCATTAAGGATGGACGCCACCCCGTCATTGAACAACTCCCCGACGCCGAACAGTTCGTCCCGAATGATGCGTTGCTTAATTGCACGTTGCATCAAATCATGCTCATCACCGGACCGAACATGGCGGGTAAATCCACGTATATCCGTCAAGTTGCGTTGATCGCGATTATGGCGCATCTGGGGTCCTTCGTTCCTGCGCGTAGCGCACAAATCGGTATCTTGGATCGCGTCTTCACGCGTGTCGGTGCAGGCGATGACCTAGCTCGCGGTCGCAGTACCTTCATGGTCGAAATGCAGGAAACCGCGAACATTCTGAACAATGCGACCGAAAAGAGTTTGATCGTGCTCGATGAAATCGGACGAGGAACCAGCACCTTTGATGGAATCAGCATCGCATGGGCTGTCGCGGAATATCTACATAATACGCCCCGTGTCAAAGCCAAGACACTCTTTGCCACGCATTATCACGAACTGACCGATCTGGCCATCACCCTGAACGGCGTCAAAAACTACACCGTCCAAGTGCGCGAACATGGCGACAGCGTGGTTTTCCTACGCCGCATCGCGCCTGGCACGGCGGACAAAAGTTACGGCATCCATGTCGCACGTCTCGCGGGTATGCCGGCTGAGGTCCTCTTGCGCTCAAACGAAATCTTAGCCAACCTCGAAGAGGGCGAACTCGAGGCTGGTCTGCCTAAACTCGCCAAATCAACATCGAAAAAACATATTCAAGCCCCCTCCAACCAATTGACGCTCTTTTAGAAGTCCCAACATTCAATCATCAACACGGAATATCCAAGTTAGGAAGACACCTTGATGTCCGAAAAAAAAGAATATGACTTGCAAGACAGGCTGATTAATTTTGCCGTGCGCATTATTAAACTGTCTGAGGCACTTCCATGTTCAAGTGCGGGACAACACATTTGCGGACAACTTTTACGAAGCGGAACATCTCCAGCACCAAACTACGGAGAAGCTCAAAGCGCAGAGTCGAGGCCCGACTTCATCCACAAGGTCAAAATTGCATTAAAGGAACTCCGTGAGACCAACGTCTGGTTGAAGATTATCGTCAAAACAGAAATGATAAAACCAACCGAGAAGTTACTCCCTCTTCTACAAGAAACAGATGAACTCATTTCTATTCTTTTCACCTGTGTCACAACCGCAAAAAGAAACAACAACCCACAGAACATCCTTGTCCCCAAGTAGGCCATTGGATATTGGATATTCCGTGTTGATTATTGGAACTTCATTATGAACTCAGCAATGATACTCGACGGTAAACAACTCGCAGCAACGATGCGCGCAGATATCGCAAAGCAAGTCGCGGAGCTCAAGACCCAGCATGGCATCACGCCCGGTCTTGGCGTGATCCTCATTGGACTCGATCCCGCATCCACCTCCTACGTGACCGCCAAGGAAAAGGCCTGCGAGGAAGCGGGCATGCATTCGGAGGATGTACGTATGCCCGCCACAACCACACAAGAAGAGGCTCTGGCCGTTGTCCGAAAGATGAATAGTGATCCGCGCATTCATGGCATTCTCGTACAGCTTCCACTGCCGAAACATATTAATGAAGCCGCAGTCATTAACGCCATCGTCCCTGAAAAGGATGTCGATGGCTTCACGCCCATCAATGTAGGCCGCATGATGATTGGCGAGACCTGCTTCCTGCCCTGCACACCGAACGGCATCATACAAATGCTGATCAGCGCAGGTATCGAGACCTCAGGTAAGCATGCGGTCGTGATCGGTCGTAGCAACATTGTCGGCAAGCCCGTCGCGCACCTGCTGATGCGCAAGGCCAAAGGCGGCAACGCCACGGTGACCGTCTGCCATACGGGCACGAAAGATTTGTCCGTCTTTACCCGGCAAGCGGATATCTTGGTTGTAGCCGCAGGCCGTCCGAATACGGTCACAGGTGACATGATTAAGCCTGGCGCCGTTGTCATTGATGTGGGCGTCAACCGCATTCCAGATGCCACTAAGAAAAACGGCTTCCGTCTCGTCGGCGATGTCGACTTCGATTCCGCAACGCAGGTCGCCTCGCTGATTACACCTGTTCCCGGGGGCGTCGGCCCCATGACTATTACCATGCTTCTGTATAACACCCTCGAATCTGCTACACGTACGAAAAAATAGTATGAACATAATTAATACCCCAAATGCACCCGCAGCTATCGGTCCTTACGCACAAGCCATTGAAGTCAACGGCTTACTCTTTTGCTCAGGACAACTCCCGATCAATCCAGTCACCGGCATCATCGAAGTCGTAGGCCCCGCAGAACAGACCATGCAAGTGCTCCTAAATCTCCGTGCCGTTCTTGCGGCAGCAGGTTCAAGCTTGAGCCAGGTCGTGAAGACAACCGTCTTTCTCACAGACATGGGAGAATTTCCCTTCATGAACAAAGTGTATGAGGAGATGTTCGCCGGACACAAACCTGCGCGTTCAACTGTTGAAGTGTCGCGCTTACCCAAAAACGCTCGCATTGAAATCGAGGCCGTCGCTATTACCCCCGTGCCATGAAACGCTTATTTGACATGACACTCACGCTTCTCACAGCAGTGCTCTGGTTGCCGTTGCTGGCACTGGTCGCTTGCGTTGTGTTGATCAGCATGGGCGCCCCGGTGTTCTTCACGCAAGAGCGGCCTGGCTTGAAAGGAAAAAATTTTCGCTTATTCAAGTTTCGCACCATGCGTTTGGGCGATGCCCCAGATGCCGAACGCCTGACACGCATGGGACGTTTCCTGCGCGCCACCAGCCTCGATGAACTGCCTGAGCTTTTCAATGTTCTAAAGGGGGAGATGTCGCTGGTGGGTCCACGTCCCCTGCTCGTACGTTACCTATCGCGTTACACGCCTGAGCAGTTGCGCCGCCACGATGTGCGTCCCGGCCTAACAGGATGGGCGCAAATCAATGGGCGCAACACGCTCACGTGGGAACAAAAATTTGCTTATGATGTTTGGTACGTTGACCACTGGACTTTCGGACTTGATTTAAAAATAATTGGGCTCACCGCTTGGCGCGTCTTAACACGCCAAGGCATCCATGCTGATGGTGAAGCCACCATGGATGAATTCAAGGGAGTGCAATGAAAAAAATAATCATCATTGGCGCAAGTGGGTTCGGCAAAGAAATCGCCTGGATTATCGACCGTATGAACCATGCAGGGTGCGATCTGGGGCTGATCGGTTTTTGCGACGATGCTTCGGATAAACAGAGCGGAACTTTTGCAGGCTTTCCACTGCTCGGAACACTGGAGAATGCTGCTGCTCAACTGCCCGGTGCGCGCTTCATCTGTGCCATTGGAAATAATCGTGCACGGCAATCCGTTGTCGCACGCGCCTGCGCTGTTGGGATCCTTCCTCACTCTATTATTGATCCCACGGCGATCATCGCGCCTGACACGACCATTGGCAAAGGCTCTTTCATTGGCATCGGGAGCATTGTCTCTTCTGGGGCTCTCATCGGCAGCCATGTCATCGTGAATAATCAAGCCTGTGTTGGTCATGATGTCACTCTGGCCGACTTTGTGCAGGTTTGTCCAGGAGCCCGCATTTCTGGCGGATGCCACATCGGAGAAGGGGCACTCCTCGGAACCAACGCCTCAACGATTCCACTTATAAAAATGGGAGCGTGGTCCACGCTCGGTGCTGGCACAACCGCCTTGACTCACATTCTTGACCACACAACCCGTGCCCGATTGAAATAACTTCTCTTATGATATGCATCAGAGACATAACATCGAATAAAAACTGGATACTCTCGGGTGTGATCTTTGTTTGTTTCTTTCTTCTTTATGCAGCAACAGCGCAACGGGGTGTAAGCTGGCAAGACAGCGGAGAATTTCAATATCGTGTGCTCGCTCATGATTATTTTTGGATCTCCGGAATTGCACGCTCGCATCCGTGCTACATTGCTGGAGCAGAATTATTTTCTTTTTTCTTTCCGGCCTCTTGTCGTTTTTATGCACTGAATCTTTTTAGCGGTCTGGGTATGTCGCTCGCATTATTCTTTTTGACGCGCATCCTGTTGCAGTTGCAACTTAAAACATCCACCATCATCCTCGCGGTCTTGACTCTTGGGCTCACTCACATGGCGTGGTGGATGTCCACGATTGCAGAAGTCTATACCTGGTCACTTGCCTTTCTTATGGCGGAGTTGCTCTGCGTTGCGCACCTCTGCGCAACACCAGAGCAAGATTCAGGGGTCAGGGTTCAGGGCTGGATCCTTCTCGCCCTGCTGAACGGCCTGCATGCGTCCCTCCACAATTTCGCTTTTTTAAATCTGCCGATCTATGCCATTCTTTTTGTCTATCTGCATGCCCGAAAACATTTCCTGTACATGGCCCGTGTTCTTCTTATTTGTGCTAGCACCTGGCTACTCGGAGCCTGTTTACTCCTCGGACTTTTTGTGATCGAATGGGGCACCACACAATCGTTCGTTACAACGGTTAAGAGCCTCTTGTTTGGTCGCGAGTTTGAAGATGTTGTCGTCGGAACCCGAGCGATTAATTGGCCGTTGGCAAAGATGAATTTAGCATTGGCCGGCATCAGCCTATTCAATCCTGCCTGGGTATTTGCTGGCTTTGCAGGACGGACGCACAGCAAATATACTTGCTTCAAAATTGTGCTTCTCGGATTAACCGCGATCCATGTTGTGTTCTGGATTCGTTATTTTGTACCCGATCAAGCCACGTTTATATTACCCTCCCTTGCGCTCCTCGTTATTTGGGTTGGTATGGGATTAGACAGCCTGACGCTTCAACGTAAGCATCTGATCACGTTAGGAGCCGTGATCTTGTTCTTCTCGCTTGCAACGCCCTTGATCCTCCATCATTTTTTACAAACCCGACAAGGCGGGGTTAAGCGGATGCGCGAACTCCCCTTTAGAGAGGAAAGTAGCTATTGGCTGTTTCCCTGGAAACACAACGAGCAATCAGCCGCTCGCTTTATTCAACATGTCTGTGCTATCCTAAAACAAGGCGATGTCCTCATTGCGGACAATACTGCGGCGGGACCCATCATGGCAGCACAAGCCGCTGGACTTCTAACGCCTCATATTCGCGTTATTACTTTTTTTACAGGTGAGACAGATGAGGATCTTGTCCGACTGATAAAAACAAGAGCCCGTGTTTTTATTGTGTCGCCTGTTGCCGGGTATACGTCAAACGTCTTGCTTACAGGCCATTTTACGTTTGAGAAAGAGGATGTTCTTTATCGCATCAGGAGTGCACATCATGAATAAACGAATCTTTTTATCGCCTCCGTGGATGGGTGGAGCCGAGCGCAAGCTCGTCGAAGTAGCTTTCGATTCAAACTATGTTGCACCCTGTGGCCCCATGGTCGACCAGTTTGAAAAAGATTTTTCCGCCTTTATCCATCACCCAAGTGCCTGTGCACTCTCCAGTTGTACCGCAGCGCTTGATCTACTTTGCCACGAACTTGATATTCAAAAAGGAGACACGGTATTCTGTTCCGATTTAACCTTTGTCGCTTCCATTGCGCCGGCTGTGCATCGTGGCGCAACACCTGTTTTTATTGACAGTGATGAGCACACGTGGAATATGAATCCAGATTTGCTAGCTGAGGCACTTGCGGAGGCGAAGCGCGAGAATCATTTACCCAAAGCGGTCATTGCGGTTGATCTCTATGGACAATGCTGCGACTATGATCGCATTGAAGCGATCTGCACAGCTTACGAAGTTCCGCTGATCATTGATTCAGCAGAAGCGCTTGGGGCAACGTATCAGCAGCGACAAGCTGGTGATGCAGGATGGGCTTCTGTCTACTCCTTCAACGGCAACAAGATCATCACCACCTCGGGTGGCGGCATGCTGACCTCCCGTACGACAGCCCTTGTCGAATGCGCGCGTAAACGGTCACAGCAATCGCGTGAAAATCACATCTGGTACGAACATGGCGAACTCGGCTACAATTATCGCATGAGCAATATCGTTGCGGCGATTGGGGTCGGACAACTTCAGATTCTGCCTGAAATCATTCGCCGTAAACATCAGATTTTTGGTTGGTATCGTGATGCCCTCTCCTGCGTCTCTGGGCTTTCTTTTATGCCCGAAGCTGCTTACGGCAAAGCCACACGCTGGCTAACAGTCATCACCCTCAACGCCGACAGCACAACACCTAGCACGGCTTCACCTTCACAGGAGGTTAGCAACGTGATGAAGGCCTTGGAAAACGAGAATATTGAGTCTCGTCCGATTTGGAAACCCATGCATCTTCAACCCGTTTTCCAATCTGCAAAAATGGTTGGCGGGCAGGTTAGTAAACGATTTTTCAACGTTGGGTTGTGCCTCCCGTCAGGCGCCAGTTTAAATCAATCCGATATCGAACGTATCAGCGGTATCGTAAAGCAAGCACTTTAAATTACATAAAGCCCTGTGACAAGGAAAAGAGTCGAAATGATCATGCAGAAAAAAATACTTGATTGGACGCGATTTATAATGGTCGCCCTTATGGTTTTCTTTGCCTATTATAATTATTCAGGAATGATAGGTTACACCCTGGTGATGTTTAACGAACCCTTGGAGGATATGTCGCATGGATGGGTCATCCCGTTTGTCAGCCTTTTTGCGATCTGGAAAATGCGGGTTGATTTTTCCAAAGCCATGGCCATCGGGAGGCCTTCTTGGCAAGGGTTCTTTTGGTCCTGCCTGTTTCTGGTCGCAGCCTGGTTTGGAGCACGCGGACAGCAATCACGTATTGAGCAACTGTCCCTGATTGGACTCATCTGGTCTATCCCTTATGCCCTTTGGGGACGGCCTACGGCTAAGCTCATGTTATTCCCGGCTGGATTCCTATTGTTTACAGTCCCCATTTCTTCCTTTCTTGATTTCTTCACGATGCACTTGCGTATGTTTTCTTCTGGCATGGCCACCTGTATTCTCAATGGATTCGGCATGGCCATTGAACGTTCGGGGACGGCACTTTTTTCTCACGTACCTGGAGGCGAGTTCAATGTGGATGTGGCCGATCCCTGCAGCGGAATTCGTTCGCTCTTTGCCATGATGGCACTGACAGCGGCCTACGCTCATTTTACGTTAAAAACACGCCTTCAGAAATGGATGCTCTTTGCCTGTTCATTGCCCATCGCAATGATTGGAAACATGTTTCGGATTTTTTCCATTTGCTTGGTCGCACGTTTTTTTGGACAAAAAATTGCAACGGGCTTCTATCATGATTATTCTGGTTTCGTCATTTTTGTCATCGGCGTTTTATTGATGTTCGAAGCAGGTCGATGGATGGTGAAAATAGATACTTGGGCTATCACTTTTTTCCCGCGTCTTCGTTCGCTTTTTGTCCATGCCTCGAAAGAAAATGAATGTGTGCGGCCACTGACATGGAAAGATTTCGTTCCCGTCGGCTTTATCTCTTTTTGTGTGCTCTTTGTTTTTATCAGCAATCGGATGGTGAGTGCCCCTGTCTACGATTCAGCGCGTTTTATTGTTGCGAGCCTTCCCAAACAAGTCGGTTCTTTTAATGGCGATCAGCCCTGGTTCTGTCACAACGAACAATGCAATGATCACTCGGAAGAACAAATTCTGATCGAAAAAAAATGCCAACAAGGCGACGGATTTAAGTGTCCGACCTGTGGAGGAAAAATGGAGAAAGTCTCGATGGGTGAGTTACAAGACCTTCCTAAAGATACAGAAATCCTTAAAAGGGTCTATCGCTCTGCGGATGGGCTCATTTATTCGGTCAGCGTTGTCATTGCAGGACGAAGCCGTGGAAGTATCCATCGGGCGGAGCTCTGCCTCCCTGCACAAGGATTCGTGATGCTCAGCGCAAAAAAAGAGAAATTAGATATCAAATCGGGACACCCTCGGGAAGCGCGGATTATTCAAGCTCAACGCTCGTCCTCCGATTATCTTTTTTCGCTCGTCTATTGGTTCGTGAGCCCCAACCATGAGTGTGCCTCGCATGCTGAGCGCATATCACTCGACATCTGGGATCGCTCCATCCTGAATCGCATTAATCGTTGGGCGATGGTTGCCATTAATGTATCGGCTCCATTGGATGACCCAGAAGCGAGAAAGCAGTTTGAAGCCTTTTTAGATGAGTTGTATCCGAAAATACTTCTCAAATAGGCAGGATTGAAAATGGATATAAAAATTTTAGCGTGGTTACGCGCGGTGACGTTAGGCGTATTAATCGTCCTCGGCTGCCTTCATTTTAAAGCGATCTTGTTCAGCGCAATAGCCATTGACTTCACAAAATTATCGGCCACACAACTTCTATCCTTCGAGTGGTTCGTTCCCTTGATTAGTTGTTATGCTCTCTGTAGCCGGAGAAACGAGATTTCGAAAGCCGCTTCTTTACCCTCCTGGATCGGCTTCGGATTAACCTGTCTTTTCTTGGGCGCTCTTGTCGCATCTGCTTCGAGCGACAAACCTCCCTTTCAGCTTCTCTCGCTTGCCGGCGTTGTCGTTTCCGTTTCATATTCTCTTTGGGGAAAAGAAGCCGCTAAATTATTATGGTTCCCGATGGGATTTTTAGCCTTCGCCGTTCCGGTTCATTTCTATCTTGATTGTCTCAAGACGCTATCCGAACCCCTCCCGGAGATGATCATACGTTTCGGGACATCTGTGGAGCAATCCGGGTTTACCACCTTGCGTGACCTGCTGGGTCTTAAAGGCTTCAACTTAAAACCCGATGCGCCCTTGAGCGGCATACATTCACTCTTTTCCATGTTAGTCATCGCAACCACGTTTGCCCATTTTACGGTCAAGACACGCCTGCAACGTTGGGCGGTATTCTGTTACGCGATTCCGATTACCTTTGTTGCTAATCTGATTCGCTCACTCCTCGTGTGTTTCATCGCCCTAAAGCTGGATCGTCAGTGGGCTGTTGCGTTTTACGCTCATTATTCGCAATATGTTACGTTCGTCATAGGCTTACTCTTGATGTTTCACTTTGCAAATCTGCTTGTGTTTCTCAGTAAGAAAAACGAGAAGCCCACGGCCAAGGCATGGATGCATAGTCTTGAAGAGCGAGAAACGCATGTCGATCTCCCGAAACAAAGCATCGTAAAATCGGCCACGATTGTCTGCTTGGTTTTAATACTTGCCATGACGGCTTTCTTCTTCACAGATATCCCTCAAGCAGACGATACGAGTAAGCCCGTCCCTATTGAACAAAAGATATAGTGTCTTCTATGACCAAAGAGGGTACACAAGGATAGAAGAGCCAGTCGTGCTCCGGCGTGCAAATCGCTGCTGCGCTGTGCAAAAAACCAACCCAATTTTCTGCCGTATACGTGCGAGCCTGGATACCCGCAAGCAGAGCTGCAACAAAAATATCATGCGACACAAGCACGTTGAGTTGCCGGGTTGTCATGCTTTGTAGCCAGGCGACCATCTGAGGTGTCGCCACAGCAATATCATGGGAATAAAGCGCAGATCCTGTCCGCAAATAATCGAGCATATATTGAATATAGCCGCATCTCATCATCTCCCCTGGCAGCTTCTCCGCATCATCATAATAAAAATTCTTCAGCCCCAAAATCGGTTCGTCAATCACCTCAGCCCCCTCACATCCCATGCCTTCCACAAGACAGGCAGCCGTCATCTGACAACGCACCATCGGACTCGACAGAAACCGGACGTCATACGATCCAGCTAGCAACTGGCCTGCCCTCTGCGCCATCTCTTTACCGCGAAGTGTCAAGGCCAAGGAGTGACCAAATGTCGTATCCCCGGGTGTAATCGCTGGACGTTCCGAATGGCGGATGAGCAACGACACCTTGCATCCCTCTGCCAAAAACTGTTTAACCCTCTTAAAATCAATCGCCTCTGTAAAAACCTTTATAAGCATTGCCTTATTGCCTTATTGCGTTATTGCCTTATTCAAAATTGGCCGTTGAGCGTTCCCCAATCCCGTCCGACCTGTCCGACTGATTACTGAGCACTGCTCTCGTTCCCGGGCGGCGGGCTTACCACCTCTATCCGTAAACTCTTGGCAGTCTTCGACGGGACAGCGAAACGGCTCGCTATGCGATAACCCGGAATCCAGACCACCTCTTCACCGCACACCAAGAGCGGCACAGCATCGCGAAGGTGCTCGGGAACTTTCGCATCCACCAAAATATCCTGCACCTTTTTTGTCCCCTTCATCCCATAAGGCTGAAGGCGATCCCCGGGCAGACGGCTTCTTACCATGAGCGGTTTTCCATCCAACAGATCCGGATTGATCGTACACACCGCAGGATACAACCCTGTCCTATCCGCAACATTCTCGATCCCTTTACCCGACGTGCATGAAATCACCACATCCCCCCAGTGCGTTTGACCCCGGAGGTTCACCTTTATTGTAGGTCTCTGAATAGGCGTTGTGTGGATGATTTGTAATGCGCCAGCCCGAAGCATCACATACACATCTTCCGCGAGCTGCTCCTTGTCGCCTTCTTCCAAGGCGAGTAACCGCTCAACCGTCTCAAAGCCACTTGGCAAAGGAGCCTCTGCTTGCCAGAGCCACAACCGCATCACACGTCTCTGCAACGCAAAGGGACACACCTTGAGTCTGTTTATGTCCAAGGTCTCGTCAGGCCTTTCATTCGTGACATAATCTTGCGCCAGCTTCTCCAAGAGAGCATCTTCCTCTTGTAAAATCTCTGCGGTCCTGCATAGATTCATGCGTAGCGCGTTGCCAAACTTCTCTTCTAAAAAAGGCAAGATCTCAACCCGCATCTTGTTGCGCGGAATCGACACGTCCCTGTTGGTCGTGTCTTCGCGCCATTTTATCTTTTTCTGTTTGAGCCAAGCACGGATTGCCGCGCCAGAGACACGCAGCAAAGGGCGTATAACGCCGCGTGACCGATCTCTCAGAGGTGCCAAACCTGCGGCCCCTGCTCCACGCATCAAGCGTAGCAATACGGTTTCCGCAACATCGTCCGCCTGATGTCCTGTGGCAATCGCATCGAGTTTAAACCGTGCCCGACACTCTGCAAAGAATGCTTGTCGCACATCCCGCGCGGCCATCTCAACAGAGATTGCTTCGGTTTGATGAGCCGTGACTTCTTGACGCTCTGCAACACACCACACACCTGCTTTTTTTGCGAGCGCCTTGACCCATTTCGCATCCTGTACAGAAGATACGCGTAGTCCATGGTCCAGATGGAGCACAAAGAGTACAATTTTGTTTTTTTTGCAGATTGGCGCCAGCAGGGTTAGTAATGCCACCGAATCCGCCCCGCCGGACACAGCCACACCCAAACGCTTCACCCCCCGCAACAGCCCTTTGCGTTCGATCGCCGCTTGCACAGTCTCCGCGAGGCTATCTGCATCATTACAATAGAGGGGTGCTTGTTTTTGCATGTACTTCTATTCAGCCGGCCATCAACCCAGCAACCGCCGCGCCAATCACAGGCGATTCATCCACCTTGATGAGGTCGTATGCAATACCACGGGGTTTCAACAAGGCTGCCAGTTCGTGCTGCACACGATTCTGGAAGTCGGCTGTGAGCGTCTTGTAGTAGGTCGAGCCATCGACGTTCACACAGACCGGATGCTGCGGATCTTTTCCTTCACCCGTCTTAAGGATTGCAGAAGCCAGATTAATTGCAGTTAACACAGCAGCACGCGCATAGACAGGCGTACATAACTGCTTGACGGTATTACGATCAGCAACCGAAAACGATTCGACCATGAAGGGATTGTTTGCCTGTGGCTTATCCCCGCAGAACGCATCCAGATCCATATTGGAAAGTTTGTCCCATGTTTGGATCGTTACAACAGCCGCAGCAGAGAAGAGGTTATTCTTTGCAGCAGCTTTGAGCACCTCAAAGCCGATACGGCCGAGATACGCGCCAGAGATCATCTTCTCAAAAACGTAATGTCCACAATCATGTGTCTGCGCATCCATGGCCTGATCAAAGGCCGATTGCGTCACGCGGCTGAATCCACCAGACTCGACATTGATAACCTGCGACTCTCTGCTGTTCAAATCGCTTCGTTTCGTGATGTTCGCGTTGTGTTCCACATACGCTGTATTCGTCCCTGTCCCTAGGATGAACCCCACGTACGCGCTATACGCTTTTGCTACGCCCGCGCTCTTGCCTGCCAGTAGCGTCGCAACCGTGTCATTCAAAATGACAGCCTTGCGCTTGAATCCGCGCTTGGCCAACTGGTCCTGCAAACCGGAACCTATCAGCGTACCGACCACCGAGGGAACCTCTATCTGCTTGGTCCAGCAAATGAGCTTCGCGTCACACGTCGGTGTGATTTCAGCGGGATAAGAGAAGCAGAACCCAATAGTTTCAGACGTTGCAATCACCGGCATCAGGAAGTCTGCGAAAGCATCATAAAATGCTTCTGCCGAAAGTTCTCCGCGCGTTCCAGGCATGGGGCGCTTTAAGAATGAACCGATAGAAGCCTTGCCACTTCCATCAATTGTGACCACGGCTGCACGCAAATTTGTTCCACCTGCATCCAGCACAACCACGGGTGTATGGGTCTTAACACGTTTATCAATCGTGATAAACGAAGGAATCATCATCAAGCTGGAGTGCTTGCCAGCCAACCCAGCATCCATCTCCTCAATAAAGGTTGCAAGCAATGCCACACGATCAATCTTCTCAACATCCAGTCCGTTTTCCTTCAAAAATGTGCCTGCGTCCATACCTTTCCCCCCTGTCGTTAAAATCCAAAGTTTCCACCCACGCGCGTACGACTCGGCTGTACTAAGTCTCGGAAGGGCGGCGGCAAATTCTGCTGCTGCCACAAGGGCTGGAAACGACCTTCTGTGCGCAATTGACTGCGCGTGATTTCGCCACCTAATTCCACAGCCCGACGCCAGGCGTCATACCCTTCGTTACTCTTATTTTGCGTGATGCTCAGCCAGCCCATTTCAACCCAGCCCTTTGGATCGCGCGGCACAAGCGTCACATAACGGCGGAAGGCATTCGCCGCGAGGTCTGGACGCCGCACGCTATTCAACAGCGTTCCAACCTGAAAGAGGCACTCTGGGGGGGCCTTGTCGTTATTGAGCACCATGCCACTCAACTGAGACAATTCATTTTGCAGATTCAACCGCGCATAGATCGACAGTAACTCCATGACGTCATTAACATCTGCGCCTGTACCTAATTTCGCTTGAAGTGCTGTGCGACGCTTATCGCAGGTTTCAATGTCATTAATTTGATTCAAGAAACCCTTTGCGCTCGCATTATATTCATCAATCGCCAGATAGGCAGCTATGAGCTGACGCGCATCCGCATAGCGACGTTGATTCATGCAGAGTTCCGCCAACCGAAAATTACCTTCGGGACTTTCTGGACACAATTCGACAGACTGACGAAACGCATATTCTGCCTCAACCATCATACCGCGAAACAAATAAACACCTGCGATCGCAGAGCGCATCTTAGAGAAGGATTTCTTTGCATCGGCATTCCGACGAAATTCTTCGCGAGCAGTAAATTCCTTCGTCAACTTATCCCAGTACGCCTTATCCTTGGCGACAATATCCTGCCACAGTTTCGGGTTCTGCTGCGGAGTGGGCAGCATCTCCTTCTCGATCTTCATGATGACGCCTGCTGGACTCAGATAAGGATACATCCATTGAATGACGTAACTCTCTTCAACATAAAACGCATGATTGGTCTTGTTCCAGTCAAAGATATACTTGGCCAGAATACCGTTGATCTCCATCACCGCCAAGGCACCTGTCACTTGCACACGGCCATTTTCAATGACAATGTCCCCGCGATTCGGACGCGCCCCGCTCTGCACTTCTGACACAAACTGCTGGAAAGCCCGCGCACTATCATCCGGAGTCGGAATGCGAATCGGCTTTTTCGGAAAATCATTTTTGCGATCGAGTGCATTCCAGCCCCATCTAAAGACGCTGCGCTGCCACGGACTGAACTTCTCCAGCGTCTTGGAATCTTCCGGATTGGGACGACTATAATCGTAATGATCGCGAATATAGTTCATGTAGGTGCCATCCGCCAAAGCATTCTGCGTAATGATGTAGACATCCGAACGATCGAAATCGCGCCCCTTTGATTCCGGCAGGTGCGGACTCTGGAAACGGTGCTGAGGCTTCACACGGCTTTCGCAGAAGATCATGTAGGTTGGCACAAAACGCCCCGGATCTGTCCCGCCGTACAAAACTGCATCCTTCTCCATATCTGGATATCCACCCCCTGGGCAAAACATGCGATAGCCGAACTGATATCCGAAATCATGCGTCGTGAGCGAACAGAGACTCCAGTTTATCGCATACGGAATATAGGGCAACGCCAACAGTGCGATACAGACAACATAGACGAGCACCTTGGGAATGGTCCGCCATACCGAGAGAACAAACGCGAAAGTCATCGCAATGCCATAACCAATCAGCATGGCATAAAAGCCATGCGCTGGCGCAAAGAACTTAATCGTGATCTCTTGCTCCTGCCGATCCAGTTTGGGATTAATAATCATGATCAACCCAAGGCTGGAGGCAAGGAATGCCGCCCAAACAAAAATCGCCCAGGAACGTCCTGGCCATTCCAGGTAGAGCCAAAGGACAATCAACAAGCATAGGAGCGTTGAGAGTCCGAAACCCCAGATAATCAATTGCCAGGAGAATTCCAGCGGTAGCTTCAAAACGACCGTGCGCAAAGCGGAAATCAAGATCATAGACGTCGGTATTGCGGCCAACCACACGAGCAAAATCCAAAAATATTTTTTAGCCTCCTGGGAGAGCCGCTGGATGATCCATCCTGTCGAGACCAACAAAGTGACCAAGCCAAATAAGCAAAGCACCAATGAATACTGACGAACCATGCCACGAACAAAGACAAAAATTTGAGTGCCGAAAATAGGACTACACGGATCCGCCATTTGAAGTTTCTCATATTGACCCCGCGTAATCGCATGTAAGAATCCCTCCTTCGTGGAAGCAAAACCCCAGTTCATGGGCGGATTCGTCGATGCGGCAATCGGCATGTACAAATAGAGTGCGCAGCCAGACAAGATCAAGCCCGTATAAATAAAGGCATAGCGCGGACTGACCCATCCCGCCTTAAATCCGGCAATCAGCAATAAGGTGCCCGCCCCTGCAAGTGCGACAATTTTTGGAACCATCGTGCTATCGAGACGCAACCAAGCAAAGAGTGAAAAGACTGCGGCCAAACTGAACAGTACCGCAACGGTTAAATCCCAGAAGGTCGTCAGGGACGTCATCATCAACTGAAACGGCTTCACTTTTACTTTTGCCACAAGCTGTTCATCGCGTTGCTGAAAAAACTTATCCAACCCCAATGCCAACGTACCCGCCACCAGCGCCAAAGCCATCACCGCCACGGTCTGATGGTTCGTCATGCTCAATCCATACGTCAACAAGGAGGCATAAAGAAAGCCTTTTCGCCGAGGTTGCACCATCCAAGCAAAGAAGAAACAGGCGATCAAAATAAACGAAAAGGCATTCAACACGCGCATCTCCGAGACACTCGCCCAGAGCCAAACACCCCGATTAAAGCCGAAAAGCAAGGAAGTGCTCGTGCCAACAGACAAAGCAATCCAGTGCAGCAACCGATCATCGATCTTCTTCGACCACGGGAGCGTATGCAACAACACGCGCGTACTGCGTGTCATCATCAGCGTCATCACACCCACAGTCAAACCGCCAGTAAAGACGGACATCATGCCGATACGCCAAGCTGGATTACCAAAGGGAATAATGAAATGGCTCCAAATATAGCCCAGGAAGGCCCACAGCGGATATCCGGGCGGATGCGGAACGCCAAAAGTAAATGCGCCCGTCACCAATTCGCCAGAGTCTTGTAACGTCACTTCAGGCGCCATGTTACAAATAAAAATATAGGTCGAAAAAAGAAACGACAATATTGAGGCTATCCAGTCTTCCTTCTTGAAGAAATGTCTCGCCGAGTCTTTTCCTGAATCTTCCTGACTATCCACTACATTTTTAAGTTGATCACTCATCGTTCGTTTTCCTTATTTCACCGTGGCCCCAGCAATTGCACCTGCATCCGGAGAAACCACAAATAATGAGCCATCCGGATTACCAGCCGCCAAGATCATTCCTTCAGACATGCCAAACTTCATTTTGCGAGCCGCAAGGTTCGCAACCATCACCACCTGCCGACCTACGAGCGTCGCCGGGGCATACGCTTTGCGGATGCCTGCGAACACTTGGCGTGGCTTTGCCTCGCCAATGTCCAGCATCACCTTCAGCAGCTTGTCCGCGCCTTCGACATATTCGGCACTGACAACCGTCGCCACACGCAAATCCGTCTTTGCGAAGGTATCGTAATCGATGGTCTCTTTGATTGAGTCGATCAAAGCGGGCGACCGATCGATCGCGGGGACGGGCGACCGATCGGTCGCCCCTACAGGCGCAGCCTTACTCGCCTCGATCATCTTCTCCACAACCGTTGCATCGACGCGCGTGGCCAGATATTCGTAGGGGTTGATGGCGTGATTTTCAATCGCCTTTTCTAAATCCGACCACTGATAGGCCTGCTCACCAAAAAGTTTCGCAACGCGTTCGGAATAGACTGGCAATACCGGCTGTAAATAAATTGCCAGCACACGGAAGATATTCAACACAGAGGTCATCACCTGTCGCGCAGCTTCCAAGTCCGTTTTCACAAGCGCCCAAGGAGCCTTCGTATCAAAGTACTGGTTGGCGGCATCCGCGATGTCACGAATCTCGACCATGACTTTTCCAAAATCGCGGGCTTCATAATAAGCCTCCACCGCTTCAGAGCGACCACAGGCAACCTGCCACAAGGCTCGGCCTTCTGCGTCCATCACGCTGGTCTGCCCACCCATGCTCTTGTGCAACATCTGCGCACCACGTGAAGCCAAGTTTGTGATCTTGCCGACCAGATCAGAGTTCACGCGGTTCACAAAATCGCCCAAGTTCATGTCCAAATCGTCTGTCGTACCATTCAATTTGCAGGCGTAATAGAAACGTAAATCTTGCGGATTCAGATAATCCAGATACGTACGCGCCTTGACGAAGGTCCCTTTGGACTTGCTCATCTTTTCGCCATTAACCGTCAGGAAACCATGCACAAATACTTGGTTCGGGGTCTTAATGCCCGCCACATTCAACATGGTTGGCCAAAAGAGACAGTGAAAGCGGACAATGTCCTTGCCAATAAAGTGATACAGCTCTGCTTCCGGATTGTTCCACCAAGCATCGATGTCCTGCCCGTGATCCGTACACCATTTCTGAAGCGAAGCCAGATACCCGATCGGTGCATCCACCCACACATAGAAAAACTTACCGGGATGCCCCGGAATTTCAAAACCAAAGTAGGGTGCGTCGCGCGAAATACACCAGCCTCGCAGCGGTTCGTTAAACCATTCTAATAGCTTGTGCCCCACGTCCGGAGCCGTGTGCTTCGGAATCCATGCCTTCAGAAAATCACGGAACGGCTCGAGTTCAAAGAAGAGATGTTCGCTGTTGCGCATGACAGGCGTAGAGCCGCATGTTACGCACGTCGCATGCTTGAGTTCTTCAGCAGGATAGGTCTGCCCACATGCATCACAGGCATCCCCATACTGATTCTCCGCGCCGCATTTCGGACAGGTTCCCTTGACAAACCGGTCAGGAAGGAACATGGCGTCATGCTCACAATAAAGCTGGGGAAGTTCGTGAACCGTGATTGCCCCGCTCTTCTGCATCGCGGCAAAAACAAGATTACTGAATGTCCGATTCTCTTCTGAATTCGTCGAGTAGTAATTATCAAAGCGAATCTGGAAGTCAGCGAAATCCTTAATATGTTGCTCATGGCTGCGGGCAATCAGCGTCTCAGGGGAAATGCCTTCAGCGCGTGCACGCAACATGATAGGAGTGCCATGCGTATCATCAGCACAAATATAGAGACATTCATGATTGCGCATCTTCTGAAAACGTACCCAAAAATCAGTTTGCAGGTATTCCACCAGGTGACCAATATGAATATCCCCATTCGCATAGGGTAAGGCCGATGTCACAACTATTTTTCGCTTTGTGTTCACACTGAAAAATTCCTCTAAAAGAAATATGTCAGTATATAAAAATTATCCCAAAAACTCAATTCGATAATGTTTAAATTCGAATCCCGCTTACGTTTGTAACGTCTGGCATAATGAGCATCCTTCGCAGTCCGGACCTGCATTTAAGCAGAAATCTAAATAGATCTGGAGCAACCCTTGCTGCAAAAGCCCATTGTCCGCATAAAACACCGCTGGATTATGATCTCGGCCAAAGAGATGTAACGCGGTCAGCCGCATGGGGGCGGACACTTCTTCGGGCGGCAAATAAAGAATGGCCTCTTGCGGCAGTACCTCCTCAACCGCAACAAAGGGAAAAATGACATTGGTGATGATTGCCGCAATGCGTGCCTCCCCCAGCAAGGCAACAGGATGTTCTTCATCAGAAGGTGACCCCATGCTCAACCGCTGATTCCAGAGAGGCCATGCGCAGTGAGATTCAATACGCTGGGTCACCTGAGCAAACCAGGCATGTCCAGGTATCGATGCCAGATGTTCAATATCGCACAGCAGATCGCGTAGCCCACTAAAGAGCGTGGAGGCAGCAGCAATGCGTCTTACTGGCGAGTTCTGTGGCCGACTATTATGAAGATGCCACTCGAGGTCGCCAGGCAGGAGTTCATCCCCTTGCTTCCAGGCAATATCCCACAGGCTACGGATAAATTGGCGCGACTCCTCGTCTCTAGCAACGTCAGGGCTTGGCAACAAGCGCGCAACCGCCAGCAATTTTGCACAGGCCGCATCCCGGGAAAGTCCTTTCAACTGCGTAACGGGAACCAAACGAGCTAAGCCGCGAAAGGCCTGCTGATTATTTTTATAACCGAGGGCAGCCATAAACTCTTCATAGAAGACCTGATGCCGGTCTCCGGACTGCGCCAAGCGTGCGCGTATACGCGAAGCCTTGGACTGGAGCCGGTACTGTCCTGCTGCCTGCAACATATCCCGCGCATGACTGGGATTATTCTTCAAGTAAGCTTCGCAGGGACGTGGTGTTTCGGGTAACACACTATGCGGATAGGCCTTTAAATCAATATCATCCAAGGATAAATCCAAACGCGCAGTGATCGGTTCTGCAAGCGACAGGGACAAGACGGACTGTGGCAAGGTCTTAGCCACAGGTCCTGAAAACCAAGTGACATGCGCAATCACCGAGTCATAACCCTTGTCTTTGCAATGTCCGTGCGAATCCCAGTCAGATGGGTGCACATGCACCTCAACATCCCCACGGATGCGACGGCCACCAGGTTGGACCAGTACGGTCACATTGAGAAAATCAGGTCCAGCCTCCAAATTCCACTCGCCAGGGTCAAGCACAGTAACCGTCTCATTGTTGGCCAGACAGAAAAAAGATGGACGATACCGCGCATCAAACCACAGACATTGCAAATGGCGTTCACTCCAATGAAAATGGGCCTGATAGCCTTCTGTCCGCTCCTGCACATCCTGCGATGGCTTCATCAGCCTTGCATACGCCTCGGCGTATGGAAAAATAATATCCATAAACGACCCCTACTCGGGCGCGATATAGCGCGCCCTTTATTGCATGGGCATGATAAATCTTGCCCTTTATTTATTGTATCGCGCCGAACGTATCAACGACCTTGACACATTCAGACGGGAAAAGCGTGCGCATGTCCAAATAAAGCGCTCCATCATGGACACGCGGAACAACCGGATGCCTTGCTTCGCGTAACCGTCGCGCCAACACAGACGCATCTTTGGCATCTATGCGGACAGCATACGACGGCAGTGCTTGCCCTGGCAACGAACCTCCTCCTAAAAATGCCTCGTGCAAAACAACAGAAACCTTCACATCACGTATGATCTGGCTCAATTGCTGGGCAAGTATATCCGCCTGCTGACGCAGTTCATCCGGTGCTCTCGATAGCATAAAGTAAAGCGGGTGCGTCTGCATGAGTTTGGCTGGATTCTTAAAAAGGCGCAACGTCGCTTCCAAGGCCGCGAGCGTCAACTTGCACACGCGCATCGCACGATACAGCGGATGCTTGCGAATACGGTCTATCACACTCGCCTTACCCAAAATAAGCCCGCCCTGAGGTCCGCCAATGAGCTTATCCGTACTCGACAATACAAGGTCCGCACCCGCAGCCAGGCTCTCGGCCATTGTCATCTCATGTGCAAGCCCGAACTGTTCCAAACCAATCATCGCTCCACATCCCAGATCATCCACCGCGAGAAGTCCACGGGCATGCGCGCACACCGCCAGTTCTGCAATCGTCACTTCATGCGTAAACCCGACAATATCATAATTGCTTTTATGCACTTTGAGTAGCATGGCTGTCTCTGGCGTAACGGCCCGTTCGTAATCGCGCAGGTGCGTCTTGTTCGTGGTGCCGATCTCACACATGACACAGCCGCTTTCCGCCATGATATCGGGCAGACGGAAGGCACCGCCGATTTCAATTAGCTCGCCACGGGAGACAATAACTTCTTTGCCACTCGCCAATGCGCGCAACACGAGGATTGTGGCGGCTGCATTGTTGTTCACCAGCAACACATCTTCTGCGCCAGTCAGGCTACAAATTAAGTTCTTAATGACATGTTCGCGATGGATGCGCGCACCATCCGTTAAATCCATTTGCAAGGTACAGCATCCCACAACCGAGGCAACTGCCTGCCGCGCCACCTCTGGCATCATGGCACGACCCAACCCTGTATGCAACAAGATTCCCGTGGCGTTGATGGCGGACTTTAAGACGGGTTCATCCTGCCTCTCTAGCTGATTGTTCACGCGCAGCAGAATAGCCTCGGTCGTAAGCTCCATCCCCTCTTCTTTGCCTGCCAGCAGTTGCGTACGCGCCTCCTCGATAACCGTTTGGATTCCGGCGACCACATCACTGTGTCCATAACGCTCCACCAACTGTTTGGCTTCAAGCGTTTCCAGCACACGACTGACAGAGGGCAACCGACGAATTAAATCTGTGTTCATACTGTACCTCGATTCAGCGGACAACTGGTCTCCACCCCCATGTAATTTCCTGTGGCCGCATACGCCCGTGCACGGCATCCACCGCAACTCACGCGAAAATCACAATGCCCACAAAAGCCTCCATACTGGTCTGGCGCAGAAAGTTCTTTGAAGACTGTTGAGTTTGCATAAGCCTTCTGAAAATCAAAACCCACATTCCGCAAATTGCCGCTGTCCACATCCAAGAAGCCGCATGGCTGCAGAATCCCCGTGTGTGAAATAAAGACAAAACTTTTACCGCCCATGCAGCCCGCCGGATGATTTCCAGGCTTGCCCAAGCCGTGCCAGATGCGAACGGCTTGTGGCGCACAGGTCTCACGGACATGAATCGGTCCCTTGGCGTCCATTTCAAACGCCCAGCGCAAAGTAGCTTCGGTATCCACTGGAGAGAGTGCCAAGTCACGCAAATTTTTCCCACGCCCGACTGGCACAAGGAAGAAAAGGTCTAACGTCTTTGCACCCTGTGCAATCGCCCGCTCGCGAATAGCTGGCAGTTCACTGCGATTCAGTTGTGAAACCGTGCAGTTCACTTGAAAAGGCATGCCGACTTGCCGGGCGACATCCATAGCGTGCGTTACCATTTCAAAGGCTCCTTCAACGCCGCGAAACGCATCATGTGTGGAAGCTGTCGCACCATCGAGGCTGAAGCTACAGGCCATTACGCCTGCCGTTTTTAAAGCCGTCATCGATTCCTCGGTCACCAACATGCCGCAGGGTGCCATCACCGATCGGATGCCCCGCGCCGTTGCGTAACGCACCAGATCAAAAATATCCGGCCGCGACATCGGCTCACCGCCGGTCCAAATAATCATCAGCCCCCGAGGCAGCGAATCAATAACGCGCTTACATTCATCCGTTGTCAGTTCGCCCTCATAAGGCACATCGCACGCTCCAGCTCTGCAATGCTTGCAGGCCAGCGGACAACGACGGGTCACCTCCCACGCAATCACGCGTGGACCGGAGGTTGATGCGACTTTGTGCGAATGGGGCATAAGAAAGGGGTCAGGGGGTTTTAACCTCATTATTGCGACCACTCAGTGGTCGCAATATCTCCTCATCTGTGAGGTAACAGGCTGGGTCAACGCCCCAGATATCACCCGTGGCGGCTTCAGCGCGAGCACGGAAGTTGCCGCCGCAGATATCGAGGAAGCGGCAGGTTGCGCAACGGCCTGTAACCAATTCCTTCCTGCGACGCAGGTTGGCGAGCAGCGACTCCGGCGGGGGATTGCCCCAAATTTCACTGAACGGTTTCTCCAGTACATTTCCTACGGGCTTGGTGCGCCAGAACTGATCAGGGAAGACGGTTCCATCCCAACTGATGCAAGCGAT